>CAYWSB010000108.1:0-17835 GCA_964460465.1 uncultured Geminicoccaceae bacterium | reverse complement strand
CATCAGGCCGCGGGTGAAGAACTTGACGGCGAGGGTGACGACGACCACCACCAGCGCCACGAACCAGCTCTGCGCACTGCCGTATTCGGGTGTGCCGATCTTGGGCACGCCGCCGGCGGCGTACTGGATGCCGACGCGGACCAGGGCGAGGCCGATCATCACGACGATGAGCCCGGTGACCAGGGGCGGCAGGGCGAAGCGCAGGCGGCCGATGAAGGGTGCCAGGCAGGTATGGATGAGGCCGCCGGTGATGACACCGCCCATGACCACCGCCATGGCGTCGACCCCCTTGCCGGCGACCAGCGGGATCATGATGGGGAGGAAGGCGAAGCTGGTGCCCTGGACGATGGGCAGCCGGGCGCCGACCGGGCCCATGCCGATGGTCTGGAGCAGCGTCGCCACGCCGGCGAACAGCATCGACATCTGGATCATGTAGACGAGGTCGCCGACGCCGGGCGTGCCGAAGCCGAAGCCGGCGGCCCCGGCGACGATGATCGCCGGGGTGACGTTGCTGACGAACATCGCCAGCACGTGCTGGATGCCGAGCGGCACGGCCTGCATCAGCGGCGGGAGGTAGTCCGGGTCGCGCAGCTGGTCCGGGGTGCCGATCGACGCGGCGGTTGCCATCGCAATCATCCTTCGAGCTGGAGACGACCGGGCACCGGGTCGTTGCCGCGGCGGCAGAAGCTGCTAGTCGGCGGTGATGGTCCAGGGCTCGTCGTAGACATGCTCAGCAAGGTTCGTGCCGGGGCCGACCCGGTCGACGACGAGGAAGGCCTGCGGCCGGCCGAGCGGCGTCAGCACGCCGTGCCAGGCGCCGCGGCGGTAGCTCACGCCCTGGCCCGGGGCGGTCATGAAGGCGAGCGGTCGGCCCGGGCGGCCGGCCTCGTCCGGGGCGACGACGACGAGGAAGGGGTCGCCGCCCAGGGGGATCCAGGCCTGGCTGCCGAGCGGATGCCGCTCGACCAGGCGCAGCTCGAGCGGCAGGGCGTAGGGGCGGCCGCGGCCGATGCTGATCGCCGGCGCCCCTTCGGCATCGGCGACCTCGATGCGGGCCAGGTCGTGGTAGCGGTCGCACATGCCCTGGTTGATCTGGAAGCTCGGCTCGCCCGTGGCCTCGATCACCTCGCCGAAGGGGGCGAAGGCCGCGGCCGTCAGCGGTGCGGCGCAAATGAGGCGGCCGGTCATGCCCGCCGGCCGAGGAGGCGCAGGCGGCTGACCCCACCGTCGGGGTAGATGTTGAGCCGCACGTGGGTCACCGGGCCCACGTCACGGAGCTCGCGTCCGAACTCGTGGATCGCATCGGCGGTCAGTTTCTGCGGCTCGAGCAGGACGGGCCAGAACATGGCCGCGGTCACGACGGCCTGCGCGAGGTCGCCCTTGAAGTCGGAGAGGTCGGCCGCCTGCAGCGAGGAACTGTCGGGGAAGTTGCCCTTGTAGTGGCAGGTGTCGATCACTGCCCGGTCGATCCGCCCGCGGGCTCCCAGCTCGACGATGAGCCAGTCGTTGCCGGGCTCGCGCCGCCGCCGGGTCTCCCAGCCGTCACCCATGTCGCGGCCGCGGCCGGGGGCGAGGAGGCGCTGGTAGGCGCCGTAGTGGGCGTTGGAGAAGGCCACCACCCGGCCGCCGTTGAGCGCCGAGGCGAGGTCGAGCTCGCCCGTCGCATCGCCCTGCAGCACCGGCCGGCCGTAGACACGGAGCCGGGCGACGCCGCCGTCGGGGTAGATGTGCAGGCGCAGATGGCTCCAGACGCGCTCGTCGGCGCAGGCGAAGAAGTGTTGGGCGGAGGGCCCGAGCGGCCGCATCGGCAGGATTTCGTGCCACTCGGTCGCCTCGTCCGGGTCGCCGTCCGAGAGCGCCGCCTCGATCCGGCAGGCCGGCGGGTAGTTGCCGGTGAAGTGCGCGGTGTCGACGTCGAAGCCCATGAGCCGCCCCGGGGCGGCCAAGGCGATCACCGCGTGGTCGTGGCCGCCGTTGCGCCGGCGCCGGGTCTCCCAGCCGTCCATCCACTTGCCGTGGTCGTCGTAGCGATCCGGGTAGAACACGGCGGGCGCGTCCTCGAGCATCCGCGCCAGGGGGGCGAAGAACTCGTCGGAGGCGCTCACCGCGCGGGCACCCAGGCCCGCCGAGGCGAGGTTGATACCGGTCACCGCGAAGCGTGGCGGGGTCGTCTTGTCGTCCTGCATGGTCATCCCCGATCGTCGCCCGGTTCAGCCGGGCAGCATGTCCTGAAGCCTGAGCCGCGCGATCCGCTCGACCTCGCGGCAGGCGGTGCCGAGCTCGACCTCGCGGCTGTTCTCGACCCGACGCTCGAAGGCGTCGAGGATCTCGCCCTTGGTCAGCCCCCGGACCGCGACGATGAAGGGAAAGCCGAAGCGCTCGACATAGCGGGCGTTGAGCTCGGTGAACCGGGCGCGCTCGGCGTCGGTCAGCGCGTCGAGCCCGGCCGAGGCCTGCTCGGCCGCCGATTCCGCGGTCAGCCGCCTGGCCTGGGCGAGCCTGCCGGCGAGATCGGGATGGGCGCGCAGCACGCCCAGGCGCTCCGCGTCGCCGGCCGAGCGGAAGACGCGGGCCATGGCGTGCCAGAGCCCGACGGCACTGTCGTGCGTCGGGCCGACCTCGAGCGCGTGCGCGCGCTCGGCCACCCAGGACGAGTGCTCGAACACCCCGCCGAACCGGGCGACGAAGCGCTCCTTCGGCATGCGCGACGGCAGCTCGCGGCCGACCGGCGGGGCCGGGTGCCGCTCCATCCAGTGGCGGGCGATGTCGATGCGCCGGGCGAACCAGACCTGCTCGTGGCGCTGGCAATAGTCGATGAAGCGGGCCAGCGCCGCCACGCGGCCGGGCCGGCCGACGAGGCGGCAGTGCAGGCCGACGCTCAGCATCTTCGGCGACCCGGCCTCGCCTTCGGCATAGAGGGTGTCGAAGCTGTCCTTGAGGTAGGCGAAGAACTGCTCGCCCGCGTTGAAGCCCTGCGGGGTGGCGAAGCGCATGTCGTTGGCATCGAGCGTGTAGGGGACGATGAGCTGCTGCCGGCCGGCATGCTCGCGCCAGTAGGGCAGGTCGTCGGCGTAGCTGTCGGCGACGTAGAGAAAGCCGCCGGTCTCGGTCGCGAGGTCGACCGTGTTGGCGGAGCAGCGGCCGGTGTACCAGCCCTCGGGCGGCTCGCCCACGACCTCGGCGTGCAGGCGGACCGCCTCCGCCATCTCGGCCCGCTCCGCCTCGCGGTCGTGGTCCCTGTAGTCGATCCATTTGAGCCCGTGGCTGGCGATTTCCCAGCCCGCCGCCAGCATCGCCTCGACCTGGGCGGGCGAGCGGGCGAGTGCGGTTGCCACGCCGTAGACGGTGACCGGCACGTCGTTGGCGGTGAACAGGCGATGCAGCCGCCAGAAGCCGGCCCTCGCACCGTACTCGTAGATCGATTCCATGCTCCAGTGGCGCTGGCCGGGCCAGGCCTGGGCACCGACGATTTCCGAGAGGAAGGCCTCGGATCCCGCATCGCCGTGGAGGATGCAGTTCTCGCCGCCCTCCTCGTAGTTCAGCACGAACTGGACGGCGATTCGGGCATTGCCGGGCCAGTCGGCCGCGGGCGGTGCGGCACCGTAGCCCAAAAGATCGCGCGGATAGCGCATCGTTCCTCCCCGCTGCCTCGCCGCCGCCTTGCCGCCTTGCCGCCTCGCCGCCGGCGCAGAGAAAGCCGGCTGACCGGCAAAAGCAACTCGAAACTCGCGGCGGACCTTGGCGGGCGGCCCCTGCCACTTGCCCGATTGCTCGCCCGGGCGATTTGCGCCATGCTCTCGCCTTCCCGACAGGCGCCACGCCCAGGCTTCGGTTGCTGGTCTCGCGACCCGTGGGACGATCATCGCCAGTGTCCTGGCGCGAATGTCGGACGAAGCTGCCATGACCATCGATGTCGCAACCTGGCTGCGCGAGCTCGACCTCGCCGACTACGTGGCGCTCTTCGCCGAGCACGCGATCGAGGCCGACGTGCTGCCGCTGCTCTCGGCCGACGACCTCAGGGACATCGGCGTCGTCAAGGTCGGCGACCGCCGCCGGCTGCTCGCCGCCATCGCGCTCCTGCAGGCCGGGACGGCAGCGCCGGCTGACCCGCTGGCCGGCGGCGAGCTGCGCTCCGGGTCGGCCGACGACGAGGCCACCAAGCCGCCGCTGGAGAGTGCGGAGCGGCGGCAGCTGACCATTCTCGTCTGCGACATCGAGGGCTCGACCGAGCTCACCACCGAGCTCGACCCCGAGGTGATGCGCGACCTGATCGCCCGCTTCCAGCGCTACTGCGCCGCGGCGATCCGCCAGTTCGGCGGCTATGTCGGCCCCTTCCTGGGCGACGGCATGATCGCCTATTTCGGCTTCCCGCGGACGCTCGAGAACGACGCCGAATCGGCCCTTCGGGCCGGTCTCGCCATCGTCCGCCGCCTGGGCCAGGCGACCGACCTGGCCCGGCCGCTCGGCGTTCGGGTCGGTGTCGCCTCGGGCACGGTGGTCGTCGGCCGCCTCGACGACCCGGGCTCGACCGCGGAGCAGACGGTGATCGGCGACACGCCGGCCCTGGCGGCGCGGCTGCAGACGCTGGCGGCCCCGGGCACGGTCGTTTGCGGCTCGATCACCCGCCAGCTCGCCGGCGAGCTGTTCCGCTTCAAGCCGATGGGCCGGATGGCGGTGAAGGGCTTCGCCGAGCCGGTCATCGTCTTCGAGGTGCTCTCCGAGAGCGACATCGAGACCCGCTTCGCCGCCACCCGGGTCACCACGATCGCGCGGATGGTCGGCCGCTCGCTCGAGCGCGACCTGATCCTCGAGCGCTGGTCGATGGCCGAGCGCGGCGAGGGCCAGGCGGTGCTGATCACCGGCATCCCCGGCATCGGCAAGTCGCGGCTGGTGCGCAGCATCAGCGACACGATCGAGGCGGCCGGGCATCGCCGGGTCAGCCTGCAGTGCTCGCCGCTCTTCGCCGAGAGCCCGCTCTACCCCGTGGTCCGCCACCTCGAGGCCGCGGCCGGGGTCAGCCATGCCGATCCACCGCCGCTGCGCATGCGCAAGCTCGAGCGCTACCTCGTCGCCGCCCGGGTCAGCGCCGGGCTCGCCGACGATCTGGCCCCGCTCTTGTCCAACGCGGCGGGATCGGCCGGCGACACCACGCCGGACCGGCTGCGCGAGGGCACCTTCACGGCGCTGGTCAACCTCTTCCTCGATCTGGCCAAGACCGGCCCGTCCCTGCTCGTGCTCGAGGACATCCACTGGGTCGACCCGTCGACCCGCGAGCTCGTCCAGCGCATGCTGGTCAAGGCGGCCGACAAGCCGATCCTCGTGGTGCTGACGGCGCGGCCCGAGGCGGATACCCGCTGGCTGCAGCCCTTCGACCCGCTGGTCGTGCAGCTGAAGAAGCTCAGCCGGGCGCAGTCGGCGGAATTCCTGCAGGAGATCTTCGGCGACCGGGTGATCTCGATCCCGATCGCCCGGCGGATCATCGACCGCACCGACGGCATCCCGCTGTTTCTCGAGGAGGTCTGCCAGAGCCTGATCGAGCGCGATTCGCTGCAGCCCGGCGCCGACGGGCGGATCGACATGGAGCAGGCGCTGGCCTTCGTCCCGGCCACCCTTTACGACACGCTGCTCTCGCGCCTGGATCACAACCCGCAGGCCAAGTCGGTGGCCCAGGTGGCGGCCTGCATCGGCCGCGAGTTCCGCCTCGAGCTCCTGCGCGCCGTCTATCCGGGTCCGCCGGCCGAGCTCGAGGCCGGGCTCGCCGCCCTGGTGGCGGCCGATCTCGTCCACCCGGTCTCCGACGGCGCCCTGGATCTCTACACCTTCAAGCACGGGCTGATGCACCAGGCCGCCTACGAGACGCTGCTCTTGCGCCATCGCCAGGAGCTGCACGGGCTGATCGCCGACCGGGTGGCCGCCATTCTGCCGGCCTTCGTGCGCAACCGGCCGGAGATCGTGGCCCGCCACCTGACCGCCGCCGCCAGCTTCGCGCCGGCCGCCGCCACCTGGCTCGCCGCCGGCCAGCAGGCGCTCGGCCGCGGCGCCTACGAGGAGGCCGTGCAGCATCTGCGCGCCGGCCTCGCCGCCGCCGCCCATCTCGAGGCGGGCGAGGTGCAGGATGGGCACGAGCTGCCGCTGCAGATCACGCTCGCCCAGGCCCTGCGCGCGGCCCGCTTCACCAGCGGCGACGAGGCGCTCAACGCCTGCCGCCGGGCGCGTGCGCTGGCCGAGCGGCTGCATCGCAGCGGCGATCTCCTGCGGGTGCTGCGGCTCGAGTTCGGCATCCTCTTCAACCGGCCGGACATCGCCGCCGCCGAGGCCGTGGCCCGGGCCTTCATCGAGGCGCCGGCGCTTCAGGACAGCCCCGCCGCGGCCGCGCTCGGCTACCAGGCAATGGGCAAGGTGCTGTTCTTCCGGGGCGAGCTGGCGGCCGCCGACGCAGCGATGGAGCGCTCGCTGGCGGATGCGAGTCGGCTGCATTCGGCCGACCTGCTCACCCACTACCAGTACCCGGTCGCGGCCATGGTCTACCAGGGTCTCGCCGCCTTCTGCCTCGGCCGCCCCGGCGAGGCGCGCGCGGTCACCGACCAGGCGCTGGCGATCTCGCGGCAGAGCTCGGAGTTCACCCATTCGCTGACGCTCGCCAACATCCTGATCCTCGAGCGCATGCAGCACGGCTCCGACCGGACGGCACCGCTGCTCGACGAGCTCAGGCGCATCGCGCTCGCCCGGGGTGCCCCGTTCTGGGTCGACCTCGTCGGCTACCACGAGGGGATGGCGCTGGCCGCGGCGGGCGAGCTCGACGCCGGGGTGGTCAGGATGCGGCAGGCGCTGGCCACCTTCGCCGCCAACTCGGTCGAGGTGGAGATCCCGTTCTACCAGGCGATGCTGGCCGAAGTGCTGCTCGCCGCCGACCGGCTGGGCGAGGCCGAGGAGCTGCTCGCCGAGGCACTCGCCCGGGTCGAGCGCAGCTGCGAGCGCTGGCCGCTGGCGGAGATCCTGCGGCTGCAGATGGCGAGCGCGGTCCGGCGCGGCGACCGCGTCACCGCGGCGGACCGGCTCGCCCAGGCGCGCGTGGTCTGCCGGGAGCAGGGGGCCAAGGCCTGGGCCGAGCGTCTCGAGGCCATGGCCTCTGGGCTCGGCCTGGGCGACGAGCCGATCCTGGGTGGCGTCCGGCGCGCGGCGTCCCTGCCGGGGGCGGCGAGCTGAGCGGCGGGCCGGAGGGGCCGATGCCTGCCGGACCCCGGCCCCCATCGCGCGGCACCGCTGCCATCGTCGACGGTGTCAGTCGGCCACGTCGTCGGGCCGCTGGACGCTGACCCCGAGATCGCGCAGCAGGCCGTCGGCCAGGCCGTAGACCCAGCCGTGGATGGCGAGCTCCTGGCCGCGGTGCCAGGCGTCGCGGACGATGGTGGTGGTGGCCACGTCGCGCACCCGGTCACGGATGTTGGCCTCGCAGAGCGCGTCGAGCTTCTGGGCTTCGCTGGCCTGGCCGTCGATCGTCCGGCGGTGCCGGCGATAGGTGGCCCGCACCGGTGCCAGCCAGTGGTCGACGATGCCGTTGCGCTCGTCGTGGAAGGCGGCGCGGATGCCGCCGCAGCCGTAGTGGCCGCAGACGATGACGTGGCGGATGCGCAGCACGACCACGGCGAAGGACAGCACCGAGAGGAAGTTGATGTCGCTGGGCGGGGCGAGGTTGGCGACGTTGCGGTGGACGAACAGCTCGCCCGGGTCGAGGCCGACGATCTCGTTCGCCGGCACCCGGCTGTCGGCGCAGCCGATCCAGAGATAGTCCGGCCGCTGCTGGCGGGCGAGGCGCGGGAAGAAATCGGGGTCGGCGGCGGTGCGCGCCCGCGACCACGCCCGGTTGTTGGCGAGGAGATCGGCGATCATCGGCACCCTCCGCCTCTCGAGGTGGTTGTCGTGCATCGTGGCCGCTCGTATGCCAGTGCACCGCCCGTCCGGTCGAGGGTGCTGCGGCCCCGCCACCGCGGCGACCGCTTGCCGCATGCCGAGCGCCGGCCGGTTGACCGCCGGGCTCGGCGGACGATCTTCGCCGCCGTCGGGGGACGGTTGGCGGAGTAGACTGTGGCGATGGAGCTCCTGATCCTGGCCCTCCTGATCCTGATCGGCATCCCGGCGCTCATCCTGGGCATCGCCCGTGCCGCGAGCCGGCTGTTCCGCCGTCCCGACTCCGGCGGCTGAGGCGCGGCCGCCGGCGCTAGCCCGGCTCCGGCATGAAGGGCAGGTCCGTCGCCGCGGTCCGGCAGCCCGCCGCCGTGAGGGCGGCGTGGATCTGGCCGCGATGGTGGGTCTGGTGGTTGAAGAGGTGCACCACCAGCAGGGTCCGCGGCCGGGAGACGTCGCGCCCCGCGGCACCCGAGAACCAGGTGAGCGTGCCGGCGAGCCAGGCGGGGTCGAGGGACTCCGCCCAGTCCCGGATGACGGCGTCCACATGGCGTCGCTCGCGGCGGAGCGAAGCCCAGTCGGCGCAGAGGCCGGGCGACTCGGCGATGCTCGCGACCCGTGGCAGGCCGGTGCCGGCGAAGCGGTGCAGCCAGATCTGGTCGGCCCAGAGCAGGTGGTTCATGGTTCCCATGATCGAGCCGAAGAAGAGCCCGCGCGGCGCCCGCCGGGCGGCGTCGTCGAGCCCGTCGGCCGCCTCGAGCTGGGCCGCGTTCTGCCAGGTGGCGTAGCGGGCCATGGTGACGGCTTAGTCCTTGGTGATCATCGCGCGCGTCCCTCGGGGCGCGTCGCCGCCGGTTGGCAACGGCCACGCGCGCACCTAGTCTGGGGGGCACTCAACAACCGATCGGGGAGCGGCGCAATGGCGCACCAGCGGGTTCGCTTCGGCATGCACAGCAGTCTCTGGACCGCGGCCTGGACCAGGGAGGCGGCCGAGCGCGTGGTGCCGACGGCGGCCCGGCACGGTCTCGACGTCATCGAGATCGCACTCCTGAACCCGGCCGCCGTGGATGCGGCGCACAGCCGGGCCCTGTTCGAGCGGCACGGGGTCGCCCCCACCTGCTCGCTCGGCCTGCCGTTCGAGGCCTGCGCGCCGCTGCATCCGGAGCAGGCCACGGCGTTCTTGCTGAACGCGCTGGACGTCGCCCACGCGTTGGGCTCGAACACGCTCACCGGGGTGACCTA
Organism: uncultured Geminicoccaceae bacterium; assembly: GCA_964460465.1. GTDB lineage: Bacteria > Pseudomonadota > Alphaproteobacteria > Geminicoccales > Geminicoccaceae > SLRI01. The sequence goes on along the minus strand of CAYWSB010000108.1, from coordinate 8,688 downwards.
CTCGACGCTGGGCTACACCACGGGCACCGGCCCGACCGAGGCCGAGTACGCCGCCATCGAGCGGGCGCTCCGGCCGGTGGCGCGCCGCGCCGGCGAGCTCGGCATGACGCTCGGCCTCGAGCCCTGCAACCGCTACGAGACGCATCTCCTGAACACGGCCGAGCAGGCGGTGCGGCTGATCGAGCGGATCGGCGAGCCGGCCGTGATGATCCATCTCGACACCTACCACATGAACATCGAGGAGAAGGGCTTCAGGAGCGGCATCGAGCAGGCCGGCAGGCATCTGAAGTACATCCATCTCTCGGAGAGCGACCGCGGTGTGCCCGGGACCGGCACGGTCGATTTCCCGGCGACGATGGCGGCCCTGGCGGCGGCCGGGTTCGCCGGCGACCTGGTGGGCGAGGCCTTCATCAACATGCCCCCCGAGCTGGCCAAGGCGCTGTCGGTCTGGCGGCCGGTCGCCAGGAGCGCCGAGGAGGTGCTCGACCCGGGCATGACCTACCTCAAGCGGCTGGCCGTCGAGCACGGCCTGGTCGCGGGCTGAGCCGGCGCGCCGCGGCGATGCCGGAGCTGCTGCCGCTCGAAGGCTACGCGCGGCGCCCGCCGGCGACCCTGGTGGCGCGCGCCCGGGCCATGGCGGCCGAGCTGGCCACCCGGCGCACGGTGCGCGATTTCGCCCCCGACCCGGTGCCGGTCGAGGTGATGGAGGCGGCGATCCGGGCAGCCGCGAGTGCGCCTTCGGGCGCCAACCAGCAGCCCTGGCATTTCTGCCTGATCGGGCCGGGGCCGCTGCGCCGCGAGATCCGGGAAGCCGCCGAGGCCGAGGAGCGGGCGTTCTATGCCGAGCGGGCCGGGCCCGACTGGCTGGCGGCCCTGGCACCGCTCGGCACGGACTGGCGGAAGCCCTTTCTCGAGACCGCACCCTGGCTGATCGCCGTCTTCGCCGAGCGGCACGGTCTCGCCGCCGACGGCACGAAGCGGAAGCACTACTACGTGAGCGAGTCGGTCGGCATCGCCACCGGCCTCCTGCTCGCCACGCTGCATCATGCCGGCCTCGCCACCCTGACCCACACCCCGTCGCCGATGGGCTTCCTCGGCCGGCTGTGCCGGCGGCCGGCGCGGGAGAAGCCGTTCCTCCTCGTGGTCGCCGGCCATCCGGCGCCGGACACCCGGACACCGGCGGCGGCGCGCCGGAAGAAGCCCCTCGACGTCGTCATGAGCCGGCTTTGAGCGGGAAGGGTGGGCCGCCGCGCGTGCTCGTCGACGCCCGCGGGCTGAGCTGTCCGCTGCCACTGCTCGAGGCGCGCCGGGCGCTGCAGCTCGCCCCGCCGGGGACGGTTCTGGTGGTGCTCGTCACCGACCCGGCGGCACCGGCCGATTTCGTCGATTTCGCGCTCGCCCGCGACCTCGAGCTCGAGCAGGAGCGCTTGCCGGACGGCAGCGTGCGGCTGACCCTGCGCCCCGCCGCCTGACCGCAGCCGGGCGGCGGGGCGCGGCTACTGGCCTTCGAGCGAGCGGATATGGGCGATGACGTGCTGGCGCTCGAGGCGGGTGAGGGGCGGCTCGGGCATCACCGGATGGCTGGCGGCCAGCAGCAGGGTCTCGATGGCGGCATCGTCGAGCTCGGCCGCGATCCGCATGAAGGTTGGCACGCCGTCGATCACCGGGCCGGCATGGCGTGGCTCGACGATGTGGCAGGCGCTGCAGAGCCGTGCCGCCAGATCGCGGCCGAGCGCCGGATCGGCGACGCCCGGCGTCTCGGCCGCGGCCGCCGCGACCAGCATGGCCGCCGCGAAGGGCTGGCACCCGGCCAGCCAGGCTAAGGACCGTCGACGCTCCATGCAGGGACCTCATCCCAATGCCGCGGCCCGCCGGCCCGCCACCGACAACCACGGACGCTCGCCGCACCGCCGAACACCGCGTCGTCATACTAGCATCCACGGATCGTCCTGGCGACCGGGCGCCGGGACGATCGGGCTCAGGCGGCGCGGCGCAGCGGGGTCTCGACCGGCTCGAGGGCGAACCACACGCCGTCGTCGAGCAACACGGTGTGGCACTCGGCGAAGCCGTTGAAGTCGGTCCGCAGCGCGCTGGAATATGCCCCCATCATGCCGACCTCGATCCAGTCGCCGTCGATGACGTCGGCGGCGACCCAGTGCGGGCCGGGCATGCTGTCGATGCTGTCGCAGGTCGGGCCGAACAGGTCGAAGGCGGCGTCCGGCCCGTGGCGCTGGCCGTCGACGCCGAGGGCCCGGGTCGGGAACTGCGGCCCGACCCACTTGAGCTCGGCCAGATTGCCGTAGACGCCGTCGTTGAGATAGAGCGACTGGCCGCGGCGGAGCTCGACCCGGGCGAAGACCGAGGCGCCGTCGGCGACCAGCAGCCGACCGGGCTCGCACTGCAGGGCGGCGCCCAGCCCGTGCCGCTCGACGGCGGCGGTGATCGCCGCGACGAAGGCTTCGAAGGGCGGCTCGTCGCCCCGATAGGCGGCCGGGAAGCCGCCGCCGACGTCGAGATGGTCGACGCCGCCGGCAGCCGCCGCCACGCCGGCCGCGATGTCGATCGCCCGCTCGTAGGCGGCCGGCTCCGTGCACTGCGAGCCGACGTGAAAGGTGATGCCGACGGCGCACGCCACCTTGCGGGCGCGACGCAGCAGGCCCACCGCCTCCTCGGCGCCGGTGCCGAACTTGCCGGTCAGGGTCAACAGGGCGCCGTCGCCGGGCACGACCAGGCGCACGAAGAGCTCGAGATCCGGCGCCCCACCGGTCGCCGCGACGATCTTGTCGAGCTCGCGCGGATGGTCGAGCACGAAGCGGCGCACGCCGTGCACCGCATAGGCCTCGGCGATCGCCTCGCTGCTCTTCACCGGATGCATGAAATGGCAGACGGCGTCCGGCAGGAGCCGACGGACCAGCCGGATCTCCTTGATCGACGCGGTATCGAATTGCCGCACGCCGGCGGCGTAGAGGGCCTCGAGCACGACCGGGTGGTCGTTGCACTTGACCGCGTAGAGGACGTCGCCCGGAAACGCCGCGAGCACCTGCCGCGCCCGATCCTGGATCAGGTGCGGCCGGATGCCGACAATGGGAAGTTCCGGAGCGAAGGCGCGAATCATGGCGGCAGCACCGCCGTAGGACTGGATCATGCCGATCCCCCAACCCGTGAGAGTTAAGTAGACCAGTATGCCGCCGCCGCGCGTGCCGCTGTGCATAAGGCAAAACTGACGAGAAGCCGTTATATGCGCCAAGGCCGGGCACATGTCCAGTCCTCAAGGTCGAGAAATACACCCGGCGACGCCGGTCGCTCCCGCACGGTGTCATGCTGTGGCCGAACGACACGGAGCGGGCGACGAGCCGGGTGGCGGCCCGGCCGCGGCCCGGGCGCGGGATCAGGCCACCGCCGCCAGCGGTGCGACGCTGCCGTCCGCCGCGACCACCCGGTTGCGGCCCTCGCCCTTCGCCCGATAGAGCGCCTGATCGGCGCGGCGGAAGCAGTCGTCGGGGGACTCTCCGGGCCGCAGCTGCGCCACCCCGATCGAGATCGTCACCTTGCCCAGATCCTGGCCGCGGTTGCGGACCACGAGCCGGCTGCGCGCGATCTCGGTCCGCAGCTGCTCGGCGAGCTGCGCCGCGGCCGCCTCCGCGGTGCTCGGCAGCAGCAGGACGAACTCCTCGCCGCCGTAGCGGGCGACCGTGTCGCGTTCCTTTGCCGAGCGCCTGAGCTTCTCCGCCACGAGCTTGAGCACGGCATCGCCGATCTGGTGGCCGTGGCGGTCGTTGAAGATCTTGAAGTGGTCGATGTCGGTGACGAGCAGCGACAGCGGCAGACCGCCGCTCGCGGCCGTCTCGGCCTCGATGGCGAAGACCTCGTCGAACAGCTTGCGGTTGCCGAGGCCGGTCAGGGGATCGGTGGTCGCCGCCCGGCGGGCGCTGGCGAGGTCGTCCCTGAGGTTGTTGATCTCGCGGCTGTTGCGCTCGAGCTCGCTCTCCAGCTGGTCGGCGCGGCGGCGCATCAGCTCGGTCTGGTTCTCCAGCTCGCGGACCAGGGCGACGAGCTCGCTCGGCTCGATCACCGAGCTCAGGCCGTGCCCGAGCGAGGAGAGCCGCGCGCTGTAGTCGCGCGTGTGGGAGGTGGCACGGCCGAGCTTGGTCATCACCTCGTCGACCAGCTCGTGGACCCGCTCGCTGACCATTTGGATCTGGCCGCACTGGTCGGCCGTGCCGCCATGCAGCCTGTAGAGCTCGGCGCAGTGCTCGGCGGTGTAGCCCCGGCCGCTCTGATCGATCGCGGCGATCGCCTGGGTCAGGGCCGGGTCGTCGCCGCTCTGGTGCAGATACCAGACCGCGAAGTTCTGCGGCGTCGGCGGGATGGCGCGCGCCTGCATGGCCATCAACGCCTGCTCCGCCAGCCGTGCCGCCGTGCTCTGAGTCCCGATCGCCGCCATCATGTCTTCCCGCATCACCGAGCCCATCTCGTCCTGGCGCACTCTAGCGGCCGAGAATGTCGGAAGGGTTAACGGCGCTGCGGCGCGGCGGCACCATTCGGCTCGCGGTCGCCCTTCGGACCTGGACCGGGCGACAGGACGTGGTAAGCAGCCGGGCGGCAGTCGATCCCCGACCGTGGAGCAGCGCTTGACGATCTCGATCATCGACGATCTGGTCCCGGTCGTGCTGGCGGGTGGCTCGGGCACCCGGCTGTGGCCGGCGAGCCGGGCCGCCTGGCCGAAGCACCTGGTCGATCTCCTCGGCCCGGCGTCGCTCTTGCAGGAGACCGTCCGCCGGGTCACGGCCATCGGCCCGCCGGACCGCCTGCTCACCGTGGCCGCCGCCGGGCAGGCGCTCCTGGTCCGCCGCCAGCTCGCCGCGCTGGGCGGGGATCTCGGCCGGCACCTGGTGCTGGAGCCCGCGGGCCGCAACACCGCGGCCGCGGTGGCGGTGGCGGTCCTGGCGGCCGAGGCGCTCTGGGGCCGCGATGTCCTCATGTGGGTCTGCCCGTCCGATCACCTGATGACCGCGCCTGCGGCCCTCTACGAGGCGGTCGCCGCGGGGGCGGTCGCCGCCCGGGCCGGCCGTCTCGTCACCTTCGGCATCACCGCGACGCGGCCGGAGACCGGCTACGGCTACATCCGGCTGGGGGCGCCGCTGGCCGGGGCCCCGGCGGTGCTGGCGGCCGCGGCGTTCGTCGAGAAGCCCGCGGCCGAGCGGGCGGCGGCGATGCTGACGGCGGGCGGCTTCGTCTGGAACAGCGGGATGTTCCTGTTCCGGGCCGCGACGATGCTGGCCGAGCTCGAGCGGCACGCGCCCGACGTGCTGGCCGGGGTGCGTGCCGCCATCGCCATTGCCGCCGATGGCGCGGTCACGCTGGACGCCGGGCGCTTCGCGGCGGTGCCGTCGGCGCCGATCGACAAGGCGGTGATGGAGCGGTCGGACCGGGTGGCGGTCGTGCCCTGCGCCCCCGGCTGGTCGGATGTCGGCTCCTGGCAGGCGATCCGCGAGGTCATGACGGCTGACGCCGAGGGCAATGCGGTGCTCGGTGACGGGCTCGTCGTCGCCGGCCGCAACAACCTGGTGCGCGCCGCCGGCCGCCTGGTGGCGCTCGCCGGGGTCGATGACCTGGCGGTGGTCGACACGCCGGACGCCGTCCTGGTCGCCCGGCTGGCGGATGCCGATTCGGTCCGCGAGCTGGTCGGGCGGCTGGTCGCGGCCGGCCGGCCGGAGGCGGTCCGGCACCGGCAGGAGCCGCAGGCGTGGGGGACGCTCACCCGGCTGGTCGAGCGGCCGGACTACGCGCTGCGCGAGCGGCAGATCGAGCCGGGGGCGGCGCTGGAGCTCGCGGCCGGCGAGGTGGCCGGCGTGGTCTGGACGGTCGTCGAGGGGACGCTGCGGCTCGTGGCGGGCGACGCGGTGGCGCTGCACCCGGCCGGGTCGACGGTTGCGGCCGCCGCCGGCCTGGCGCACCGCCTGGGCAATGCCGGCGACGCGGCGCTGCGCCTGGTCGAGCTGCAGCGCGGCTGAACGCCCGCCGCCGCTCCGCTGCGCGTCCGGGGCGGCGGCCTCAGGCGGCGCGCATTGCCACGTAGCTGCCGGGGGCATCCTCGAGCGCCGGCAGCCCGCCTTCGCCCGGCTGGCGCGCCGGCACCCGATCGCCGGCCTTGCCGGCGTTCCAGGCCGCCCAGTCCTCCCACCACGAGCCATCCTGATGCACCGCACCGGCGAGCCAGTCGTCGGGATTGGGCGGCAGCTCGTCGTTCAGCCAGTAGCCGTACTTGCCCGAGGCGGGCGGGTTGATGACGCCGGCGATGTGGCCGGATCCGGCGAGGACGAACCGCTTCGGGCCCTTGAGGATCTGGGTCGACTGGTAGGTCGCCTTCCAGGGTGCGATGTGGTCCTCCTTGGTGGAGACCCAGTACACCGGCAGGCGGACCTTGCGCAGGTCGATCGGCACGCCGCCGAGCTCGATGCCGCCCGGCTCGACCAGCAGGTTCTCGTGGTAGAATCGGCGCAGGTAGTAGTTGTGCATCGCCGCCGGCATGCGGGTGCTGTCGCTGTTCCAGTAGAGCAGGTCGAACGGGAACGGCTCCTTGCCGAGCAGGTAGTTGTTGACCACGAACGACCAGATCAGGTCGTTGGCGCGCAGCATGTTGAACGTGGTCGCCATCTCGGCGCCGTCGAGATAGCCGCGCTTGGCCATCTTCGCCTCGATGGCGGCGAGCTGCTCCTCGTCGATGAACACGCCGAGCTCGCCCGGATCGCTGAAGTCGAGCAGCGTCGTGAACAGGGTCAGCGCCTTGATCCGGTTGTCCTTCTTCGCCGCCATGTAGGACAGGGTGGCCGAGAGCAGCGTGCCGCCGAGGCAGTAGCCGATGGCGGTGACGTCCTTCTCGCCGGTCGCCCGCTCGATCGCATCGAGAGCGTCCAGCGGGCCTTCCAGCATGTAGCTCTCGAAGGTCTTGTGGCTCAGCTCCTCGTCCGGGTTGACCCAGGAGATGACGAAGACGGTGAAGCCCTGGTCGACGGCGAAGCGGATGAAGCTGTTCTTCGGCTGCAGGTCGAGGATGTAGAACTTGTTGATCCAGGGCGGGATGACGAGCAGCGGCCGCTTGTGCACCGTCGGCGTCGTCGGCGCGTACTGGATGAGCTGCATCAGCTCGTTCTGGTAGACGACCTTGCCCGGGGTGGTGGCGATGTTCTTGCCGACCGCGAAGGCGTCGAGATCGGTCATGCGGATCGAGAGCCGGCCCTTGCCGCGCTCGAGGTCCTCGAGCATGTGCTTGAGCCCTCTGAGCAGGTTCTCGCCGCGGGTCTCGAGGGTCGCGCGCAGCACCTCGGGATTGGTGACGACGAAGTTCGAGGGGGCCAGCGCGTCGACGAACTGGCGGGTGTAGAACTCGACCTTCTGCTGCTCCTTGGGCGTCATGCCGTGGTCGCGCGTGGCGGTGTCGAGCACGTAGCGCGAGGACAGCAGATAGGACTGCTTGATGAAGTCGAAGAGGATGTTGTCGTTCCAGGCGGCATCCCGGAACCGCCGGTCGCCCTGCTCGGGGGCGATGACCGGCTCCGGCTCCTGGCCCATCAGCCGCTGCGCGGTGGTCTGCCAGAGCCGCATGTAGTCCTGCCAGAGCCCGAACTGCGCTTCCATGATGGCGTTCGGGTTGGTCATCATCCGCTGCGTCAGCTCGAGGAAGGTCTGGCCGACATTGAGGGCCGGAGCACCGTGCCCCTGGGCGAACTCCTGGCGGCGGAGGAAGTCCTCGACGATGCTGTGGCTGCGGCCCGCGATCTCGCGCATGATCTGGGCGATCTCCTCCGGGCTGGCGCCGGGTTCGCTTCCGGCCGCGTCTGCTTGCTGTTGCTTCGCCATTCGGAGATACCCTATGTTGTCGTGGTCGCGCCCGCTCGCGACAGCCCCTTGCCGAGAGCTGCGACGACACGGCGCCAGCCGGCGGGGCCGCGTTTCGCGGCGCGGTGTCGAGGGGGTTTAGCCGAACTGCCCGTGGGCGCCAACAGCCACGGTCGCGACAAAAAGAATCGCACGAGGATGGCAGCAGCGATGCGCAAACGTCCGGGCCCTCACATCCTGTTGCTGGCGCCGCTGCTCGGTCTCGTCGCCGGCTGCGCCGAGGTCGTCGACAACGTGCCGCCGCGGCCGGCGGCGATCGAGGAGCCGGCGATGGCGGCGGCTCCCTTTCCGGCCCTGGCGGCGGTGCCGGCGAGGCCGCAGCTCGGCTACACGCTGGAGCAGCGCCGCGCCATCGCCGAGGGGCTGGTCGCCGACCGGGCGAATGCCCGCCATGCCGGCGACGACCTGCGGCAGGCCCTCGACCGTCCGGCTCGGCCCGATACCGCGCCGCCCTTGCCGCCGCTGCCCGCGGCACCGCAGCCGCGCCGCGACGACGGTGCCGATCTGGCGCTCGCCTATGCCGAGGAGGCGCTGGCCCGCGATTCCGACGACGGCTCGCTCGGCGACTTCCTCCAGCGGCTGCAGCAGCCCCCACCGGGGGTCGAAGAGGTCCGGCCGGCAGCGGCCGCCGGGCCGGTTGCGGGCGAGGGGCCCGGGCCGTCGACTGCCCCGCTGCCCGAGGTGCGGCCCCCGGCGTCCGCGCCGACGGCGCGGGCGGTGCCGGACGACCCGGCGGCCGCGGCAGTGCCGCCGGCCGAGCCTCGTGCCGCCCCGCTGCCGGCCGCCGCT
>CAYWSB010000107.1:0-18015 GCA_964460465.1 uncultured Geminicoccaceae bacterium | reverse complement strand
TGGCGCTGCAGCCCAAGGTGCTGATCGTCGACGAGCCCACCCGCGGCATCGACGTGGCGGCCAAGGCCGAGGTCCACCAGCTCCTGTTCGAGCTGGCCGAGGCCGGCATCGCCATCCTCGCCATCTCCTCGGAACTTTCGGAGATTCTCACCTTGAGCGACCGTATCCTGACCATGCGCGAGGGCCGGCTGACCGGCGACCTGCCGATCGAGGCGGCGTCGGAGGAGCGGCTGATGCAGCTCATGACCATGGGTGCGACGCGCGAGCGGGCGGCGGCCGATGCTTGAGCAGGCCGGCCAGCGAGGCGCCAGGGCGAGCGAGCTCGATGTCTTCGGGCTCCTGGCCAGGTTCGCGCCCCTGATCTTCCTGCTCGTGCTGATGGCGGTGTTCGCCCTGCTCGAGCCGCGCTTCCTCAGCCCGCTCAATCTCTTCAACGTCATGCGCCAGGTCTCGATCTACGGCCTGCTCGCGATCGGCATGACCTTCGTCATCCTCACCCGCGGCATCGACCTCTCGGTCGGTTCCCTGGTGGCCCTGACCGGCCTTGTCGCGGCCGCCGTCGCCAAGGGCGGCTTCGAGAGCCGCTTCGCCGTCGGTGCCGGCGCCGAGGCTGCGGGCTATGGCTGGCCGCTGGCGATCCTGGCGGCGGTGCTGGTCGGGATGGGCTGCGGCTTCCTCCAGGGCCTCGCGATCACCAAGCTCAAGGTGCCGCCCTTCGTGGTGACCCTCGGCGGCATGTCGGCGTTCAGGGGTGCTGCCCTGCTGTTCGCCGGGGGCGGGCCCGTTTCCGGCTTCGACGCCGGCTATCGCTGGTGGGGCCAGGGCTATATCGGCCAGGTGCCGGTGCCGGTCGTGATCTTCGCGGCGGCGGCGATCGTCGCCTGGGTGGTGCTGCGCTACACCCGCTTCGGCCGCAACGTCTACGCCATCGGCGGCAATCCCGAGGCGGCCCGGCTGTCGGGCCTGAACGTCGATCGCATCACGCTCTCGGTCTACGTCATCATCGGCAGCATGGCCGGGCTCGGCGGCTTCGTCCTCAGCGCCCGGCTCAACTCCGCCGAGGCGGTGGCCGGGATGACCTACGAGCTCACGGTGATCGCCGGGGTGGTGATCGGCGGCACCTCGCTCTTCGGCGGGGTCGGCACGATCTTCGGCACGGTGATCGGCACGATGCTGATCGGCGTGCTCCTGAACGGCCTCGTGCTCAACAATGTCAGCTCCTACGTCCAGCAGATCATCATCGGCATCATCATCGTGCTGGCCGTGGCCTTCGACACGTTTGCCAAGTCCCGGCGCAAGCGGGCGTGAGTCCCGGGCCGGCCGCTAGTCGGCCAGGAGGCGCCGGGCGATGACGAGGCGCATGATCTCGTTGGTGCCCTCGAGGATGCGGTGCACCCGGGTGTCGCGGAAGTAGCGCTCGATGGCATGGTCGCGGAGATAGCCGTAGCCGCCGTGGAGCTGCAGCGCCCGGTCGACGACCTGAAAGCCCACGTCGGTGGCGAAGCGCTTGGCCATGGCGGCGGCCATGGTCGCGTCCGCGGCGCCGCGGTCGAGCTTGCGCGCCGCCTGGTGGGTCAAGAGCCGGGCGGCCTCGAGCTCGGTCGCCATGTCGGCCAGCGCGAACTGCACCGCCTGAAAGTCGGCCAGCTTCTGTCCGAACTGCCGGCGCCCGCGGACATGGGCGAGGCTGCGGTCGAGGCAGGCCCGGGCGGCACCGAGCGAGCAGGCGGCGATGTTGACCCGGCCGCCGTCGAGCCCGGCCATGGCGAGCCGGAAGCCTTGGCCCTCCGCACCCAGCCGCTGGGCGGCGGGGACGCGCACCCCGTCGAGATGGACCATGGCCGTGGGCTGGCTGTGCCAGCCGAGCTTCTGCTCCTGCCGGCCGAAGGTGAGGCCGGGGCTCGGGTGCTCGACCAGGAAGGCGCTGATGCCCCCTGCCCCGGCGCCACCGGTGCGCGCCATGACGAGGTAGAGGTCGCTGCGCCCGCCGCCCGAGACGAAGGCCTTGGCCCCGTCGAGCACGTAGTCGTCACCGTCGCGCCGGGCGGTGGTCCTGAGGCTCGCCGCATCGGAGCCGGCATCGGGCTCGGTCAGGCAGTAGCTGGCGAAACGGCGCATGGTGACGAGGCCGGGAAGGTGGCGGGCCCGCTGGTCGGCGTCGCCGAAGCGGTCGATCATCCAGGCCACCATGTTGTGGATCGAGAGATAGGCGGCGGTCGACGTGCAGCCCTTGGCCAGCGCCTCGAAGACGAGGGCGGCCTCGAGCCGGCCGAGCCCGGCGCCGCCGTTCGCCTCGGCGACGCAGATCGCGGCCATGCCCAGCCCGGCCGCCTCCCGCAGGGTCGCCTCGGGGAAGGTCTCGGCCTCGTCCCAGGCGGCGGCGTGCGGGGCGAGCTTGGTGGCGGCGAAGTCGCGGGCCATGGCCCGGACGGCCAGCTGCTCCTCGGTGAGATCGTCGGTCATCGGGCTTCTCCGGGCTTGGACGGGGCGGTTTTGCCGTTTTCGGTCGCGGCAGAATAGGCTAGCTTGCCGCCCGTCAGCCATCGGGGAGGTGACCAATGAAGCAGCTCGCGCCGGAGACGGTCGAGGCCTACAAGCGGGATGGGATTTTGTTCCCGATACGGGTGATGGACGCGGCCATGGCGGCCGGCCTCAGGTCCAAGGTCGAGGCGCTGGCGGCGGCCGAGGGCGGCAAGCTCAGCCGCGCCACCAACCAGAAGCCGCATCTGCTGCTGCCCTGGCTCGCCGACCTCGTTCGCCATCCGGCCGTGCTCGACCCGGTCGAGGACATTCTCGGTCCCGACCTCCTCTGCTGGGCCTCGGGCTTCTTCTGGAAGCCGGCCAGGGACCCGGCCTTCATCTCCTGGCACCAGGATTCGACCTACTGGGGCCTGAGCCACGCCGACATCGTGACCGCCTGGATCGCGCTGAGCCCCTCCACGCCCGAGAGCGGCTGCATGCAGGTGGTGCCCGGCACGCATCACCGCGAGCAGGTGGCGCACAAGGACACCTTCGCCGAGAACAATCTCTTGAGCCGCGGGCAGGAGATCGCCGTCGAGGTCGATCCCAAGGACGTCGTCGACGTGGTCCTCCAGCCGGGCGAGATGTCGCTGCACCATGTGCGGCTGTTCCACGGCTCGGAGCCCAACCGCTCGGACCAGCCGCGGATCGGTTTCGCCGTTCGCTACATTCCCACCTACATCCGCCAGACCGCGGGGGCGCGCGACAGTGCGACCCTGGTGAGGGGCGAGGACCGCTACGGGCATTTCGACCTCGAGCCCCGGCCGGAGACGGACTTCGATCCGGCCTGCGTGGCCTTCCACAAGGCGATGCTCGAGAGCGCCGAGAAAATCCTCTACGCCGGCGCCGCCAAGGTGAAGGCCTTCACGCCGGCCGAGCGCCGGGCCGGAATGTAGACCACAAGCGACCAACGAACGGGAGGCAATCAGATGCAGAAGGTGATGGCCGGGCTGGTGCTCGGCACGGCGATGGCGCTGGCCGCCGGTGCCCAGGCCCAGGAGCACACCATCCGGCTGGCGCACTCGCTCTCGGCGACCGAGCCGGCGCATCTTGCGGCCGAGTTCTTCGCCGCCCATGTCGGCGAGGCGTCGGGCGGGCGCATCCTGGTCGAGGTCTTTCCGGGCGAGCAGCTCGGCTCCGGCAAGGACGTCAACGAGATGATCCGCCAGGGGGCCAACGTGATGAACATCACCGACCCCGGCTATCTCTCGGACTACGTGCCGGACGTGGGCGTGCTGAACGGCCCCTACCTGCTCGCCGACTACCGCGACTTCCAGAAGATCCTCGATTCCGAGTGGCTGGCAGAGATCGACGCCCAGCTCCAGGCGGCCGGCATCCGGGTCGTCTCGTACAACAACCTGTTCGGCGCCCGGCACATGATCGCCGACGTGCCGATCCGGACCCCGGCCGACGTCCAGGGCATGACCGTGCGGGTGCCGCCGAACCAGATGTGGCTCGCCACCTTCGAGGCGATGGGTGCCCGGCCCACGACCGTGCAGTGGTCCGAGGTCTACAACGCCCTGGCGCAGAACGTGGTGGCCGCCGCCGAGGCCCCGCTCGGCTCGCTGCACGGCTCGAAGCTGCACGAGGTCAAGAACACGATCTCGATGACCGGGCACTTCACGGCCTGGGTCAACTTCATCATGAGCGAGGACTTCTTCCGCTCGCTGCCCGAGGACCTGCAGGACGTCATCCTGACCGAGGGGCACCGGGCCGGCGAGGAGATGACGCGGCTGACGCTCGAGAAGCAGGACTCCTACATCGGCCAGTTCGACGAGGCCGGCATCACCATCGTCGACGACGTCGACGTCGCGGCCTTCCAGGAGGCGACGGCCAGCGTCTACGACGCCTTCCCGCAGTGGACGCCCGGGCTGCACAAGACGATCCAGGACATCCTGGCGCAGTAGCCACACCGCCGTCGTGGAGGGGGAGGTCCGGTCGTCGCACCGGCTCGACATCGTCGAGGAGACGATCGCCTGCACGGCCCTGGTGATCGTCGTCGCCGCCGTGTGCTGGGGGGTGCTGACCCGCTACGTCACCGCCCAGCCGGCGCCCTGGGCCGGCGAGGTGGCGGGCATGGGCTTCGCCTGGCTGGTCTTCATGGGGGCGGCGGCCGGGTTCAAGCGCGGGCTGCATGTCAGCATCGACATCCTCACCCGGCTGCTGCCGCGGCCCGTCGAGCGGGCCCTGGCGGCGGTGGTGCAGGTCGGCATCCTGGTCTTCGCGGCTTATGTCGTCTGGCTCGGTGTCGGCTTCAGCATCCGCAACCTCGCCAATCCCAGCCCCGTCCTGCGGCTGCCGCAGTCGATCATCTATCTCGCGGTGACGCTGGGCTTCCTCTCGATCGCCCTCCGCCAGGCCTGGCACCTGGCCGGCGCGTGGCGCCGCAGGAGGGCCCGCGCTTGAACCTGGTGCCCATGGCGGTGCTGCTCATCCTCTTCGCCGTCAACGTGCCCGTGGCCTTCGCCATGGCGTTGGCGGCCTTGACCTTCTTCCTCCAGGGCGGCGGGCCGCCCATGGGGATCTTCGTCCAGCGCCTCGTCGCCGCCACCGACAGCTACCCGCTGCTCGCCGTGCCGTTCTTCATCCTGGTCGGCACCATCATGAACCATGCCGGCATCACGCGACGGCTCCTGGTGCTGGCCGAGGCGCTGGTCGGCCACTGGCGCGGCGGCCTCGCGCACGCGAACGTGGCGCTGTCCACGATGATGGGCGGGCTCTCGGCCTCGGCCAATGCGGACGCGGCGATGCAGGCGAAGATGCTCGGGCCCGAGATGGTGGCTCGTGGCTACCAGCCGGCGTTCGTCGCCGCCATCACCGCCTGCTCGGCCGTGGTGACGCCGATCATCCCGCCCGGCATCGGGCTGATCATCTACGGCTTCCTCGCCGACGTCTCGATCGGCCGGCTGTTCATCGGCGGCATCGTCCCGGGGCTGATGATCTGCGCGGCCCTGATGATCGCCACGGCGTTCATCGCCAAGCGGCGCGACTACCAGCCGGTGCGCGACGGCTTCGTCAGCGGCAAAGAGCTGTGGGCGGCCTTCAAGGATGCGGGTTTCGCGTTGACGATCCCGCTCTTCATTCTGGTAGGCATTCGCTTCGGCATCTTCACGCCGACCGAGGCCGGGGCGATGACCGTGGTCTATGCTGCCCTCGTCGGGGTCTTCGCGCATCGCGAGCTCAAGCTCCGGGACGTGCCGGCGATCCTGCTCGAGACCGTGCTCGCCACCTCGACCGTGATGCTGATCATCTGTGCGGCCGGCGCCTTCGGCTTCTACATGGCCTGGGAGCGCATCCCGCCGCAACTGGCCGCCTTCCTGGCGACGCTGACCAGCGATCCGCTGCTCCTGCTGCTTCTCATCAACCTCATGCTGCTCGGCATCGGGATGCTGCTCGAGGGCACCGCGGCACTGATCCTGCTGGCGCCGATCCTCGTGCCGGTGGTCGCCAAGCTCGGCATCGATCCCGTGCATTTCGGGCTGGTGATGGTGGTCAATCTCACCATCGGCGCGGTGACCCCGCCCGTGGGCACGCTGATGTACACGACGACCACGATCCTCAAGACCTCGCTCGCCGCCTTCACCCGCGAGTCCTGGCCCTTCGTCCTGGCGCTGCTCGCGGTGCTGGCGCTCATCACCTACGTCCCGGCGCTGGTCCTGTTCCTGCCGCGGGCGATGATGGGCTGACGCTCAGACGTCGAGGGTGTAGGCGCGCTCCCAGTCGGTGAGCTGGCCCGTGTAGGTGAGCCACTCCTTCATGCGCAGCTTGGTGTACGCCTTGGCGAAGGGCTCGCCCAGGGCCGTCGCGAGCAGCTTGTTCTTCTCGAAGGCGCGGAGCGCATCGAGCAGGTTGAGCGGCAGGCGCGGCGCGTTCTTCACGGTGTGGCCCATGGCGTACATGTCGATGTCGAGCCGCTTGCCGGGCTTCGTCGCCTTGGCGATGCCGTCGAGCCCGGCGGCGAGGAGGGCGGCCGGCGCCAGATAGGGGTTGGCGGCCCCGTCGGCGAGGCGCAGCTCGAAGCGGCCGGGATCGGGGACGCGGACCATGTGGGTGCGGTTGTTGCCGGCCCAGGTCACGGTGTTGGGCGCCCAGGTGGACCCGGAGAGCGTCACCGGCGCGTTGATCCGCTTGTAGCTGTTGACCGTGGGGTTGGTGATCGCCGCCAGGGCCTCGGCGTGGGCCAGGATCCCGCCGAGGAAGTGGTAGGCGGTGGGCGACAGGCCGAGCTCGCCCGTCTCGTCGAGGAAAAGGTTGCTCTTGCCCCTGGTGTCCCACAAGGAGAGGTGGAAGTGGCAACCGTTGCCGGTCAGGTGCGCGAAGGGCTTGGGCATGAAGGTGGCCCTGAGCCCGTGCCGCTCGGCGATGGTCTTGACCATGTACTTGAAGAAGCAGTGGCGGTCGGCGGTCTGGAGCGCGTCGCTGAAGAGCCAGTTCATCTCGAACTGGCCGTTGGCGTCCTCGTGGTCGTTCTGGTAGGGGCCCCAGCCCAGCTTCTCCATGCCGTCGCAGATCTCGCGGATGACGTCGTAGCGGCGCATCAGCGCCTGCTGGTCGTAGCAGGGCTTGGCCTGAACGTCGGCCGGGTCGCTGATGGTGGTGCCGTCCTGGTGGATCAGGAAGTACTCGGCCTCGACCCCGGTCTTGAGCCGGAAGCCCTGGGCCTCGGCGGCCGCGAGCTGGCGCTTCAGCACCAGCCTGGGTGCCTGGGCAACGGGCTCGCCGGCCATCACGAGGTCGGCCGCGAGCCAGGCGACCTCTGGCTTCCAGGGCAGGATGGTGAGCGAGGCCGGGTCGGGCACCGCGAACAGGTCCGGATCGGCCGGGGTCATGTCGAGATGGGTGGCGAAGCCGGCGAACCCGGCCCCGGCATGCTGCATCTCGCCGATCGCCGCGGCCGGCACCAGCTTCGAGCGCTGCACGCCGAAGAGGTCGGCGAAGCTGATCAGGAAGTAGGCGATCTTCTCGGACTTCGCGATCTTCGCCAGATCCTGGGCCATGCCGGTGTTCTCCGTTCTTCTGGTTGCGAGGTGCCTGCACCCGCGATGGCAAATCGGCGGGTGTCGGGCAAGGGATTTCGGCCTAGCGGCCGGGTATCCAGCTCGTGCCGGCCAGGGGCACGCCGGCCATGGCGGCGGCCTCGACGGTCACGGCCACGAGGTCCTCGGGCTCGAGGTTGTGGACGTGGCTCTTGCCGTTGGCCCGGGCCAGGGTCTGCGCCTCGAGGGTGAGGGTCCTCAGGTAGTTCGCCACCTGCCGGGCCCCGGTCTCGGGGTCGAGCCGGGCCTCGAGCGCCGGCTCCTGGGTCGTGATGCCGACCGGGCACTTGCCGGTGTGGCAGTGGTGGCAGTAGCCCGGCCGCGTGCCGAGCGCCGCGTAGTCGGCCTCGTGGATCGGCCGGTTGCAGTTGAGCGCGATGAGCGCCGCCATGCCGATCGAGACGGCATCGGCACCCATCGCCAGCGCCTTGGCGACGTCGGCCCCGCTCCTGATGCCGCCCGAGACGACGAGCTGCACCTTGCGGTGCATGTCGAGCTCCTTCAGGGCCTCGACCGCCTGGCGCAGGCAGGCGAGCGTCGGCAATCCGACATGCTCGATGAAGACGTCCTGGGTGGCGGCGGTGCCGCCCTGCATGCCGTCGAGCACGACGACGTCGGCCCCGGCCTTCACCGCCAAGGCGGTGTCGTAGTAGGGCCTGGCCCCGCCGATCTTGACGTAGATCGGCTTCTCCCAGGCGGTGATCTCGCGCAGCTCCAGAATCTTGATGGCGAGGTCGTCGGGGCCTGTCCAGTCGGGGTGGCGGCAGGCGCTGCGCTGGTCGACGCCTTCGGGCAGCGTGCGCATCTCGGCGACGCGCGGGCTGATCTTCTGGCCCAGCAGCATGCCGCCGCCGCCGGGCTTGGCCCCCTGCCCCACCACCACCTCGATGGCGTCGGCCTGCCTGAGGTGGTCCGGGTTCATGCCGTAGCGGGACGGCAGGACCTGGTAGACCAGCAGCTTCGAGGCCCGGCGCTCCTCCTCGGTCATGCCGCCGTCGCCGGTGGTCGTGCTGGTCCCGACCGCGGTGGCGGCACGGCCCAGCGCCTCCTTGGCGTTGGCCCCGAGGGCACCGAAGCTCATGCCGGCGATGGTGACCGGGATCTCGAGGTGGATGGGCTTGGTCGCGTGGCGGGTGCCGAGCCAGACGTCGGTCGCGCAGCGCTCGCGATAGCCCTCGAGCGGGTAGCGGGACATGGACGCCCCGTGGAAGAGGAGGTCGTCGAAGCACGGGACCCGGCGCTTGGCGCCGTTGCCGCGGATGGCGTAGAGGCCCTCCCTGGCCGCGCGCTGGATCTCGTGGATGGTCTCGGGCGGAAAGATGGCGGAGGGGCGAAGGGCGCGCTCGTCGATGGTCATGTGCTGGCGCCTGCGTCGTCGATGGTGAAGTTGTAGAGCCTGCGGGCCGAGCCGTAGCGCCTGAAGCTAGCCGGATCGGCGTCCATGCCGGCCTTGGCCAGCACCTCGGCCAGCTCGGACCGATGCTCGTCCCGCAAGGGCTTCTCGATGCAGTCTGCCCCCAGGCTCTTCACGGCGCCGCGCACGTAGAGCCGAGCCTCGTAGAGGCTGTCGCCGAAATCGGCGCCGGCGTCGCCGAGCACCACGAGCCGGCCGGCCTGGGCCATGAAGGCGCTCATGTGGCCGACGCTGCCGCCGACGACGATGTCGATGCCCTTCATCGAGATGCCGCAGCGCGAGCTGGCGTCGCCCTCGATGACGAGGAATCCGCCATGGCCCGTGGCCCCGGCATATTGCGAGGCGTTACCGGTGACCCGCACGATGCCGGACATCATGTTCTCGGCGAGACCCGGGCCGGCATTGCCCTGGATGGTCAGGCTGGCCTGCTGGTTCATGCCGGCGGTGTAGTAGCCGGTATGGCCCGCGATCTCGACCTCGATGGGGGATGCGAGGCCGACGGCCAGCGCGTGGGCGCCGTCGGGATGCTCGATGCGAAAATGGCCTTCGGCGGCGGCCTGGAGAGCCGCGTTGATCTCGCGCAGGCTCTGTTCCCGGAGATCGAGGGCCAGGACGTTGGCGAGGCTCATGCCGTCCCGCCCCAGCTGTAGACGGTGGCCGGCTCGGGCTCCCAGACCCGGGCAGCCTCGATGCCGGGCAGCCCGACCAGCGCCCGGTACTCCGACGCCATGGCCACCCAGCCATCGGTTTCCGCCAGGACCGCGGGCTTGCAGGCGATGGGGTCGCGCAGCACCGCGAAGCCGTCCGCCGTGCCCACGCAGAAGGTGTAGAAGCCGTCGAGGTCGGCGAGCCCGTCCTCGAGCGCCTGGTGCAGGGTGCGGCCCTCCATCAGCCGGCTGGTGACGTAGGCGGCGGCGACCTCGGTGTCGTTCTCGGTCTTGAAGGCCATACCGTAGCGGCGGGCGAGCCCGGCCCTGAGCCAGTTGTGGTTGGAGAGCGAGCCGTTGTGCACGAGGCAGAGGTCGAGGCCGGTCGAGAACGGGTGCGAGCCCGCGGTGGTGACGGCACTTTCGGTCGCCATGCGGGTGTGGCCGATGGCGTGGCTGCCGGCCATGGCAGGAACGTGGAAGCGGCGGGTGACGGCGTCGGGCAGGCCGGTCTCCTTGTAGATCTCGATGACGCGGCCCTCGGACATGATCTGCAGCGCCGGGTCGACCTCGGCCAGGGTCGCCTCGATCACGCGCGGCTCGCCCTCGGTCACGACGACGGCATGGCTGGCCCTGGGCGTTACCTTGGCGCCGGCGCCGAGGGCGTCCCGTACGTGCGTCCAGTCGAAGTCGGGGTCCGGATGGAAAAGGACGAGCTTCAGGTGATCGACTGGTGCCGGGTCGTGGTAGACGGCGAGCCCGGCGCTGTCCGGGCCGCGATCGGTGAGCTCGACCAGCATCGGTGCGAAGAGGGCGCCCAGCCGGTCGCGCAGGTCCTGGTCCTTGAGGTAGAGGCCGACGATGCCGCACATGCGCTGCGTTTTCCGCTCCTGATTTTGTGTCTTGAAGGTAAACGAAGTTTCACTTGAGGCAAGAGCCCTCAGTCGCCCTCGTCGCGCGGGTAGGCGATGATCGAGAGGAAGCGGATCGGGAGCTCGATGAGCTCCTCCGGCCCGTGCGGCGCGTCGGCGTCGAAGAACAGGCTGTCGCCGGGCTCGAGCCGGTAGGTGCGGTTGCCGTGACGGTAGTCGACGACGCCCTCGAGGATGAAGAGGAACTCCTGGCCCGCGTGCTGGAAGAGCGGGAAGACGTCGCTCTCGGAGGTGAGCGTGATCAGATAGGGCTCGACCGCGAGCCGCGGGCTCTTGGAGTGGCCGAGGAGCCGGTACTGATGGCCGGCACGCGTGCCGCGGCGCTCGACCAGCAGGCCCTCGCCGGCCTTGACGTGGACGGCGTTGCGCTCCTCCTCGAAGCGGCGAAAGAAGGCGGTGACCGGCACGTCGAGGGCGCGCGAGAGCGCCTGCAGCGTGGCCAGCGACGGCGAGGTCAGGCCGTTCTCGATCTTCGACAGCATGCCGGGCGAGAGCGAGGCTGTGGCAGCCAGCTCGGCCACGGTGAGCTGCTGGCGCTGGCGGAAGCGACGCACCTCGCGGCCGATCGCGGCCTCGAGCGCGTTGTCCCTGGCTCCGCCCAGGCTGTGCGGGTCCTGCTGCGGCGGATCGGCCCGCATGGCTTTCGGCATCGGCGCCCTCGGCACTGCCCGGACGGCCGCTCCGCCCGGTGGTCGGCGGATGATAGTGCCAATGGCCCGGCGGTGGCAGGGGGGCGCGCGTCCGGCCCGGCCTAAGCGGGCTCGCGGGCGGCGCGGCCGGGGCTATACTGGCGGCGGCGCTCGGCCCGATGATGGGGGGACTGATCATGGCACCGCGGGGCTCTCGGGCAGCTGCCGACAAGCGCATGCAGGCCGGGCCGCTTCACGCGTGGGAGAGCCTCTTCGCGCGGTCGGGACATCCGCTCGGCGGCGCGCTGCACGGCCTGGTCGATCTGGCAGAGCTGCAGGCGCGCAGCCGGGAAGCCGACTACCTCTACAGCACGAGCACCTTCGCCCTGCTCGACGCCGCCAAGCCGCTGGCCGAGACACGCACGCTGCCGACGGCGGGCGGCACGACGCAGCCGGTCCTGCGCCTCGCCGACGTGGCCGCGGCGCTGGTGCTCCGCGTGCACCCGGGATTGGCTGAGAGCTCGCCCACAGCCCATGCGATCGAGGAGGTGCTTTCCCGCGCGCTCAAGCGCTGGCCGCCGGCGCCCGAGCTGCAGCTGCATCGCCAGACGGCGCCGGCAGAGGCGGCGGAGGGCTCCTGGGTGCTCGCACCCGACCTGGTCGACACGCTGGCCTTGGCCGCCCATCTGGCGATGCACACGCCCGGGAGGCGGGGTGGGAGCGTCGACCTCGAAACCTTCGTGCTGGCCATGCTGCTGCTGCCGGACAGCCGCGGCATCTTCTTTCGCACCCTACTCGGGCCCGACGCCGACATGGTGGCCAGCGAGCAGCGTGACGTGGTGCTCGATGTCCTCAAGCAGTCGGTCTCCTTCGTCGCCGTCTGGGACGGCGTAGTCGGCGAGATCGGGGTCGGGACGGTCGAGCCGCCCTTGGTGCCGCCGCGGCGGGTGCCCGACTACGTCGCCGATCGGCCGGTCGAGAGGCTGCGCGACGACGTGCTCGACTTTCGCGCCGATGCGCGCGCGGTGGCCGAGATCGTCTGCCAGCGCGAGCCAGGGCCGCCGCTCGCCATCGGCCTCTTCGGCAACTGGGGCAGCGGCAAGTCGTCCTTCATGCACCTCCTTCGCCACGAGATCGACCAGCTTGCGGCCCAGGCGCGGGCGGCGGGCGGCGCCAGCCCGTTCGTGACCCGCGCCGACCACATCTTCTTCAATGCTTGGCAATACAACGACGCTCAGCTCTGGCCGGTGCTCGCCGAGTTCACCTTTGCCCAGCTCCGGGCCGGCGGTGCGGAAGCGCTGAGCAACCGACTGGCCGACGAGGTCTACGAGGAGCTGACCGGGCAGGTGCGTCGCTGGGAGGACACGGCCGAGGGACTGGCGCTCGACCTCATGAGCGCGCAGCACGCGGAGACGGAGCTGCGCGACGCGGTGCTAACGGCGGCCGACACGCGTGACGAAACGCTCAAGGCGGCGCGGGATGCAGCCGTCGATGCGATTGCCGGGTTGCTGGCCGGGAGCGCCCGGCGGGAGCGGCTGACGGCCGAGGCCGTGGTGGACACCTTGCCGGAGGGGCCGGCCATGCCCGCGGGCCCGGTCGCCGACGCGCTGCGGGCGATCCGGCTCGCCTGGTCGCTGCGGCTCGCCCCGCACCTTCTGCTGGCGGGCATCGGCCTCGCCGTCGCCTCGCTCGGGCTCGCCACCGTGGCCCGAGAGGCGCTGCTCGGCGTTGCGGCCTCGGCCCTGCCGATTCTGGCCTGGCTCGCAAACAGCGTCGCACCGCTCTTGCGCGCCATCGCCGGCTATCGCCGGGAGCAGGCGGCGGCCCTACAACGCTTCCGGTCGACCGAGCGCGAGGCCTTGCTGCAGCTGGCGAGGCTGAGGCGCGAGATCGAGAAGACCGAGAACGAGATCCGCCGCCAGCTCTCCCGGGTGGCGCAGTTCAAGGGCCGCTCGCCGGCGCAGGTGCTGGAGTATTTTCTCTCCGAGAGCGCGGCCGTGCAGGCGCTGCAGGGCGAGGTCGGCGTGGTCAGCCGGGTGCGCCGCGCCTTCGCCCAGCTCAATGCCGTGGTGCGCCGTCACGAGGCCACGCCGGACGCCCCGCAGCGCCTCGTCTTCTATATCGACGACCTCGACCGTTGCCGGGCGGAGCAGGTGGTGCGGGTGCTCGAGGCGGTGCACCTGCTCCTCGCCTTCGACCGGTTCGTGGTCGTGGTCGGCGTCGACACGCGCTGGCTCGAGACCTCGCTGATGTCCTATTACGACGAGCAATTGCGCAGCAATCGCGGCGCCGGCCTCGGCCGCGACGGCGCCACGCCCGATCCGCGGGCCACGGTGCGCGATTACGTCGAGAAGATCTTCCAGGTGCCGGTGCAGATTCCGCACCTGACGAGCGGCCCCGACGGCACCTTCGCCCGGCTGGTCGACCGGCTGAGCCCGACCCAGCCCGCGGCGGCTGCAGCACCCGCCGCTGCCCCGGAACCCGGCGCGCAGCAGCGTCCGGTGGCGCCGATCGAGCCGCTGGACCTCGTCCTGGCGGAGCCCGAGCGCTTCGCGGAGGCGGTCGCACGGGCCATGCTCACGGCCGAGGAGGTGGCGATGCTGCGGCAGCTCGGCCCGCTCGCCGGCCGGTCGCCGCGCGCCGTCAAGCGGCTGCTCAACCTCTATCGCCTGCTGCGCGCGACGCGGGTCGGCGGCAGGCTGACGGGGCTCCTGCAGGGGGACGCCACGACCGGCAACTTTCCGGACTATCCCGGCGTGCAGCTCTGCCTCGCCGTCGAGGTCGGCCGCCCGGCGGAGCAGATCGACCGGTTCCGCGATGCCGTGCTCCTGGCGGCCGATGCGGGCGGGGTCCGGCCCAGCGACGTCCTGGCACTGCCGGTTGCAGCGGGCCAGCAGTGGACTTCCGCCATGCACGGCTTCGTCGCCGGGCTGGCGCCGACCCGCGAGGTGCGCGAGCTCGAGGCGCTGTTCGCTGCCGTCGTCGAGCGGTTCGGCGACGCGCCGGAGCGCCTGACGGCGCTGCGCGACATCGTCGTCGAGACCGCCCGCTTCTCGTTCTCGCCCATGGCCGACCACCCGGTGCAACCGGCACCGGCCGCGCCGGAGGCGAAGCAGCCGCAGCGCAAGCCCAGCCCTCGGCAGCAGCGTCGGCCTGCGCTATGACGGGACCGCGACCGGCCGCAGCCGAGACGGCCCGAGGGGAGGACCGATGCCCGCATTTCCGATCGTCGATGCCCATGTCCATCTCTACGACGTGGATCGGCTGAGCTATCCCTGGCTCGCCAATGTGCCGAGGATCAACCGCAGCTACGGGCTCGCCGATCTCGACGCCGCGCGGGGGCCGGTCGAGATCGAGGCCATCGTCTTCGCCGAGGTGGCGGTGGGGCCGGGGCTGCATCTCGAGGAGGCGGCCTGGGTGCAGGGCCTGGCCGATGCCGACCCGCGGCTGCAGGGGATCATCGCGCATGCGCCGCTCGAGCAAGGCCCGGCGGTGGCGGCCGATCTCGAGCGGCTCATGGCGAACCGCTGCCTCAAGGGCATTCGGCGGCTCATCGAGACCGAGATGGACCCTCGCTTCTGCCTCGAGCCCGGCTTCATCGAGGCCTTGAAGCTCCTCCCCGGCTACGGGCTCACCTTCGACATCTGCGTCAAGCACTGGTACCTGGCATTCGGGCTCGAGCTGGCGCGCCGCTGCCCGGACGTCACCTTCGTCCTCGACCACATCGGCAAGCCCGGCATCAAGCACGGCATGTGGGAGCCATGGAGGAGCCAGATCAAGGAGCTGGCCGCCCTGCCGAACGTCTGGTGCAAGGTCTCGGGCGTGATCACCGAGGCCGACCACCAGCATTGGGCGAAAGAGCAGGTCGAGCCCTACGTCCACCACGTGATCGACAGCTTCGGCTTCGAGCGGGTGCTGTACGGCAGCGACTGGACGGTCTCCGAGCTGACCCACGATTATCCCACCTGGGTGGCGATCCTCGACGAGGTGCTGGCTGCGGCGAGCCTCGACGAGCAGCGCCGGTTCTGGGTCGAAAACGCGCGCCATGTCTACCGGCTGGGCGCGCCGGATGCGGCCTGAGACAAACGAACCGGCCAGCGGGACGGGCGAGCGATGACGATCAAGCGGATCTGGCACGGCTGGACGACACCGGCCAACGCGTATGCCTATGCGCGGCTGCTGCACGACGAGGTTTTCCCCGGGATCGAGACCAAGGGCATCAGGGGCTATCGCGGCATCGAGCTGCTGCGCGAGGATCGGGGTGACGAGGTGGCCTTCGTCACCATCATGACCTTCGACGATCTGGAGTGCGTGAAGGCGTTCCAGGGCGAGGACTATGCGCGCTGCTACGTGCCGGACGCCGCCCGCCGCCTCCTCGCCCGGTTCGACGAGCGGGCGGCGCACTACACGGTGGTCGAGACCCGCCGCTACGCCTGAGTCCCTTCCAGCCTCGCCCTCACGAAAGCCCCGGCCCGATGACATTCCCCGCCGCTGCCCTCCCCAAGATCGCCATCCGCGCCATCCGTGCCCTGCCGCTCATCGGCGAGAGCCCGAAGGGCGGCTGGTCGGTGGAGATCCGGCCCGAGGACACGGTCCACGCGCTGATCGCCGTCCACACGGACGCCGGGATCACGGGCTATGGCAGCGTCTTCACCGACGGCCGGCTGGTCGAGGCGGGACTCGCCGTGCTCGAGCCCCTGTGGCGGGGCGAGAACGCGCTCGAGCCCGAGCGGGTGGCGGAGAAGCTGCACCAGAACACCTTCTGGATGGGCCGGGGCGGCACGCTGACCCACGTGATCAGCGGCATCGACATCGCGCTCTGGGACATCCTGGGCAAGGCCACGGGCATGCCGGTCGGGCGGCTCCTGGGTGGGCGCTACCGGGACCGCGTCCGGCCCTACTGCTCGCTGCTCATGGAGATGCCTGAGCGCATGGCCGACGTCATCGGCCCGCACCGCGAGGCCGGGTTCAAAGCCTTCAAGATCGGCTGGGGGCCGTTCGGCCGGCGGGACGATCCGAGGCTCGACGAGGCCATCGTCCGGGCCGCACGCGAGGCGGCCGGCGAGGACGCGCAGCTCCTGGTCGATGCCGGGGCCAGCGACGCGCACTGGCCGCAGGGGCTCAAATGGGCGCTCAGGACCGCCGAGATGCTGAAGGGCTATGGCGTCGGCTGGTTCGAGGAGGCGCTCAGGCCCGATGCGCTCGACGATTTCTGCGAGCTGCGCCGGCAGGCGCCCGTGCCGATCGCCGGCGGGGAGGTGCTGACCCGGCGGCAGAGCTTCCTGCCCTGGCTCGTGCGCGGCGCCTTCGACATCGTCCAGCCGGACGTCACCAAGGTGGGCGGGATCGGCGAGCAGCGGCGGATCGCCTGGGCGGCCGACGACTTCGGCGTGAAGTATATCGGGCACGGCTGGAACACGGCGCTCGGCCTCGCCGCCGACTTGCAGCTGGCGTCGGCCATGCCCGGTTGCGATCTGGTCGAGTATATCGGCGGCAGCCCCTATGTGGACGGGCTCCTGGCCGAGCCGTTCACGCTGGACGCGGACGGCTGCCTCGCCATCCCCGAGCGGCCGGGGCTGGGGGTGACGCTCGATCCGGAAAGGGTGGCGCGCTACGCGCGCGACGTGGGGCAGCTCTCGGAATAGGCGAGCCGGGCGGCCCTGGCTAGACGCGGGAGCGGGTAATGGACGGCCGACGACGTTCCGCCAGGGTGATCCTGTTCGACAGCCGCAACCGGGTGCTGATGCTGCGCTTTCGCGACACCGTGGCGGCGGACCCCGCCAAGCCGTGGCTGCTGGAATACTGGGTGACGCCGGGCGGCGGGCTCGAGCCCGGCGAGGACTGGCACGATGCGGCGGGCCGGGAGCTGTTCGAGGAGACCGGCATCGAGGCGGCGATCGGTTCGTGGGTCGCCAGCCGCTGGGTACGCCCCGTCATCGGCGGTCGGACGCAGTGGTGCGACGAGCGCCACTATCTCGCTCGCGCCGACCGCACGCTGCTCGAGACGCGGCATCGCACGGTGGTCGAGCACGCGGTCTGCCGGGGGGCATCGCTGGTCGCCGATCGGGGCGCTGCGCGACGCGGACCTGCCAGTGATGCCGCCGGGGCTGCCGGGCCTGCTCGAGCGGCTGGTCGCGGGCGACCTGCCGGGGCCGCCGGTGGTGCTGGAGGATGCGAACGCCACGTGAGCGACGACGGCCGGCGGGGCTGGCCGGTGCATGGCAGTCTCGCCGCCATGAGCAAGCTCTACGACCAGGACTTCTATTCGTGGACGCTGGACCAGGCGGCAGCACTCAGGGCCGCGGGTGCCGCACGGCTGAACACGCCCCTGACGATCGACTGGGAGGCGGTCGCCGAGAAGATCGAGAGCAGGGGCCGATCGCAGGTGAGCGGGCTCGGCGACCGCTACTTTCGGCTCCTGGCCCAACTCCTGAAGTGGCAGCACCAGCCGGAGCAGCGGACCGGCTCCTGGCGCGGCACCATTGTTGAGCAGCGCACGCGCCTGCGGCGGCTGCTGCAGGACAATCCCGGGCTGAAGCCGCTGCAGGAGCGGCTCTTCGCCGAGGCCTATGCGGATGCCCGGGAGCTGGCCGCGGCGGAGACGGGGCTGCCGATCGCGACGTTTCCGGAGGTGGCGCCGTATTCGCTGGAGGAGGCGCTGGATGCGGCATTCTATCCGGAGGGGACTGGGTGACCAATTTACCGATATTCCTTCAGTGAATGCTTCAGTTTTTGTAGTCCCAATACATCTATAAAGGTTCAATTGCAGCCTAGTGGATCGTTTCCAACACTTGATGCCCGCGCTTGGCGGCAGCGATGATCGCCTTCGGGTCTGCC
>CAYWSB010000106.1:0-18381 GCA_964460465.1 uncultured Geminicoccaceae bacterium | reverse complement strand
CGCCAGGACGCCGCCGGCTGCCTGCTCTACGCCGCCGAGCGGGCGACGCTCATGGCGCTCGAGGCCATCCAATGCCTGGGCGGCAACGGCTACATCAACGACTACCCCGCCGGCCGTCTGCTCCGTGACGCCAAGCTCTACGAGATCGGCGCCGGGACCAGCGAGATCCGCCGCTGGCTGATCGGCCGCGAGCTGTTCGAGGCGTCGGCATGAGAGGCGACCGGTGCCGGTCCTGAACGCCAGGGTCGATCCCGCCGATCCGGGCTTTGCCGCCAACGCCGGGCAGCTGCGCGGCGTGGTGGCCGAGCTGCGCCGCCACACCGCCGAGGCTGCCCGGGGCGGCAGCGAGGCGGCGCGGGCGCGGCACACGGGACGCGGCAAGCTCTTGCCCCGCGAGCGGGTCGAGCGGCTCCTCGATCCGGGCTCGGCCTTTCTCGAGCTCTCGCCTTTGGCCGCCTTCGGGCTTTACGGCGGCGAGGTACCGGGCGCCGGGCTGATCACGGGGCTCGGGCGGGTCATGGGCCGACTCTGCGTGATCGTCGCCAACGATGCCACGGTCAAGGGCGGCACCTACTTCCCTTTGACCGTCAAGAAGCACATCCGCGCCCAGGCCGTGGCCCGCGCCAACCGCCTGCCTTGCGTCTATCTCGTCGACAGCGGCGGCGCCCATCTGCCCTCGCAAGACGAGGTCTTCCCGGATCGCGAGCATTTCGGGCGCATCTTCTACAACCAGGCGACCCTCTCGGCGGCAGGCATCGCCCAGATCGCGGTCGTGATGGGCTCCTGCACGGCGGGCGGCGCCTATGTGCCGGCGATGGCCGACGAGGCGGTGATCGTCCGTGGCCAGGGCACGATCTTCCTCGGCGGCCCGCCTTTGGTGAAGGCTGCGACCGGCGAGACGGTCACCGCCGAGGAGCTCGGCGGCGGCGAGGTGCACAGCCGCATCTCCGGCGTCGCCGATCATCTGGCCGAGGACGACGCGCACGCGCTCGATCTCGCCCGGCAGATCGTGGCGACGCTGCCAGAGCCGGTGCTGCCGGCGCCCGGCGGCCCGGGCGACCCGCCGCTGCACCCGGCCGACGAGCTCTACGGCCTCGTGCCGGCCGACCGCCGGCAGCGGCTCGACCCGCTGCCGGTGATCGCCCGGCTCGTCGACGGCTCGCGGTTCCAGCCTTTCAAGCCGCTCTATGGGCCGACGCTGGTCACCGGCTTCGCCGAGCTCGGTGGGCGACGCGTCGGCATCCTCGCCAATGACGGCATCCTGTTCAGCGAATCGGCCCAGAAGGGGGCGCACTTCGTCGAGCTCTGCTGCCAAAGGCGCATCCCGTTGGTGTTCCTGCAGAACATCACCGGCTTCATGGTGGGCAAGAAGTACGAGCACGGCGGCATCGCCAAGGACGGGGCCAAGCTGGTGACCGCCGTTGCCTGCGCCGCCGTGCCCAAGCTCACGCTCATCATCGGCGGCAGCTTCGGGGCCGGCAATTACGGCATGTGCGGCCGGGCCTTCGACCCACGCTTCTTGTGGTCGTGGCCCAACGCGCGGATCTCGGTGATGGGCGGCGAGCAGGCGGCATCGGTGCTCGCCACCGTCCGCCGCGAGGCGATCGAGGCCGCGGGCGGGGCGTGGGCGGCAGCCGAGGAGGAGGCCTTCCAGGCGCCGATCCGGGCGCAGTACGAGGCCCAGGGCCAGCCGTACTACGCCACGGCGCGGCTGTGGGACGACGGAATCATCGACCCGGCGCAGAGCCGCGACGTGCTCATCCTCGGCCTCGAGGCAGCGCTGCACGCCCCGATCCCGGCCACCCGCTTCGGGACGTTTCGGATGTGAGCGCGATCCGACGCCTCTTGATCGCCAATCGCGGCGAGATCGCCTGCCGGATCGCCCGGACCTGCCGTCGGCTCGGCATCGAGGCCGCGGGTGTCCACTCGACTGCCGACGCGGCGGCCAGGCACGTTCGCCACCTCGACCGGGCGGTGGCGCTCGACGGCCCGCCGCTCGCTGCCTACCTCGATGGGACGCAGCTCATCGGCGTGGCCAAGCGCCTCGGCTGCGACGCGATCCATCCGGGCTACGGGTTTCTCGCCGAGAGTGCCGCCTTCGCCCATGCGGTGGAAGCGGCGGAGCTGGTTTTCGTCGGCCCCGCGCCGGCGGCCATCGTCGCCATGGGTGACAAGGCGCAAGGCCGCGCCATCGCCGCCGCGGCCGGTGTGCCGGTCGTGCCCGGCGTCGCCCTGACCAAGGGCGGCGAAGCGGCTGCTGCCGACGCCCTCGGCTATCCGCTCGTGGTCAAGCCGGCCGCCGGCGGCGGCGGCAAGGGCATGGTGGTGGTCCACGCGGCGGCCCAACTCGACCCGGCGCTGGCCGGTGCCCGACGGCTGGCCGCGGCAGCGTTCGGCGACGATGCCCTGATCGCCGAGCGCTGGCTCGAGCGCTGCCGCCACATCGAGGTGCAGGTGCTCGCCGACGGCCGGGGACGGGTCGTCACCGCATTCGAGCGCGACTGCAGCCTGCAGCGGCGGTTTCAGAAGATCATCGAGGAAGCGCCGGCACCCGGCCTCGACCCTGACCTGCGTCGACAGCTGGCGGCGGCGGCGAGGCGCATCGCCGAGGCCGTCGCCTACCGGAATCTCGGCACGGTCGAGTTCCTGGTGGCCGGCGCGGAGCTCTACTTCATCGAGATGAACACCCGCCTGCAGGTGGAGCATCCGGTGACCGAGGCGGTGACCGGGCTCGACCTCGCCGAGTGGCAGCTTCGGCTCGCGGCCGGCGAGGCGCTGCCGGCCGACCTCGTGCCGCCAGCGCCGCTCGGGCATGCGATCGAGGCCCGGCTCTACGCCGAGGACCCGGCCGCCGGCTTTCTGCCCTCGACCGGCCGGTTGACCCGGCTGGAGCTGCCCAAAGATCTGGTTCGGGTCGATTCGGGGGTCGACGTGGGCGACGAGGTCAGCGCCCATTTCGACCCGATGATAGCCAAACTGGTCGCCTCGGCACCCACCCGGCAGGCGGCACTGGCGCAGCTGATCGATGCCATAGAGGTGACGGCCGTCGAGGGGATCCAGACCAATCGCGACTTCCTCGCCGAGATCGCGCGCCATCCCGATGTCGCAGCCGCCCGAGTTTGGACCGGTTGGCTGGACAGCCATGCCGGCGACTGGTGCTTCCCGCTGGCACCACAGGCGCTCGCCGCCCTCGTCTTCGCGCGCCATGGCGGGG
This sequence comes from uncultured Geminicoccaceae bacterium, assembly GCA_964460465.1. Classification (GTDB taxonomy): domain Bacteria; phylum Pseudomonadota; class Alphaproteobacteria; order Geminicoccales; family Geminicoccaceae; genus SLRI01. The sequence continues at coordinate 15,167 of CAYWSB010000106.1, read as the reverse complement.
ACCGGGCCGGATCGGCGGCAACACTCGGTTTTCGCCTCAATGCGGCGCCGACCGTGCGCTATCGCCTGCAGACGGAGCGGCGCCAGGTCGAAGCGGCGCTGACGCTCGACTTCCCGTGTCACCTCGCGGACGGTCGTGGGTGGATCGAGTGCGACGGCGTGCGCCACGGATTCGGCTATCGCTGCACGCCGGGCGAGGTGGTGGTCACCGTGCCCGGCGCGCGCCGTCGCTTCGTGCCCGCCGCCGCGGCGCTGGCCGGGTCGGCGACGGAGGCTGCAGGAGCGCTTGCCACGCCGCTGCCGGGCCGGGTCGCGGCCTTGCCGGCCGTGATCGGTGCTATGGTGGCCGCCGGCGAGGTCCTGGCGATCGTCGAGGCCATGAAGATGGAGCACACGATTGCTGCCCCCTTCGCCGGGCGGGTGCGGGCGGTTCTCGTCGCTCTCGGCGACAGCGTGCAGGAAGGCACCATCCTCGTCGACCTCGAGGAGCTGCCGCCGGCCGACGAGGCACTGCCGTGAGGTCGCCCTTGCGCGCGCTTCTGCCGCAGGCGGTGCAGGTCTGCGAGGTCGGCCCGCGCGACGGGCTGCAGAGCGAGCCCCGCTTGCTCTCGGTCGCGGCCCGGCAGGCGCTGGTCCGCGATCTCGCCGCGACGGGCCTCCGACGAATCGAGATCGGGGCCTTCGTCTCGCCGCGCTGGGTCCCGCAAATGGCCGGCACGGCCGAGGTCGCGGTCGGCCTCGGGCCGCTCCCGGGTATCGTCAGGAGTGCGCTCGTCCCCAATGCCCAGGGTCTGGATCGGGCGCTCGCCGCCGGGCTCGAGGAGGTGGCGGTGTTCACCGCGGCGTCCGAGACCTTCTGCCGGCGCAACATCAACTGCAGCATCGACGAAAGCCTGACCCGCTTCGCGCCGCTGGTCGCCCGGGCACGGCAGTCCGGGATCGCGGTTCGCGGCTATGTGAGCTGCATGGCGGTCTGTCCGTACGAGGGGCCGGTCGAGGCGTCGCGCGTTGTCGCGGTCGCGGCAGCGCTGCACCGCATGGGCTGCACCGAGATCGCGCTCGCCGACACGGTGGGCCTCGCGTCCCCCGTGCAGACCGACGCGGTGCTGCGCGCGGCGGCCGGCAATGTGCCGGCCACGCTTCTGGCCCTTCATCCCCACGACACCTACGGCCTGGCTCTGGCCAATGTCCTGGTCGCCCTGGAGCACGGCGTCGTCACCATCGACGCCGCCGTCGCGGGGCTGGGGGGCTGTCCCTACGCCCCGGGTGCCGGCGGCAATCTCGCCACCGAGGATCTCGTCCACATGCTCGATCGCATGGGCATCGCCACCGGCGTCGACCTCGATGCCCTGGTCCGCGTCGGCGAGGCGACCTGCCGGGCACTGGCGAGGTCGAACGGCGCGCGGATCGTCCGCCCCTGGACCACCGTGCGGCGCGGCTGACGCCCACCGGCCCGCCCGCATGCCTCGGACGCGGGCCTCGTGGCGCTGCGCGCGGAGCTCGAGCGGCCGTTGGCGAGCATCGACAGCATGGCGGCCGAGGCGCACGACCTCGCGCGCTGGCCGACCCGCGACCCGGCCACAAGACCGTCCACATCGGGGCCTTGGCCAAGGCCAGGGCCGTGTGGAGGAGCGGCGGCGGGACGCCGGGAGGCGTCGTCGCGCCGCTCGACCGCGACGGCGGCAACGATGCCGGCGCGGACCGTCGCGGCGCCGGTCCCGAGACACGCGCATGCCTGCAACAAATCGCCGTCGGGTGCCAGCTCCCGGCTCTCGATCGCCGCCCGAACGCGGCGCGCCAGATAAAGGATGCGCTCGTCCATCAACTGGCTGTGATCTTGTCGCTCGATCGACTGTCGCATCGCCAGATGAATATAGCGCCAGGAAGTTCTCGGCCGCGTTTGATCCGAGCGTTGTCCGGCCGGTGAAGAAGACGTCGAGACCAGTGGCAACATGGCGTGCCGGCTGAGAACGAGGAGCGCCGAACCATGCGCCGATCCTTCCTCGCGTTGCTCGCCATGCTGCCGGGGCTTGGTGCGGCCGTCTGGCTGTTCGTCATCGAGGATCCGGAGACGAGCGTTGCGAACCGGCTCGACGCCTGCGTCGTGCGGGTCATGGCCGAAGGCCCGGGCGGTGCGGCCCCGGGCACCGGCTTCGTGGTCAACGACGATTTCGTCGTCACCAACTTTCATGTCGTGCGGGCGCATGTCGAGGATGGCTGGCGGCTCATCGTGATCGATCGTCACGCTCCTGATGATGTCCGGCGGTTGCCGGCCGAGATCGTCGAGGGCTTCCCCTGCGAGGACCTGGCGGTCCTGAGCGTCAAGGGGCTGGACCGTCCGGCGGTTACGTTTGCGGCAGGCGAGCGCGAGCCTCCGGCCAAGGGGGGGAGGTGTTCGCGATCGGCTTCCCCGGCGCCGCCGATCGACTGGGCCCGCAGGATCAAGCCAGCCTGGTGCGAGGGTCGATCAGCCGGTAGTTCGACGCGCCGTGGCAGGCCGATGGTCCGGTCATCCCCATTTTTCAGCACACCGCACCCATCAACCCCGGCAATAGTGGCGGACCGCTGATCGATTGGTGCGGGCGCGTGATCGGCATCAACACCCAGCGCGAGGTGCGGATGGTCCGTGGCCCGGGTGGCATCGCGCTGGTGACCGACCCCATCCAGGGGTTGTTCTACGCCTCCAGCGCCGCCATCCTGACCGACAAGCTGGCATCCCTCGGCATCGACTTCGACGATGCCGAGGGCTGGTGCGAGGGCCGCCTCGCGGCAGTGTTGAAGAGTGGCGGCCAGTCGACGATCGCTCTCGGCGGGGTGTTGCTGTCGCTCGTCGCCGCCGGCGGGCTCTACCGGCCCCGCGCGGTGGTGCAGGTCGTGGTGCACTGCGGCAACGTCATTGGTGCGTGTGCCCAGGCGATCGAGCAGGCCTTGCGGGAGGTAGCGACCGGGCGATCGAAGCGGCAGATCGAGGTCGCGATCGCCGCCGACCCGGATGCCGATGAGCGACGCTCGACGACCGAGCCGTAGCTGGCGAGCGCGACCCTTCGGTGGTCGCGGTCGGCGCGGTCCGCCGTCGAGAGGTCGCCGCAGGATCGGGCCCTGATGATGCGGTCTCACGAGCGTGCGAGGCGGTGGCGTTCCGGCTTCTCAGGACGACCGGCGCTGTTCTGGTGCAAGGCCGATGGAGGCAGTCACGAAGAGGGAGCCCGAACATTCGCGGCGTGGACTCCCTCCTCGTGTGCGTCGTTTCCATCGACGGCGCTGATCGTGCCTGGAGCCTGGAACTCGTTCGCCGGCAAGGGGTCGTCGAGCACGGCGACCGGGTGGCTCCCTGCCAGCGCGGGCAAAGCTCGGCACTCGATGCCGCGCGGATCGCCGACGGTCGCGATATCGGCACGGTGACGACCGAGCATGTGGCTGGCGATCGCCGGACTGCGGAGCCGCTCGTGCACGATGTCCCGCTCGCCTGGGACTTGCGGGCCCCCAATCCCGACGTCCCGATCGTTCACGCCGACCGATCGACGCTGCCGGCAGGGCAGGCTCCTATGCCGGATCGCTTTGCTTCCATCGATGCCGCAGCCAATAGCCGCTTGCCACGACGGCCGCGAGCAGCAGCAGCCATGCCCACCACTGCAGCTGATCGAGCCGGTCGCCGACGAGGACCATGGTCACGGTGGCGGGCAGGATCCCGATGGCGGTCGTCCAGAGGAACGTCCACCAGCCGACGGCGGTCAGGCCGGCGGCGTAGTTGACGAGATTGAAGGCAACGATCGGCGCGAGGCGTGCCAGGAGCAGCACGCGCCAGCCGTCTCGGGCGAGCCACGCGTCGAAGCGCCGCCATTTCTTGGCGTCGACGAAGCGCACCACGAAGGGGCGCCCGAGCAGGCGAGCGAGCGCGAATGCCACGATGGCACCCAGCATCCCGCCCGACCACGTGAGGACGATGCCGAGCACGGGCCCGAACACCATCCCGTTCGCGATCGCCAGCAGCTCGGCCGGAAACGGCACGAACGAATGTAGCACCATCAAGAGGACGGCGCCGGCGACGCCCCACATCCCGAGGTCAAGGATGAAGGTCTCGATCGTCTCGACTGTCGGCATGGCGAGCCATGCGGGGAGGATGTCATGCATCGCCCCGATCAGAATGACTGCCACCAAGCAGAGGGTGAATATCGTCAAGACGAGGACTGCGATTGGCCGAAAGGGTCGAGCGCGCACGGCCGTGCTCTCGCCGTCCTGGCACACTAGGCGCGCCCCATGCAGCGACCGTCCGGCTCGGTCAACACGTTTGGCACCTTCATGAGCTTAGCCGCCTCAGCTTCCCTCCGGTGCGCCGCGGTCCCCTGGTACCGGCGCTGTGTGCCGACGAAGGGCTCGGTCGCGGTCCGCGCTCAGGACCCGGTCACTGCCAAGTGCCATGGGCCGAACGGCCTTGCGCCCCTGACCGTCCCTTGCCGGGCGAGGTCGACCATCCCGCCGATGCAGCGTGCAACCCGGCGGCCGGCTTGGCAAGAACGGTGGCGACTCGTCTCGTCGGCGAGGCGATGACGCTGCCCCGGGACGCGCGATCGGCCGGGCCCACAACGGTTGATCGGCAGTGCCGCTGCGGTGGCGTCGAGTGGCTGGCGGGGCTTGTCGTGGTCAGGTGATCCCGGCGAGGTCGGCGACGTCGTCGGCGGTCTGCTCGAGGAGCTGCAATGCGAGGGCGGTGCGCGTGTCGACGCACTGGAGGCGGAGCAGGTGCCGGGCGATGTCGAGGCGGTCGAGGATCTCGGCCGCGAGGTCGATGCGCCGGGCCTCGGCGCGGTGGCGGTGCGTCGGGCCCAGCGCCGCGCCCTGGCACGGCCTGGCCTGCATCGCCTGGCCGGCCGCCCGGGCCACGGCGCGGCGCCGACTTTGCCGGGGGCGGCCGGCGGCGGGTCTGGTCGGCAGCTTGCCGGTCATGCGGCCTCTCCAGGGTGCTCGAACCTAAGGGGCGTGTCGGCCGCCGGCGGCTTCATCGGTAGCGCCGGCTGCGGCAGGGCGTAGAACTGCGGCTCGCGATGGTCCCACGAGCGCTCGAAGGGCAGCCGCATACGCACGCCGGTGCCGTTGGCCTCGGACTCCTCGAGCGCCTCGTGCAGCGCCTCGGCGAGCTTCTGGTCCCACGGCAGAACGAAGCCGCGCGGCTCGTCGGCATTGTCGAGCAGCAGCCAGAGATGGATGGCTTCGTCCTCGCGCAGCAGGCTGCCGAGCACCGTGGCCTCCGCGGCCCGCGTCAGCCACCACTCCAGCGCCATCGGCTTGGCGCGACCGAGCAGCTCGCTGAAGGCGAGATAGCCCATCGGCAGGAGGGCCAGCGCGAGGCCGAGTGCGATGAGCTTGCGGGACAGGACGCCGGGAGCCTGGACCGCCAGGATGGCGAGCCCGACCGCGAGCAGGGTCGCCACGATGAAGAGCTGATTGAGCAACGACATGACGCACTCCTCTGGATTGGCCGATCGGCCGATGCCGCTCAGCTGCCGATCAGGCGCTGGCTGCGCAGCTGCTTGGGCAGGCCGTTGACGCTGCCGGAAACCAGCGCCGCCTGCCCGTCGAGCGCGAAGCGGAAAACGGTGAGCTCCTGGCCGACCCGCTTGAGCTCGACCTCGCTCGCCAGGATCTGCCGGCTCACCTTGCCCTCGTCCGACTTGACGCTGACCACCACGGTGGCCGGCACCGGCAGCACCCCCGCCGGGTTCCGGTAGAGGTGCAGGTTGACGGTGTACTCGCCCGGCGGGACGCCCCGGCCGAAGGCGACCTCGTAGTTGAGGCCGGTGGCGTCGAAGCGGTTGCCGAGATCGTCCCGCAAGAGGTTGAAGATCGCGCCACCCTTGTTGGAGTAGCCGACCGGCACGTCGCCCGGTGCCTGCACCCAGAGATCGACATCCGCGTCGTGGTCGTCCGGCCAGCGGACCTCGACCATGATCTCGCCCGGCTGCCGGCTCTCGGCCGAGGCCCGGTCGCCAGGCACCGCCAGATGCGGGAGGAGGATGAGGACGATGGCGACGAAGCCGGCGAGGGCGAGGAAGATGACGTCGCGAAAGACGGTGCTCTCGCTCTCGTCGTCGAAGCTCCTAAAGGCGGTCATGGCTGGCCCCCCGCTCGAGCAGGCCGATATGCAGCCGCGCCATGCCGGCCTCGAGCACGCGGTAGTCGAGCACGAGCCAGATGTTCAGCACGGCCCCGACCAGCGTCGTGTGCAGCGCCACGCCAAGGCCCTCGATCAGCCGCGCGATCATCGGTGCGACACTGGTGACGTCGGCGGCCTTGGCCGGGTCGACACCGGAGAGTGCGATGACGAAGCCGGCGACGGTGCCGATCAGGCCGAGCAGCACGAGCGTGGCGGCCAGCTGGCGGATCGGCACGAGCCGGCCGGCGAGGCGCTCGCGTTGCGCCGCCTCGATGCTTCCCCGTGCCCCGGGGGGGGCCTGGCGCAGCCGGTCGAGAAACCGCCGGGCGGTGCTGTCGGCAGGCGGCTGCCTGCTGGCCAGCGCGTTGAGCTCGCCGCTGACCTGGGCCACCTCGCTGGTGCACCAGGCGAGCCCGACGAGGAAGGTGGCGACGATCACCCGAACGAGGCCGGTCGTGTCGGCCGCGAAGAGGGCACCGAGCCAGCCCTCGACCAGGGCGGCGAGCAGCAGTGCCACGCCGAGCGCGTTGATGGCGATGAAGCGCAAGAGCAAGCGGTAGCGATAGGGATCCACGCCGGCCTCCGGCGTGGCCCAGAGCTGCGCCGCCGTGGCCCAGAGGCGCACCGCAGTCGCCGCAACGTTCGTGTGTCTGTGTTCCATGGTCGGCTCCCGTGTCGCTTGGTCGACAACGCGAGCATTGGCCGAAATCCGCCTAGTTCATGTAACGTTGGTTACAAACTCGTCGAAGGGTGACCAATTGACTTGTATATTCCCCAATAATCACGGGCATGTGATTGGTCGTTATATTTGATGTCACTTCAGGCGGCGACGGTCAACGTTGGAGAGCATTGCGAGCCGGCGCCGGCTCGAGCGGTGGCAGAGGTCGTGCTGCGGCATGCCGATCGGCGCAAGCGCGATCAAACGGGCGTTCAGGCGTCGGGCGGCGGCTCGAAGCCGTAGTTCTTCAGGTTGGCGGTGTAGCTCGGCCACCTGACCCTGCCGATGGTCGTCTTGGTGTTGCGGGCCTCGATTCCGGTGCCGTCGACGATGCGATTCATCATGGCGAAGAGGGCCGTGATGCCGATCGCCTCGAACAGTGCCTGCTCGCTCCAGCCGGCGGCGTAGACGGCGTCGGCGTCGGCCTGGGTCATCCGGGCCGGGTTCAGGGTGAGCTTTCGGGCATACCTCAGCACCGGCTTCAGGCGCTCGTCGATCGGGGCCGTATCCAGATCGGCCATCAGCTGGTCCATGACATCGGGTGCCACGCCGAAAAGCTCGGCAGCGGCGACATGGCCGCGATAGCAAAAGGCGCAGGCATTCAGGCCCGAGACGTAGGCCGCGATGAGCTCGCGCTCGGCGACCGTGAAGGGCACATCGCCGCGGAGCAAGACGTCGTGTAGCTTGAACAGCGGCACGGCCACGTAAGGAAACTTCTTCATCAGTTCGTAGAGATGGGGGCTCTCGCCGAGTGAATTTAGGAACGCCATGACCGGTCTCTCCCTTGGGGTCTCAAAGCAGCAGCGCGTCGTCGCTGAGCGTCTCGCCCTGGACCCGCTCGAACAGGCGCACCAGATCCGCGACGCCGAGCCTCTTGCGCTCCTCGCCGGCGACGTCGACGACGATCCGGCCCTGGTGCAGCATCAAGGTCCGCTCGCCGACCTCGAGCGCTTGGCGCATCGAGTGGGTGACCATCAGCGTGGTCAGCCGGCGCTCCTCGACGATGCGGCGGGTGAGGTCGAGGACGAAGGCGCCGGTCTTGGGGTCGAGGGCGGCGGTGTGCTCGTCCAGCAGCAGCACCCGGGTGTCGCCGAGCGTCGCCATGAGCAGGCTCACCGCCTGGCGCTGGCCGCCCGAGAGGAGGCCCATCTCCTCAGCCAGCCGCTGCTCGAGCCCGAGGCCGAGCCGGGCGAGCGCCTGGCGGCAGTCGTCGCGCAGCCGGCCGGTCAGCGCGAGGCCGAGGCCGCGTCGGCGCGTGCGGGTCGCTGCCAGGGCCAGGTTCTCCTCGATGCTCAAGGCTTCGCAGGTGCCGGCCGTCGGGCTCTGGAAGACGCGGGCGACCAGCCGTGCCCGCCGCGGCGCCGGCCAGGCGGTGACGTCGATGTCGTCGATGGTGACCCGGCCGCGTTGCGGTGCCACGGTGCCGGCGACCACGTTGAGCATGGTCGACTTGCCGGCGCCGTTCGAGCCGATGACCGTGACGAACTGCCCAGGCGGAATCTTGACGTCGAGCCCGTCGAGGGCCGGGGTTTCGAGCGGTGTCCCGGCGCGGAAGACCACGCCGACGTCCTCGAGCCGTATCATGCGGCGGGCCGGCGCGAGCGCAGCCGCGGCCGAAAGCGCAGTTGCGGCCAGACCAGCGCGAAGGCGACCAGGGCCGCGGTGATCAGGTTCACGTCCGACGCGGTGAGACCGATGAACCCGACGTTGAGCGCGAGCGCGATGGCGATGCGGTAGACGATGGAGCCGACGACCACGGCGAGGGTGAGGATGACGAGACGGCGCGACGGCATCAGCGTCTCGCCGATGATCACGGCGGCGATGCCGACGATGATCACGCCGACCCCCATCGAGATGTCTGCCGCACCCTGGGTCTGGGCGAAGAGGCCGCCGGCGAGCCCGACCAGCGCATTGCTCATCGCCAGACCGAGAACGGTGAGCCCGCCGGTATCGACGCCGTTGGCCCTGGCCATCTCGGGGTTGGCGCCGGTCGCCCGCATGGCGAGGCCGATCTCCGAGTGGAGAAAGCGGTCGAGCAGCAGCTTGACGACGAGGACGAGGACGACGAGTGCCGCCGGGACCAGCACATAGCTCGGCACCGCGAGGCCGCGCAGCGGCGTGAATAGCGTCTCCTGGCCGAGCAGCGGCATGTTCGGCCGGCCCATGATGCGCAGGTTGACCGAGTAGAGGGCGACCGCGGTGAGAATGCCGGCGAGCAGATGCAGGATCTTGAAGCGGACATTGAGATAGGCGGTGACCATCCCGGCGGTGGCCCCGGCGAGGGCGGCGGCGAGGGTGGCGAGGACAGGGTTCAGGCCGGCGACGATCAGCGTGGCGGCGACCGCGGCACCGAGCGGAAAGCTGCCCTCGACGGTGAGATCGGGAAAGGCCAGCACGCGAAACGAGAGATAGGCGCCGAGTGCGACGAGGCCGAAGATCAGCCCGACCTCCACCGCGCCCAGGAAGGCGAAGATGGTCATCGCGGAACGAAGGCGGGACGGTTCGGCGAACGGCGGCGCGGCGGGCTCAGTGGACGACGTCGGCCCGCCCGAGCACCGCCGCCGGCACCTCGACCCCCATCTCGGCGGCAGAGTGCGGATTGACGTGCAGGCTGAAGTCGCTGAAGGCGTCCTTGTAAACCAGTACGCTGAGCGTGCCGGGATCGGTGCCGTTCAGCACCTCGACCACGAGCGTGGCCGTCTCGACCCCGACCTTGTGGTAGTCAAAGCCCAAGGACGCGATCGCGCCCCGCTCGACCGCCCTGGTCTCGCCGGCGAACAGCGGCAGATCGGCCTCCTGCCCGACGATCACCGCAGCCTCCAGCTGGGCGTTCACGGTCGAGTCGTTCGGCAGGTACAGCGCATCGGCGCGACCGATCAGGCTGCGCACGGCCCCGACCACGTCGTTGCTCGTCGGCGCGGCGGCCTCGACGATCTCCCAGCCGAAGGACGTCGCGTTCGCCTTCAACAGATCGACATAGGCCACGGAATTGTCGAGCCCCGGGTTGTAGACGACGCCGAGCCGTTCGATCGTGGGCAGGATCTCGGCGATGAGCGCCATTTGCGCTTCGATGGGGGCCAAGTCCGAGACGCCGGTGACGTTGCCGCCGGGCTGCTCCAGTGAAGCGACGAGCCTGGCACCCACGGGGTCGGTGACGGCGCTGAAGACGATCGGGATCAGCCCGTCGGCGGCGGCGACGACGGTCTGGCTCGAGGGTGTGGTGATCGGCACGATGACGTCCGGACGGTCGCCGACGAACTTGCGGGCGATCTGCCCGGCGGTGCCCATGTTGCCCTGCGCGTTCTGATAGTCGACGACGAGGTTCTCGCCCTCGACGAAGCCGGCCGCGGCGAGACCGGCGAGGATGCCGTCGCGCACCTCGAGCAGTTGCGGCACCTCGACGATGGTGGTGATGGCCACTGCCCTGGTCTCCGCCGCTGCGGCGCCGCCGACACCGATCAGCACGGTCAAGGCGGTGGCAATGGCAGGTACTCGACAACGCAGGGCAGGCATCCCCCTGGGCGTCCCGGGCGTGACGCGGAGGGGTATCCTCTCCCTCACGCGACGAGGAGCCCAGATCACAGCTGGCGGGCTGTATACGCTGCACGCGATGTCGGAAGTGACGATTGCGCGCGCACGGCTCGTCGCCAGGAGGGAGGGGCCAGCCGCATGACCTGGATCAGGACGATCGCGCCCGCGGCGGCCGAGGGCCGGCTGGAGAAGAGCTATGCCGGCATCGGTCGGGCCGGCGGCAAGGTCGACAATATCATCCAGGCGCACAGCCTGCGACCGCACACGCTCGACGGCCACCTCGCCCTCTATCGCAGCGTCCTGCACCACAGCGCCAACACCACGCCGACCTGGCTGCTCGAGGCGGTCGGCGTCTATGTCAGCGCCCTCAACGGCTGCCGCTACTGCGTCGCCCATCACCGGCAGGGGCTGCGCCGTCATCTCGCCGACGATGCGCGCGCCGACGCGATCGAGCGGGCGCTGCTCGACGACCGCCCGAATGAGGCGCTGGCCGGTGCCGAGCTCGCGGTGCTGCGCTATGCCCGGGCCCTGACCCTGGCGCCGGCGAGCATCGATGCCGCGGTGGTCGACGGTCTGCGCGCCGCCGGCCTCGACGACGGTGCCATCCTGGAGATCAACCAGGTGACGAGCTACTTCGCCTACGCCAACCGCACCGTGCTCGGCCTCGGCGTCACCACCGAAGGTGAGTAGCGACGCCGCCGCTACGGTGCCGGCGGGCCGCGGCGGACGCCTTCCGGCACGAGGAAGAGATGGTCGGCGGCATCGCCCGCGCTGGCGTGGCAGGTGACGCAGAACGCGGCGCCGCCGGGATTGGCGCCGCTGCTGTCGGCGAAGACGCTGCCGTCCGGCAGGATCAGCGCATAGCGCCAGTCGCGCGCCGCCGCGTCGTAGCCGGGCGGCATCTTCTCCATCAGCGCCAGCGCGCCGGGCAGCACGCGGCCGGCGCTGTCGATCGAGACCGCGTCCTTGGCGATGATGCTGCCTACGGGCATCGCCGTGCCCGGGGCCAGGGTGCCGTAGACCCGGGCCGGACCGTTGACATAGTTGTTGACGTAGCGGGACCCGTGGGTCGCCGAGAGGTATGGCGAGCGGTTGGCGCGCCACCACCGTTGATAGGCCATGGCGGCGGGCTCTCGGGAGGCCGCAAAGCGGGCCGCCATGTCGGCCTTGATCCGGCCATAGGCCCGTTCCGCTGCTCCCGGATCGAGCCGGGCCGGGTCGTTGATGGTGAAGTGCCGATCCGGCGCGAAGCTGTCGCCGGCCGCCGTCAATCCGACCAGCAGGACGGCCCCAATCAGCAGCAGGAAAACGAACGGCGATGGACGGCGCACGCAACCGCTCCTCGACACGATGCAGGGTGTATCCCCCGGCCGGAGTCACTCAGAGTCAATCGGGGAAGTTAGCCGATCCGCCGTCTCAAGTCTTTGTCCAGTCGCCTCTGGCATTGCCGATTTGGCCACCCGTGCGGTCACATTTGCTGGAGGAGCAGGTGCGGCGACGCACCAGCAGGCAACCTCACGAGCGACCGGGAATCGAGACTGATCGCCAGGAAGCTGTGCTTGAACGCGCTTTCGTCGACCGGCGCCTTTACCATGTCGACCAGATGCTCCTTATCCAGATTGCGCGGCTGGTTGAGGTCGGCGCCCATGCCGCCGCGCCGATGCCCGCCGCCCCGGCTGATCACCTGGCCCGGGCGATTGCCGGCACAGCAGATCAGGCCGAGCGAGGCCAAGGACGCCGAGTTCATGTAGTTGTTGGACCAGTAGTTGCCCTTCTCCAGGGTGAAAAAGCTCTTCGGTCGCGCCAGGGTGAAGACCTGCGCCGTGGCCGGCGCCCGGTCGATCAGCTCGCCCTTGAGCCGCTGCAGCCGAGGCCGGCGCTCCTGCGCCTTGAGGACCTCGTTGGCGGTCCGTGCCTGGAGGAAGCTGGGGCTGCCGGGTGCCGGCTCCTCGCCCTGATCGCGCAGCGTCTCGCGCACGCTCGCCAACGCCGCCGCCGGCACCGGCCGCAGGATCGGACCAGACTTCGCCGTCGGCCGCTGCTGTGCCGCGTCGGTATTGCCGGCCCACTGCCGCTTGACCTCGGCGATGTCGAACGACCCGTCCGCCTCGCGACTGATCCGCCCAGCCGCCAGCGCCTTCCGGACCGCCGCCTCGCTCACCCCGAGCGCCTCGGCCAGCTTGCGATTACTCGTGGCCCGCATGGCGATCAGCGTTCCAAGTCAACGACTTAATCTCGCGGCATGGAGCGACATTCCACTGGCTTCGCGCGGCGATTGAAGCCTTCATGTCGCCACGCCAACAAGCCGATGGAGACCGACGATGACCAGCCCGACCGCGAGGACCAGCAACCAGGAAAAGGCGCTGGCTGCCTTCCTCGCGAAGAAGGCCAAGATCGACGCGATGCTCGCCCGCCTGCAGGCGCTGAGCGACGACCACTTCGAGGTCCACCCCGACGACGTCAACTGGCCCCATGTCGACCACGTCGCCCACTACGCCAACCTGCTGCAGCAGATCACCGACATGGCCTTCAACGAGGGCGAGCACGCCGGTTGAGCCCAACCCGGCCCGCCTCGGCCCCGCGCTGCGCCGCAGCTGGGGCTCGGGGTCGTAGGGGCCGCAAGGTGCGGCCCGACGATCCGGAGACCCGACGATGCCGACCAACCTCGCCAAGACCGAGCTCGCCACGATCCTCTCGGCCCTCGACGGCCAGACCCGCAACCCCGCCAACAGCGACAAGGCGCTCGCCGCCCTGGAACGTCGTGCCGCGGTCCTGGGCCTGACCACGGGCGAGATCCTCGACGCCGCCCCGGGCCCGCTCGACGGCCGGATCAGCCCCGAGGACTGGCTCACCGAGATCACCGACACCGGCCGGGCCAAGGTCGAGCGGGTCACCGCCGAGGTGATCGCCTCGGTCAAGGCGGATGCCGCCGAACGGGCCGCGGCACAGGAAGCGGGGACCACCGAGCCGCCGGTGGCCGAGGACACGGCAGAAGCTTCAAAGCCACAGCCGCGCGAAGGCACCAAGCAGGCGACCCTGATCGCGATGCTCCGCCGCCCCGAGGGCGCCGACCTCGACGAGATCGCCGAGGCCACCGGCTGGCAGAAGCACACCATCCGCGGCGCCATCTCCGGGGCCCTGAAGAAGAAGCTCGGGCTCGAGGTGACCTCGGAGAAGGATCATCAGGGACGGCGCGTCTACCGACTCCCCGCCTGAACGGCTTGCGCCCGCAACCGCCCCGCCGGGTCCGCCCGGTGGGGCTCAGGGCGGTAGCAGGCCCCGGTGGTCGGGGCCGCACATCCGGGACGGCCACCATGCCCACGATCCGCCTCACCGACGCCACCCGCCGTGACCTCGCCGACCTCGCGATCCTGCCGTTCGCCAGCGCCGGCTTCCGCCAGCCCGACGGCACCTGGCTGGTGCCGGTCGACGACGACGTCATGGAGCGCCTGCAGCAGCAGCGCCTGCCGGACGAGAGCGACGACATGCTGGTCAGCCGGCTGGTGCGACCCTGGCGCGGCCAAAAGCCCAACTGAGGAGGCACCCATGCCGCTCTACCGCGTCCACGCCTACGACGACGAGCACTACGCCAACCTGGTCATTCGGGCCGAAACACCAGAGCACGCTGGCAGGGTCGCCCAGCAATTCGTCGCCATGATGCATCTCGGCTATTACCCCGCCAACCACGCGCGGGAGTTCCCGGAGGTCGTCCACATCATGCATGCCACTTCGTCATTCGATGCCGCGGAGCCCTTCCTGCCGCTGGTCGAGAGCGTCGACGAGGTGGACGAGGCGTCGCCGGCAGTGCGCTGAGCCACGCCGGCGCGGCTTGCGAGGCGCAGCGGCGCGAGGCAGAATCGGTGCCGGCGACAACTCGCCAATCGCTCGCGCCCAAGCAGAGAAGCCATGGTGATGTCGCCACGTCCGGGTCTCACGGAAGCCGATCTCGAGACGCTCGACGCGTTCCTCATGTCGGATCAGGTCCCCGACGACTGCATGCAGCTGTCGGACCTCGATGGCTTCCTGACGGCGGTGGCGATCGGCCCGGAACTGATCATGCCGAGCGAATGGCTGCCGGCGATCTGGGGCAACGGTGAGCCCGAGTTCGAGAGCGTCGAGCAGGCGCAGCGCATCGTCAACCTGATCATGGTCCGCTACAACGACATCCTGCATCGGCTGCAGGGTCACCCGGACGGCATCGAGCCGCTCTTCTGGGAGACCTCGGCGGGTGACGTCGTCGCCGGGGACTGGGCCGAGGGCTTCATGGACGGCGTCGCCCTGCGCAAGGACGCCTGGTACCCGCTCTTCCATTCGGACGAGGGGGCAGCGCTCCTGGCACCCATCCTCGCCTTCGTGCAGGACCCGGACGATGCCGTGCCCGAGGGCACAGCGGATGAGCGGGCAGAGCTTCATGCAGCCGCCACCGAGCTGATCCCGTCGTCGGTGCACGCCATCGACGCCTTTTGGAAGGCACGCCGGCGTTCGCCGCGACGCGCGCCGAAGACCGGCCGCAACGATCCCTGCCCGTGTGGTTCCGGCCGCAAGTACAAGCGCTGCTGTGGCGCCAACTGACGCCGAGATTCCCCAGAAGACGGCCCGTAAGGCCGCAGGAGACCTCGGAACCGGCCGACGCCGCGGACGATCAGGCCGCTTTCCGACCAGCATCCGCCTCGGCGAACGGCCGCCCATCCCCCCTCCAGTGTCGCGGCGCCGCCGGTCCAGTCCTGCCAGCGCCTGACGATGACATCGACATACTTCGGGTCGAGCT
>CAYWSB010000105.1:0-18600 GCA_964460465.1 uncultured Geminicoccaceae bacterium | reverse complement strand
CCGGTGCCGCCCGCCGCATCGTCACCGGCAATCCCGTCCGCCCGGACTTCCGGCTCGACGACCAGCCGTTCCGCGCACCCGCACCCGATGCCCCCATCCACCTGCTCGTCATCGGCGGCAGCCAGGGGGCGCGGATCTTCAGCGACGTCGTGCCCGAGGCGATCGCACTCCTGCCCGACGACCTGCGCCGGCGCCTGCAGGTCCGGCAGCAGTGCCGGCCCGAGGACCTGAGCCGCGTCTGCGAAACCTATGCGGCGCAGGGGACCCAAGCCGATGTCAGCGCCTTCTTCGCGGACATGCCGACGCAGATGCAACGGGCGCACCTGATCATCAGCCGCGCCGGTGCGTCGAGCCTGACCGAGATCATGGCGATGGGCCGGCCCTCGATCCTGGTGCCCTACGCGGCGGCGGCGGACGACCACCAGCGGGCCAATGCCGAGGCGCTGGCGGCGGCCGGCGGCTGCGTGACCATCCCGCAGCAGGACCTGGACGCCCCGACGCTGAGCCGCGAGCTGGCCACGCTCCTGGCATCGCCTGACCGGCTGCGGCACCTGGCGGTCGCCGCCCGCGCCGCCTACCAGAGCGACGCCGCGGCCAGGCTCGCCGATGCGGTGCTCGACCTCCTGCCCCAGGGTGGCGTGCCCGCCGACGGCCGGGGCCGCACCAAGCCGGAGGCTGCCCGATGAGCGAGGCCACCCTGTCCCGTCACCTGCGCATCCAGCCGCTGGAGACCGGGGCCATCCACTTCGTCGGCATCGGCGGCATCGGCATGAGCGGCATCGCCGAGATCCTCGCGGGCATGGGCTACACCGTCCAGGGCTCGGACGTCAGCGACAACGCCAACGTCCAGCGGCTGCGCGCCAAGGGCATGACCATCGCCATCGGCCACCGGGCCGAGAACCTGGGCGAGGCCCGGGTGCTGGTCGTCTCGACCGCGATCAAGCCGGACAACGCCGAGCTGGTCGAGGCCCGCCGGCGCCGGCTGCCGATCGTCCGCCGCGCCGACATGCTGGGCGAGATCATGCGCCTGCACCCGGCGGTCGCCGTCGCCGGCACCCACGGCAAGACCACGACGACGGCCATCGTCGCCGCCCTCTTCGACGCCGCCGGCCTCGAGCCGACCGTGATCAACGGCGGCATCATCAACGCCTACGGCACCAATGCGCGCCTCGGGGCCGGCGACTGGATGGTGGTCGAGGCCGACGAGAGCGACGGCAGCTTCCTGCGCCTGCCGGCAACCATCGGGGTGGTGACCAACATCGATCCCGAGCACATGGAGTTCTGGGGCGAGTTCGACCGGGTCAAGGCGGCCTACCAGGACTTCGTCGAGCGCCTGCCCTTCTACGGCGTGGCCGTGCTCTGCATCGACCATCCCGAGGTCCAGGCCCTGGTCGGCCGCATCACCGACCGCAAGGTCCGGACCTACGGCTTCAACCCGCAGGCCGACATCCGCGCGACCGAGCCCGTCTCGGATGCCACGGGCTCGCGCTTCGACGTCTTCATCCGGGATGCGGGCACGGGCGAGAGCCGCCGCTTCGTCGACTTCCGCCTCGCCCTGCCCGGCCATCACAACGTCCAGAACGCCTTGGCCGCCATCGCCATCGCCGACCAGCTCGGCATGACGGAGGCCACCGTCCGCCGGGCGCTCGAGGGGCTGGGCGGGGTCAAGCGCCGGTTCACGGTCACCGGCGAGGTCGACGGCGTCACCATCGTCGACGACTACGGCCACCATCCGGTCGAGATCAAGGCCGTGCTCAAGACCGCCCGGCAGGCGACCCGGGGCCGCGTCGTGGCGGTCGTCCAGCCGCACCGCTACAGCCGGCTCAAGGATCTCTTCGAGGCGTTCTGCACCTGCTTCGCGGACGCCGACGCGGTGCTCGTAGCCCCCGTCTACGCCGCCGGCGAGGCGGCCATCCCCGGCATCGACCGGGACGCCCTGGTCGAGGGCCTGATCCGCCACGGCCAGCGCAGCGCCCAGGCGATCGAGGGCCCGGAGGATCTGCCGGCGCGCATCGCCGAGGTCACCCGGCCGGGTGATCTCGTCGTCTGCCTCGGTGCCGGCACCATCACCCAGTGGGCCAACGCGCTGCCGGATCAGCTGCGCGCCGCGCAGGCGGCGAGGGCCGGCGCATGACCGGCCCCCGCGGCAGTCTCCGCCTGAACGTGCCCCTGGCGCCGCTGGCCTGGTTCCGGGCCGGCGGCCCGGCCGAGCGGCTGTTCCAGCCGGCCGACGTGGACGATCTCGCCGCCTTCCTGGCCGCCACGCCCGGCGATGTCCCGGTCCTGCCGATGGGCGTCGCCTCCAACATGCTGATCCGCGACGGTGGCGTGCGCGGCGTCGTCGTCCGCTTCGGCGGGGCGCTGGCCAAGGTGGTGGTCGAGGGCGCCACGGTCGTCGCCGGCGCCGGTGCGCTCGACCAGCGGGTGGCGCAGGAGGCGCAACGCGCCGGGCTCGCCGGCATCGAGTTCATGATCGGCATCCCCGGCACCATCGGCGGCGCCGTCCGCATGAATGCCGGCGCCTTCGGCGGCGAGACCCGGGAGCGGCTGGTCTGGGCCGAGGCCCTCGACCGGCAGGGGCGGCTGCACCGCCTGACCAATGCCGAGCTCGGCTTCAGCTATCGCCACTCCGACCTGCCCGAGGACTGGATCGTCGTCCGCGCCGCCTTCGCCCTCGAGCCCGGCGATCCCGCCGCCATCAGGGCGCGGATGGAGGCGATCAAGGCCGAGCGGGAGGCCGCCCAGCCGCTCAGGGTCGCGACCGGCGGCAGCACCTTCAAGAACCCGCCCGGGCAGCGGGCATGGCAATTGATCGACCAGGCCGGCTGCCGGGGGTTGACCCGGGGGGCGGCCATGGTCTCCGATAAGCACTGCAACTTTCTCATCAACACTGGTGGCGCCACGGCCGCCGACCTCGAGGCGCTCGGCGAGACCGTCCGCGCCCGCGTCCTGGCGACGAGTGGCATTCACCTCGAATGGGAAATCAAGCGCCTGGGCAACCCGGCCGCCGCGGCCGCCGCACCGGGCAACGCCCATCCGCACGGAGTAGAGACATGAAACCCCACGTCGCCGTCCTCATGGGCGGCCTCTCCGCGGAGCGCGAGGTCTCGCTCGTCTCCGGCGAAAGCTGCGCCGCCGCGCTCGCGGAGCGCGGCTACCGCGTCACCCGGATCGACGTCGGCCGCGACCTGCCGCAGCGCCTGGCCGAGGTCAGGCCCGACGTCTGCTTCAACGCGCTGCACGGCCGCTACGGCGAGGACGGCCGGGTGCAGGGCCTGCTCGACCTCATGGCCATCCCCTATACCCATTCCGGCGTGCTCGCCTCGGCCCTGGCCATGGACAAGCCGATGGCCATGCGCCTCTTCCGCAGCGCCGGCCTCGTCTGCCCCGAAGGCTTCGAGATCGAGTTCGAGGACCTCCAGGACGGCCCGCCGCCCATGGACCCGCCCTTCGTCGTCAAGCCGGCGGCCGAGGGCTCATCGGTCAACGTCGTGGTCGCCAGGGACGGCGACATCTCCGCGCTGACCCGCCGCGACGACATCGCCCCCGAGACCCGCTTCCTGGTCGAGCGCTACATCCCCGGGCACGAGCTCACCGCCACCGTGCTTGGCGAGCAGGCGCTCACCGTGACCGAGATCCGCCCGAAGAAGGGCCGCTTCTACGACTACGGTGCCAAGTACACCGAGGGCTTCGCCGAGCACATCGTCCCCGCCCCGCTGCCGCGGCCGGTGTTCGACAAGGTCTGCGACTGGGCACTCAGGGCGCACTGGGTGCTCGGCTGCCGCGGCGTCAGCCGGTCGGACTTCCGCTTCGACCCCAAGGGCGGGATGGACGGGCTCGTCTTGCTCGAGGTCAACACCCAGCCCGGCATGACGCCCTTGTCGCTGGTGCCCGAGCAGGCGGCGCATTGCGGCATCGGCTTCGCCGACCTCGTCGTCCGGCTGATCGAGGGGGCGCGATGCGACAGGTGAGGCGACTCGCCTACCGTACCCGGCACGTGCTGCGCCGGCCGCCGCCACCGCGCTGGCGTGCGCCCGTGCTCTATTCACTGCTCACCGCCGGCACCGCCGGGCTGCTGGTGGCCAGCTTCCTCATCGCCAAGCAGACCGGCCTGCTCGACCGGGCGCGCTTCGCCGCGATGGACGAGCTGGTCGCCGTCACCGACCAAATGGGCATGCGCGTCCAGGACATCTTCACCGAGGGGCGGCACCGCACCACGGCCGGTGAAATCTACCGAATCCTAGAACCTTACTATGGACAAAATATACTATCGGTTGATATTGCCGCGATCCAGCAACGCCTCCAGAGTTTGCCATGGGTGCGCGAAGCCACCGTCTCCCGCCAGTTGCCCGACCGGCTGCGAACCCACCTCGTCGAGCATCGGCCGATCGCCCTCTGGCTCGCCGCGGCCGGCCCCGGCGGCCAGCCGCACGCCGGGCCGGCGCTGGTGAGTGACCAGGGCGACATCATCCAGGTCAGCGCCCTCTCCCCCTATCGCCACCTGCCGATCCTCAGCGGCGCCGACGCGCCGGCGGCGGCACCCGAGCTCTTGCGCCTGATCGAGAGCGAGCCGGCGCTGGCGCGGCGGGTGACCGGTGCCGAGCGGGTCGACGGTCGCCGCTGGAATGTCTACGTCGACGGCCGCGTCGAGGTCAGGCTGCCCGAGCGCGAGACGGCTGCGGCATGGCAGCGGCTGGCCCGGCTCGACCGCGACGAGCGGCTGTTGGCGCGGGCGATCGACGCGCTCGACCTCCGCCTCGACGATCGGGTGATCGTGCGGCTCTCGGACGAGGTCTTGAGCCCGGACGGCGGCCGCCGGCCGAGCGCCGCCCTCGCCACCGGAGAGCGGACATGAAGGGGCGGTGGCCATGACCGGCATCCACGAGATGGCCTGGCAGCGGCTCCTGGCGGCCCACCGCCGGCCGCATCGCAACGCGCCGTTCGGCCTGCTCGACATCGGCAGCTCCAAGCTCTGCTGCTACATCGTCCGGACCCGGGGCGAGGAGGGCTTCGTCCTGCTCGGCCGCGGCTACCAGGCGGCGGAGGGCTTCCAGGCAGGCGACGTCATCGACGCCGAGGCCGCAGAGGCCTCGATCCTCGCCGTCGTGAACGAGGCCGAGGAAGCGTCGGGCGAGCAGCTCCGCGAGATCGCCGTCACCTGGTCCGGCGGTCGGCCCTCGGCCGGTCTTGTCACCATCGAGCGCGAGATCGGCGGCCGGGTGATCGACGACGACGACATCGACCGGGCCCTCGAGCAGGTGCGCGCCACGGTGCTCGGCGGCGAGCGGGAGATCCTCCACATCCTGCCCGTCGAGATGCGGCCCGACGGCCGCGAGGCGCTGGCCGACCCGCGCGGCCTCGCCGCCCAGAGCCTCCACTTCACCGCGCTGGTGGTGAGCGTCGCCAGGCCGGCGATCCGGAACCTCACCGCCTGCCTCGAGCGCTGCCACCTCGACGTCATGGAGATGATCAACGCCACCTACGCCGCGGGGATCGGCTGCCTCACCCAGGACGAGATGCGCCGCGGCGTGCTGCTGCTCGAGCTCGGCGGCGGCACCACCAGTCTCGGGCTGTTCAGCGGCGGGGCGCTCTCTCACCTGGCGCAGGTGCCCTATGGCGGCGAGCACGTCACCCGCGACCTCGCCTACTGCCTGTCCACCAGCCGCGCCTTCGCCGAGCGGCTGAAGAACCTCTACGGCGGCGTGCTCTGCCGGGCCTGCGACGACAATGTCAGGATCGACGTGCCGATCATCGGCGATCACGCCGGCCGGCCGACCGGCGAGGTGCCGCGTACCCGGCTGACCGAGATCATCCGGGCCCGGGTCGAGGAGACGCTCAAGCTGCTGCAGGGCCGCCTGCTGGCGGAGGCGGATCTGGTCCGGGCCAGGCCGCCCCGGAGCCTGGTGCTGACCGGCGGTGCCGCGCAGATCGAGGGAATCGAGGAGCTCGCCGAGGAGATCTTCGGCCTGCAGGCGCGGATCGGCCGGCCGGCCGCCGTGCGCGGCCGGGCCGGCCTCGAGGAGCAACCCTGCTGCAGTGCCGCCACCGGCGGACTGGTGCTGGTCACCGGCCGGGATGGCGGCTTGAGCTGGAAACAGAGCACGGAGGTGCCCGCACTGACCTCAGGCCTCGCCCGCCTCGGCCATTGGCTCAAGCAGAACTTCGTGAGCTGAGCGATGGCCGCGATCGAGACGCGCTGACGAACCCTTTCCCGGTCGTCCCTCCTGCCCGAGGGAACGGCCACTGCCCGCGGCGCACGAACCAAAAAATTGGTCGGCACCGCATACAACGATGGAGGAGAATACGATGACGATCAGCTTGAGCATGCCGGTCACGCACGAGATGAAGCCGCGCATCACCGTCGTGGGCGTCGGCGGCGCCGGCGGCAACGCGGTCAACAACATGATCACCTCGCACCTCGAAGGGGTCGAGTTCGTCGCCTGCAACACCGACGCGCAGGCGCTCGCCAACTGCCTGACCGACCGCAAGATCCAGCTCGGCCACACGATCACCCACGGCCTCGGTGCCGGTGCGCGCCCCGAGGTCGGCCGGGCCTCGGCCGAGGAGAGCCTGGACGAGATCCTCGACTTCCTGCAGGGCTCGAACATGGTCTTCATCACCGCCGGCATGGGCGGCGGGACCGGCACGGGTGCGGCCCCGGTCATCGCCCGGGCCGTCCGCGACATGGGCATCCTCACCGTCGGCGTGGTGACCAAGCCCTTCCACTTCGAAGGCGCCCACCGCATGCGTCTCGCCGAGGGTGGGCTGACCGAGCTGCAGCAGTTCGTCGACACGCTCATCGTCATCCCCAACCAGAACCTGTTCCGGCTGGCCAACGAGCGCACCACCTTCGCCGAGGCCTTCCAGATGGCCGACCAGGTGCTGCATATGGGTGTCCGCGGCGTGACCGACCTCATGGTCATGCCCGGCATGATCAACCTGGACTTCGCCGACATCCGCACCGTCATGTCGGAGATGGGCAAGGCGATGATGGGCACCGGCGAGGCCGAGGGCGAACGGCGGGCGATCGAGGCCGCCGAGGCCGCGATCTCCAACCCGCTGCTCGACGAGGTGTCGATGCGCGGGGCGCGCGGCGTGCTCATCAACATCACCGGCGGCTCGGACATCACGCTCTTCGAGATCGACGCCGCCGCCAATCGCATCCGCGAGGAGGTCGACCCCGAGGCCAACATCATCTTCGGCTCGACCTTCGACGACTCGCTGCAGGGCGGGCTCCGCGTCTCCGTCGTCGCCACCGGCATCGAGACCCAGGCCGAGCGCACCAAGCAGGCCGAGGCCGCGGCCGCAGCCGCCAACGGCCAGGAGCAGCCGGGCCAGGCCGGCGGCTGGTTCCCGCACACCATGCACCGGCCGCAGCCCTACCCCTCGGTGCAGCGCCCGGCCGCAAGGGCCGGCGAGGCCAACCCGACCCTGCATCTGCGCGCCGCCGCCGAAGCCCGCCGGGAGCCGCAGGCCCAGGCAGCGGAGGGCCAGTACCCGCAGTTCGTGCCGCCGCCGGCCGAGACCACGATCTATCGCGGCGAGACGGCGGGGGCGGGAGCGCCTGCCGGCTACGCGGTGCCGCGCGGCGCCGCGGCCGCCGGCGAGCCGCGATCGCCGGGGATGGGCCTGTTCGAGCGGATGCGCGGCTTCGCCCGCAGCGCCGGCATCGGCGTGACCGGCAGCGAAGCCGAGCACGAGCGGCCGATGCAGCCGCAGATGCGGCGCGAGCCGGCGCTGGTCGACGACGACTACCGGCCGCAGCAGGCCGAGCGTGGCCGAAACGCTACGCAGGGCCAGGACGAGCTGGGTGACATCCCCGCGTTCTTGCGCAAGGAGCGCGTCGACGGGTAAAACCGGGCCTGTTGAGAGGCTGGTTTTATCTCTCCTCCTAACAGGCAGTAAAAAATCACTTTTTGGTTTCCCCGTTCGATGGTATGAAAACCGGAGGCGGGGAAACCAAGCTTTTTCGCCCGGGGCGCGCCGGTCAGGCGCGCCGTCCATCAGGCGACGAAGCTCGGGGGACCGGCACCGCTGCACAAACCGACACGGCACGACACGACGCCGGGTCGCAGGGCATCCGAGGAGCGGGCCACATGCAGGATACCAGTCAAGCCACCATCGCCGTGCCGACCACCGACCGGCATCCCGGCCTCGAGCCGGCCGACACGGCAGCGGCCGGCGTCCAGCGCACGCTCCGCCACGCCATCAGTTGCGTCGGCGTGGGCCGGCATTCGGGTGCCCGCGTCGGGCTGACCCTGCAGCCGGCCGCACCGGGCACCGGCGTCCGCTTCCGCCGCAGCGATCGGCCGGGTGCCTCGAGCATCAGGTCGGGCCCCGAGCATCTCGTCGTCGCCGAGCATGCGTTCGTCCTCGCCGACGCGGACGGCACGCGCATCGTCGGCATCGAGTACGTCCTCGCGGCCTTGGCGATGACCGGCATCGACAATGCGGTGATCGAGGTCGGCGGCCCCGAGCTGCCGGCCATGGACGGCAGTGCCCAGCCCTTCGTCTTCCTGATCGAATGCGCCGGTGCGGTCGACCAGGAGGCCGCGCGATCCCGCTGCGCCCTGCCCCCGGCGATCGACCTGCGCCGCGGTGACGCCATGGCCCGCATGGCACCCAGCACGGCGCCTCACCTCGCCACCGAGGTTTGCCTCGACGGCCACGCCGGCCCGGTGCGCCATGCGGTGGCCCTGCAGCGCGAAGCCCTGCGCCACGAGCTGGCGGCGGCGCGACGGCCACTCGCCACCACCGAGCTCGAGGCCGCCCAGGCCCGCGGGCTGATGCGCGGGGTGTCGCTCGACAACACGCTGATCTTCCAGGAGACCCGGCCGATGAACCCCGGCGGTCTGCGGTTTCCCGACGAGGCCGCCCGGCACGCCAATCTGCTCGCCCTCGCCGGCCTCATGCTGCTCGGCGGCCTGCCGCCGGTGGAGCTGCTCACGCGCCACGCCGACCACGCGCTCTTGTCGCGTCTCGTCCGGCAAGGCGCCACGGTGCGGGCCGATGCCGCGGCGACGAGCCCCGCGCAGGCGGCCGGTCTCGCCGGCCTCGGCCAGCGCGCGTCCAGCCCCGCCTGAGGCGCCGCGCCGTACCTCGCCGTCGACACGGGCCTCGCGCAGCGGTTGATTTTTCCGCGGCTCCAGCTTTTTCCATTGGACGGCGAGGCAGCATTCTTGCACCTTTCGCTCTCGACGACGCTGGCCGGGATCGCCAGCCGCCCGAGGGCTGCCGGGTCGTCGCGAGACGGGGCAGGCGGCGGCTCGCGGGCCGCGGTCGGCGGCCGAGCGTGGTCGCGCGCAAGAGGGACAATGCACGCAGAGGACCGATGATGGCGCCGCGCACGGAGCGGCCGACACGCCCGTGGCGGCGGGCGACCGCTGACGGAGCCCGGTGGCCGGTCGAGCGTCGAGCGGCGAAGATCGGGCGCCTGTCTTGAGCGAGCGCCGCACGACCGCGTTGCGTTGGGGCCTGGCCGTCTCGGCCACGCTCTGCCTCCTCTTGCTCGGCCTCTGGCTCTACGGTTATCAGCTCTACCGGACGCAGGCAGAGCGCCTGGCGGCGATCGACACCGAGGCTGCTGCCGCGCCCGCGGCGGCGGCCGCGCCCGACGGGGCCGGGCCGCAGCAGGCGACGAGCAGCACCGTTGCCGAGCGGCTGCGCTCCGATGAGCAGCAGATCCAGACGCTGCACGGCCGCATCGAGGAGATGGCCGCCATCGCCGAGCGCGCCGAGCGCGAGCGGGAGGCGCTCAGGCTGAAGCTCGAGCACGCCGAGCGCCTGCGGCTCGCGGCGGAGGACGAGCTGGAGGCCAGCCAGTCGCGCATCGCCGCCCTCGAGGCCGAGCTCGGCGCCGGCGGCTCGGTCGACACGCTGGTCGATCCCGCCGGCCAGCCCCTGGCCGAGCTCGATACGGTGACCCCGCGCGACCTGGCCATCCTCGCCATGGAGCTCCGTCTGGTCGAGCGCGAGCGCGACGGCGCCCGGGTGCAGCTCGACCGTGCGCTGGAGCGGATCACCGCCCTCGAGGCCGCCCCGGCGGCCGCGCCGCCCGCCGGGGGCGCCGACGATGCGGCCGCAGGCGCACGGATCGCGGAGCTGCAAGCCGCCAACGAAGCCCTCGAGGCGCAAAAGGCCGCACTGGAGGCCGGCCTCGCCGAGCTCGCGGCCGAGCGGACCGCGGCCGGCACCACCGACGGCGCCGCCCTCGAGGCGCGTCTCGCGGCGGTCCAGGACGAGCGGGATCGAAGCGCCGCCCAGGCACGCTCGCTGGCGGCCGAGCTGGCAACGGCCGCGGCCCAGGTCGCCGCGCTGCAGGCCGGCCTCGCCGGCGCCGACACTGCCCGCACCACGCTCGAGGCCGAGCTCGGGGCGCTGCGCGACACGCTGGAGGCCGAGCGCGCGACGGCCGCAGGTGCGACCGGCGATGCCGCGACCCGGCTGACGAGCCTGGAAACCGAGCTGGCGGGACTGCGCGCCACCCTCGCCGTCGAGCGCGAAGCGGCAGCGGCAGCGGCGCGCGACGCCGCGGCGCGCATCGAGGCCCTGGAGGCGGAGCTGGCAGCCGCCGCCGACAGCCTCGCCACCGAGCGCGACGCGCTGCGCGCCCTCCTGGACGAGCGGCAGGCAGCCGACGCCGCCGCGGAGGCCGACGCGGCGGCTGCCGTGGCGGCGCTCGAGAGCCGCACGGCCGAGCTGCGCGCGGCCCTGGCGGCGGCCGAGGCCGAGGCCGAGGCGGCGACCGTCGTGGCGGTCGAGGCGACGCGGCTCGCCGAGCGGGCCGCCGCAGGTGATCGACGGGCGCTCGGCGAGCGCGACGCGGCGCAGGCGAGGGCCGCCGAGCTCGAGATCCTGGTCGCCCGGCTGCATGACGAGAAGGCCGTCTTGGAGCAGGACAAGGCGACGCTGGACCGGGCGACCCGCGACGCCCTCGACGCGCAAGGCGCGGCGCACGGGGCGGTGCTGGCCAGCCTGACGGCCGAGCGCGATCAGCTGCGCGCGGAGCTCGAGGCGGAGCGGGCACGGGCCGCGGTCCCGGGCGTGGGCGAGGCGACCGACGGGCAACGGGACGACACTAGCGCGGCAGCGCTGCGCGCCGCCAACGAGCGGATCGCCGCCCTCGAGGCCGAGCTCGATGCCACGGTTCGCCTCGCGGCCGAGCTGCGGCCCGACGGCAGCGCCGCCCCCGCAACCATCGAGCTGCCCGCGGCGGCGGTCCCGACCGTCCTGCCGATCGGCGCTGCCGATGGCAGCGACTTGGCACCCGGTGAGGTCGCCATGCTGCAGCAGGAGCTCGCCCTGGCGAAGGCCCGGCTCGCCGAGCTGCAGGCCGTGCACTTCGCCGATTGGCCGGTCAGGCCCCGCCCTGCCCCGCGCTGATCAGGACGACGCGGCGGGGCGGCTCAGAGCGCCTCGTCCGGCACCAGGGTCGCAAGGGCCGCGTTGTTCAGCTGCACCGGATAGCGGGCGCGCAGCGCCGCCTCGTACTGGGCCAGGAGGTCGTTGGCGATGCCGGCCTGCACCTCGCTCGCGACCTCGGCCGCCGCCGCGGCATCGGGGACGACGACAGCATCGGTGCGCAGGATGGCCTTGCCCTCCCGCGTTGGCACCGGCTCGGTCACCAGCTCGCCCGCGGCGGTGCGGAACAGCGCGGCCACCGCCTCGGGCGTCAGGCCCTCGGCGGCCCCGTCCGCCGAGCGCCGCACCGGCGTGAAGCTGCGCAGGATCACCTCGCCGCCGAGCGCGGTGGCGATCGCCTCGAGCGTGCGGCCGGCCCGCGCGTCAGCCATGATCTCCTCGACCCGCGCCGCCGCCGCCTTGTCCTGCTCGCGCGCCCGCCAGAGCGCGGTCAGCTCGTCGCTCACCTCGGCGAGATCCCGGCGCCGCGGCTCCTGCACCGCATCGACCCGGAACATGTAGAACGTGCCGTCGGCCGTCTCCTCGAGCAGCGACACCTCGCCGACCGCCGCCCGGACGATGGCCGCAAGGATCTCCTCGCCCGGCCCGTCCGCCACCGGGCGGCCGTCGGCGCCACGGCCGGCGGCATCGATGGCGGCGTAGCGACGGACCTCGACCCCGACCGCCGCGGCGGCGTCCTCCAGGCTCTCGCCGGCGGCGATCCCGTCGTCGAGCGCCGCCGCCAGCTGCGGCAGCTGATCGATCGCGGCATCGAGCGCGAGATCCCGGCGGATGGTCTCGCGCACCTCCGCGAAGGGCTGCACGTCCTCGGGCTCGATCTCGATCACCCGAAAGAGATGCCAGCCGAACAGGCTCTCGACCGGCTCGCTCACTCCGCCCTCGTCCAGGGCGAAGATGGCCCGGGCGAACTCCTCGGGCAGATCGGCGGCCGTCGTCGGCCCCAGCGTCGAGTAGGTGAGGCCGTCGGCCGCCATCGCGGTGGCCAGGTCGGCGAAGACCGCCCCCTCGGCGAGCGCCGCCGCGGCCGCCTCGATCACCTCGGGGTCTCGCGCCAAAAGCTGCCCGGCCCGACGCCGCTCCGCCCTGGTATAGAAGTCGCGGCGCGCCTCGTACTCGGCCAGGAGCCGGGCCTCCTCGATCTCGATCTCCTCGACCAGGCTCTCGGTCGTCAGCGTCACCAGGCTGACCGTGCGGTATTCGGGTGCCGTGAAGCGCGCCGCCTCCGCGTCGAGCAGCGCCCGCAAGGCCGCCTCGTCCGGCTCGCCCACCGGCATCTCGTTGCGCGGCACCACCAGGACCGTGCCGCTGCGCGTCTCGCCGCGATGGCGGCCCAGCCGCTCCGTCAGCGGGGCGGGCGCCTCGGCCAGGGCGCGCATCGGGCCGAGCACGCGCTCGCGGCCGATGTCGCCGCGCACCGTCTCGATGAACTGCGCCTCGCTCTGGCCGATCTGGCGGAGGAAGGTGTCGAAGCGGAACCGGTCGAAGCTGCCCGCCGACTGGAAGAAGCTATCGCTGCGGATCGCCGCCGCCACCTCGGCGTCCGACACCCCGAGACCCAGGTCGCGGCGATGCTGGTCGACGAGGGCGCGGGCCACCACGCTCTGCAGGCTGCGATTGAGGAGCCCGAACGCCGCCGCCTGCTGCCGGTCGATGGCCACGCCGAGCTGCTGGCCCAGGGCCTGCCGGTCGTTCTCGAACACCCGATCGACCTCGCGCAGCGGCACCTCGATGTCGCCCACCGTCGCCGCGACCTCGATGTCCTGCCGGCCGAGGAACATGTCGCCGATGCCCCAGACGGCGAAGCTGGCGATCAGAACCAACAAGAGAGCGCGGACGAACCAGCTACTGGCGCGCTTGCGCATGGCATCGAGCATGACGGGCCCTTTGTCGGGAGACGACCGGTGACGGTGGCAGCGGCGCACGCCGCGCCGCTATACCTATGGCCTGGGCGGCCCGACCGCAATCGCCGACGCCGACCGACGCCGGCCGGACCGCGGGCTTGGACAGGGTTGCACGAATGTGTTAAGGCCCCCGCGTCCCATGACAAATCGCGAGGATGCGATGCCCCTGGCACGGCCGGTGGTGCTCGGCAATTGGAAGATGAACGGGCTGAAGGCGGATGCCCTGGCGCTGGTCGGCCAGCTCGCGGCGCGCGCCGTGCACCCGTCGGGCACGCTCGGCGTCTTCCCGCCGGCGACCCTGATCGGCGCCGTGGCGCAGCGGCTGAGCGCCAGCCGCATCCTCGTCGGCGGCCAGGATTGCCACGACCGGGAGAGCGGTGCCTTCACGGGCTCGATCAGTGCCGCGATGCTCGCGGACGCCGGTGCGACCTCGGTCATCGTCGGCCATTCCGAGCGGCGCCACGGCCTGGGCGAGGGCGACGCGCTGGTCAAGGCCAAGGCCGAGGCCGCGCTCGCCCACGGCCTGCTGGTCGTGCTCTGCATCGGCGAGACCGAGGCCGAGTACGCGGCCGGCCGGCGCGACGCCGTGCTCACCCGCCAGCTCGACGGCAGCCTGCCCGAGGGCGCCAGCGCCGAGAACCTGGTCGTGGCCTACGAGCCCGTCTGGGCGATCGGCACCGGCCGCACCCCGAGCCTCGACGAGATCCGGGGCACGCACGCCCGGCTGCGGGCGCTCCTGGCCGAGCGGGTCAAGGATGGCGCCGCGATGGCGCTCCTCTACGGCGGCTCGGTCAAGGCCGACAACGCCGCCGACATCATGGCGCTCGCCGATGTCGACGGCGCGCTGGTGGGTGGCGCCAGCCTCGACGCGCTCGCCTTCTGGAGCATCTACACGGCCGGTGGCGGGGCCTGAGCCCCCGGTACGGCACGAAAGAACGGATCTATGACCACCATCCTCCTCGTCATCCACCTCATCATCGCGCTCGCCCTTGTCGGCGTCGTGCTCCTGCAGCGCAGCGAGGGCGGCGCCCTCGGCGGGCTCGGCGGCACCACCATGGGCGGCATGATGAGCGGCCGCGGCACCGCCAACCTGTTGACCCGGACCACCGCCATCCTCGCCGCCGGCTTCATGCTGATGAGCCTGCTGCTCGCCATCGTCGCCAGCGGCGCCCGGGCCCCGAGCTCGATCCTGGACGGCCCGAACCCGTTCGACACCCTGCCGCTGCAGGTGCCGGCGGCGCCGGCCGAGCCGGCCGCACCCGCCGCCCCGCTCGCCGATTGAGCGCCGGTGGCGAGACGTCGACGCACCGGCCACGGTCGGCGCGTCGGCTGTCGTGCGGCCGGTTTTCACGCTTGCCCTGGTGAACGCGAGCATGGATAGTTTCGCCTGATGCCACGCTTTGTTTTCATCACGGGCGGCGTAGTCTCCTCGCTCGGCAAGGGTCTTGCCGCGGCCGCCCTCGGCGCCCTGCTCCAGCTGCGTGGCTACAAGGTCCGGCTGAGGAAGCTCGACCCCTATCTCAACGTCGATCCGGGGACCATGTCGCCCTATCAGCACGGCGAGGTGTTCGTCACCGAGGACGGCGCCGAGACCGACCTCGACCTCGGCCACTACGAGCGCTTCACCGGCGTGCCGGCCAGGGCCACGGACAGCGTCTCGGCCGGGCGCATCTACTGGACCGTGCTCACCCGCGAGCGGCATGGCGACTATCTCGGCGGCACCGTCCAGGTGATCCCGCACGTCACCGACACGATCAAGGAGTTCATCCTCAAGGACGTGGCGGATGCCGACATCGTGCTCTGCGAGATCGGCGGCACGGTCGGCGATATCGAGGGCCTGCCCTTCCTGGAAGCCATCCGCCAGCTTGCCAACGAGCTGCCCCGGGGCGAGGTCGCCTTCCTCCACGTCACCCTCGTCCCCTTCATCAGGTCGGCGGGGGAGCTCAAGACCAAGCCCACCCAGCACTCGGTCCGGGAGCTGCGCGCCATCGGCATCCAGCCCGACATCCTGCTCTGCCGCTCGGAGAAGGAGCTGACCGCGGACGCCAAGCGCAAGATTGCGCTCCAGTGCTCGGTCCGCGCCGATTCGGTCATCCCCGCCTACGATGCCGAGACGATCTACGAGGTGCCGATCAGCTACCACGCGGAGGGCCTGGACAACCGACTGCTCGAGGCGCTCGGCCTGCCCGAGGGCGAGGAGCCCGACCTCGCCGCCTGGCACGAGATCGTCAACCGGGTGAAGCGGCCGGAAGGGGTCGTCAAGGTCGCCATCGTCGGCAAGTACACGGAGCACAAGGACGCCTACAAGAGCCTGAACGAGGCGCTGACCCACGGCGGCATCGCCAACAACGTCCACGTCGACCTCGACTGGATCGACGCCGACCACTTCATCCACATCGACGCCTCCGACCGGCTTCAGGGGGTGAACGCCATCCTCGTGCCCGGCGGCTTCGGCGAGCGCGGCACGGAGGGCAAGATTGCCGCCGTCACCTATGCCCGGACCCGCGGCCTGCCCTTCCTCGGCATCTGCTTCGGGATGCAGCTCGCCTGCATCGAGGCGGCGCGCAACATGGCCGGGATCAACGGGGCGAGCTCGAGCGAGTTCGGCCCGGCCGTGGATCCCATCGTCGGCCTGATGACCGAATGGGAGCGGGAGACCGGCGACATCGAGCGCCGCGGCGCGGACGACGACAAGGGCGGCACGATGCGCCTCGGCGCCTATCCGTGCGAGCTGGCCGAGGGCAGCCTCGTCCGCGCCATCTACGGCGAGCCCGTGATCAGCGAGCGCCATCGCCACCGCTACGAGGTCAACACCCGCTACCAGGCGCGGCTGGAGGCGGCTGGCCTGCGCTTCTCCGGGATGTCGCCGGACGGTCGCCTGCCCGAGATCGTCGAGCTGCCGGGCCATCCCTGGTTCGTCGGCGTCCAGTTCCACCCGGAATTGCGCTCGCAGCCGATGCGGCCGCACCCGCTGTTCGCCGATTTCGTGCGCGCCGCCCGCGCGCAGTCCATGCTCGTCTGAGGACAGGAAGCCGATGCCACGCGACGTTCGAGTGGGCGAGGTCACGATCGGCCAGACCCGGCCGCTGGCCCTGATCGCCGGACCCTGCGCCATCGAGAGCCGCGCCCACGCGCTCATGATGGCCGAGCGGCTGGTGGACCTCACCGGCGAGCTCGGCCTACCCTTCGTCTTCAAGAGCTCGTTCGACAAGGCCAACCGCACCAGCGCCACGAGTGCGCGCGGCGTCGGGCTCGCCGAGGGGGTGGCCATCCTGGGCGAGATCAAGGCGCGCTTCGGCTGCCCCGTCCTCACCGACATCCACGACGCCGGCCAGTGCCGGCCGGTCGCCGAGGTCGTCGACATCCTGCAGATCCCGGCCTTCCTCTGCCGCCAGACCGACCTGCTCGAGGCCGCGGCCGCGACCCGCGCCGTCGTCAACGTCAAGAAGGGCCAGTTCCTCGCCCCCTGGGACATGGCCAACGTCACCGCCAAGCTCGAGGCCTTCGGGGCCGAGCGCGTGCTGGTGACCGAGCGCGGCGTCTCGTTCGGCTACAACACGCTGGTGTCCGACATGCGGGCGCTGTCGTACCTCGCCGCCACCGGCTGGCCCGTGGTCTTCGACGCCACCCACTCGGTCCAGCAGCCGGGCGGCCTCGGCGGCCGAAGTGGCGGCCAGCGCCAGTTCGTGCCGCTGCTCGCCAGGGCCGCGGTCGCCGTCGGCGTCGCCGCCGTCTTCATCGAAACCCACGACGACCCCGACACGGCGCCGAGCGACGGGCCGAACATGGTGCCGCTGGACAGGCTCGGCGGTCTGCTCGAGGACCTGATGGCCTTCGATCGGCTCGCCAAGACGCGCCCGATGACCGAGCTCTAGCGGCCCCCGGCATGTACGAAACCGTGTTGGTCGCCCGATTTTCATCGTCCTATCAGGCATTTGCCGGGGCGGTCACGGCCCGCCACCGCGACACCAACACGATCTTGGACATGCCGGCGACGAGGCCGACGCGCCACCAGCAACCCGTCAACCGACAGAAAAGCGCCAAGGGGATGAGACACCATGCGGGATAGCGACATCGTCAGCATCCGCGGCCGCCAGATCCTCGACAGCCGCGGCAATCCCACGATCGAGGTCGACGTCGTGCTCGAATCCGGGGCGCTCGGGCGGGCCGCCGTCCCCTCCGGCGCCTCGACCGGCTCGCGCGAGGCGCTCGAGCTGCGCGACGGCGACAAGTCCCGCTACCTCGGCAAGTCGGTGCTCAAGGCGGTCGATGCCGTCAACGGCGAGATCACCGATGCCATCCTCGGCATGGATGCGATCGACCAGGTCGCCATCGACAAGGCCATGCTCGAGCTCGACGGCACCGACAACAAGGGCCGGCTGGGCGCCAACGCCATCCTCGGCGTCAGCCTGGCCGTGGCCAAGGCGGCGGCCGAGACGACCGGCCTGCCGCTCTACCGCTATCTGGGCGGTGCGGGTGCCCGCGTCCTGCCGGTGCCGATGATGAACGTCATCAATGGCGGGGCGCACGCCGACAACCCCATCGACATCCAGGAATTCATGATCATGCCGGTCGGGGCACCGACCTTCGCCGAGGCGCTGCGCATGGGCACGGAAGTGTTCCACGCACTCAAGAAGGCGCTGAAGGACGCCGGCCACAATACCAATGTCGGCGACGAGGGCGGCTTCGCCCCGAACCTCCCCTCCGCCGAGGCGGCGCTCGGCTTCCTCGAGAAGGCCGTGGCCACCGCCGGCTACAAGGCCGGCGACGACATCGTCTTCGCCCTCGACTGCGCCGCCAGCGAGTTCTTCGAGGGTAGCGTCTACGACATGACCGGCGAGGGCCGGAAGGTCGATGCCGGCGGCATGGTCGACTTCATCGAGGCGCTCTGCGGCAAGTTCCCGATCCGCTCCGTCGAGGACGGCCTCGCCGAAGGCGACTGGGACGGCTGGAAGCTCCTGACCGACCGGCTCGGCCGGAAGGTCCAGATCGTTGGCGACGACCTCTTCGTCACCAACCCCACGATTCTCGCCGAAGGCATCGAGAAGGGCATCGCCAACGCCATCCTCGTCAAGGTCAACCAGATCGGCTCGCTGACCGAGACCCTGGACGCGGTCCGGCTCGCAACGGCCAACCGCTACCGCTCGGTGATGTCGCATCGCTCGGGCGAGACCGAGGACGCGACCATCGCCGATCTCGCCGTCGCGACAGGTTGCGGGCAGATCAAGACCGGCTCGCTCTCCCGCTCCGATCGGCTGGCCAAGTACAACCAGCTCCT
>CAYWSB010000104.1:0-19001 GCA_964460465.1 uncultured Geminicoccaceae bacterium | reverse complement strand
CCGTACCATTTGTTGACCCGCTGCAGGTCGACCATGATCTCGTCGCTGCGGGTGGTGGCGACGGTCTGCGGAACGGCAACGGGCTCGGCCATGCGCTGTTCTTCCCTCTGGCTGCTGGGTTCGCCCTCGACCCGAGCGCCTAGTTGCGCCGGTCGGTGGCGAGTTGGCGCTCGAGCGCCTGGCTGTACTTCGACATGAAGAAGCAGAAGATCCAGAAGATCACCATGATGAAGAGGTAGGCCTCGATGAAGAAGGCCCGCCACTCCGGATCGCCGATCGCCTGCCGGGTCGCCAGCACCAGATCGGTGAGCCCGACGATGGCGACGAGCGAGGTGTCCTTGAACAGGCCGATGAAGGTGTTGACGATCGGCGGGATCGCGATCTTCAGCGCCTGCGGCAGGATGATCAGCCGCTGCGTCTGCCAGTAGCCGAGCCCGAGCGCCGCCGCCGCCTCGTACTGCCCCTTGGGCAGCGCCTGCAGGCCGCCGCGGATCACCTCGGCGAGATAGGCGGCGGCGAAGAGGATGATCGCCACCTGGGCCCGCACGATCGATTCGATGTTGACGCCGGTCGGCATGAACAGCGGCAGCATGAACGACGCCATGAACAGGAGCGTGATCAGCGGCACGCCGCGGATCAGCTCGATATAGGCGACACAGATGTTGGAGATGATCGGCAGCTTCGAGCGCCGGCCCAGCGCCAGCAGGATCGCCAGCGGGAACGCCGCGGCGATGCCGATGAAGGCCAGCATCAACGTCAGCGGCAGGCCGCCCCAGAGGCTGGTCCGCACCGGGGCGAGCCCGAGCCAGCCGCCGCCCATGAGGATGAAGAAGCTGCCCAGGCCCAGCGCCCAGATCAGGATCAGCGGCTTGCCCCAGGTCCGCCGGTCGCAGCTCAGCAGCGCCATGACGACCAGCACGATGGTGCCGAGCAGCGGCCGCCACTGCTCGGCGAAGGGATAGCGGCCGAACAGGATCAGCCGGTACTTCTCGGTGATCACCGCCCAGCAGGCACCGGCGGCATCGCGGCAGTCCTGCGGCGAGGCGGCGCCCCAGACGGCATCGAAGATCGCCCAGTTGAGCAGCGGCGGCACCATCCAGACCAGCAACAGCAAGATCAGGATGGTCAGCAGGCTGTTGAACCAGCCGTCGAACAGGTTGGCCCTGGCCCACCCGACGGGGTCCAGCTTGACCAGTGGCTTGACCGTCGTGGCCGCGAGCGGGGTGGTCTGTGGTTCGCCCGTATTCTGCATGGCTCAGCGCTCCACCAGGGCGATGCGGCGGTTGTACCAGTTCATGTAGGCCGAGATCAGCAGGCTGATCGTGAGGTAGACCGCCATCATGATGGCGATGGCCTCGAGCGCCTGCCCGGTCTGGTTCAAGGTCGTGTTGCCGATCGAGACCAGATCCGGATAGCCGATCGCGACCGCCAGCGAGCTGTTCTTGGTCAGGTTGAGGTAGTTGCTGGTCGTCGGCGGGATGATGATCCGCAGCGCCTGCGGCAGGATGACGAGACGCAGCTGCAGGCCGCGCCTCAGCCCCAGGGCGGCCGAGGCCTCGGTCTGTCCCCACGGCACGCCCAGGATGCCGCTCCGGACGATCTCGGCGATGAAGCCGCCGGTGTAGAAGCTGAGGCCGATCAGGAGCGCCAGGAACTCGGGCGTGACGCTCGAGCCGCCGCGGTAGTTGAAGGTGCGGAACTCCGGCACCTCGAGCTGACCCGGCATGCCGAGGACGACGTAGAGGGCGAGCGCCGGCAGCACGATGATGCCGAGCATCGGCAGGAGCAGCCTTGGCTCCTGGCCGGTCTCGGCCTGGCGCTTGTACATGCGGGCCCGATAGACGAAGGCGGCGACCAGCGAGGCCGCAAAAACCAGGATCACCGGCAGGAGGGCGGGCTCGTAGATCACCCGCGGGATCTGCAGCCCGCTCTTGCTCAGCACCACCCCCGGCACCGGCTCGAGCGCGTTGCGCACGTCGGGCAGGAGCTGGGTGATGACCGTGTACCAGAAGAACAGCTGCAGCAGCAGCGGGATGTTGCGCGTGACCTCGACGTAGACCGAGGCGATCTTGGCCACCAGCCAGTTGGTCGACAGCCGGGCGATCCCCATGATCACGCCGAGAACGGTCGCGATCACGATGCCGATCAGCGAGACCCGCAGGGTGTTGAGCAGCCCGGCGACGAAGGCCCGGCCATAGCTGTCGGTCGGCGCGAACGAGATGAGCGACTCGCCGATCGCGAAGCCCGCCTGCTGGTCGAGGAAGCCGAAGCCGGTGCGGATCCGCCGCTCCTCGAGATTGATCAACAGGTTGCTGACCAGATAGTAGCCGAGCGCGACCACGGCGCCGAGCACCAGGAGCTGGGCCAGGAGCCCGCGCACCGCGGGATTGCGCCACCAGGCGACGGCGGCCCCCGCATCGGACGCGCGCGCCCGCGTGCCCACGACATCACGCGCCATGGCCTGAAACTCCCTTCCTGGAGCCTTGCGAACGTCCAGTCGACCGGCAAGCGGCACCGTCTGCAGGGATGGTGCCGCCGAAGGGCCGCTGCCGTCCGAAGCCGTGGCGGGTCCAGCCCGGCGGCACGGCGACGAGCGAAAAGAGGGGACCGCCGCGCACCCGCGGCGACACGGCGGTCCTGGTCGTCATGCGCGCCGGCGTCTCAGCGCACCGGCATCGCGTACATCAAGCCGCCACGCGTCCAGAGGTCGTTCTGGCCGCGCTCGAGGCGGAGCGGCGTGTCCGGACCGACATTGCGGTCGAAGATCTCGCCGTAATTGCCGACCTGGCTGATCATCTGCACGCCCCAGTCGGCCGGCAGGCCGAGCAGGTCGCCCATGGCGTCCGAAACGCCCAGCAGCCGCTGCACGGTCGGGTTCTCGCTGCCCTTCATCTCCTCGAGATTGGCCGAGGTGATGCCGGCCTCCTCGGCCTCGATCAAGGCGTAGACCACCCACTTGGCGATGGCGAAGAACTCGTCGTCGCCGCGCCGCACGACCGGGCCCAGCGGCTCCTTGGAGATCGTCTCGGGCAGGATGATGTAGGCATCGGGGTCCGGCGCGTCGTTGGCGATGATCGCGGCCAGACCCGACTTGTCCGTGGTGTAGACCTGGCAGCGGCCGGAGAAGAAGGTCTCCAGCGACTGCTCGAAGCTCTCGATGACGACGCCGGTGAACTCCATGTTGTTGGCACGGAAGTAGTCGGCGAGGTTGAGCTCGGTCGTGGTGCCCGGCTGGACGCAGACCTCGGCACCGTCGAGCTCGAGCGCGCTCTGCACGCCGAGATCCGCCGGCACCATGAAGCCCTGGCCATCGAAGAAGGTCACGCCCACGAAGTGCAGGCCCAGGGAGGCGTCGCGGGTGAGCGTCCAGGTGGTGTTGCGCGAGAGCAGATCCACCTCGCCGGACTGCAGCGCCGTGAACCGCTGCTGCGCCGTCAGCGGCACGAACTCGACGGCGTCGGCGTCGCCGAAGATCGCTGCGGCCAGCGCCCGGCAGTAGTCGACGTCGAGCCCGGTCCAGTTGCCCTGGGCATCGGGCAGCGAGAAGCCGGCGAGGCCGGTGCTGACGCCACAGCGGATCTCGCCGCGCGCCTTGATGGCGTCCAGGGTGGCGCCGGCCTGGGCCTCGGCGCCGAGGGTCGCGGCCATGGCCAGAACGGCACCGCCCGCGAGCAGATGGGAGAAGCGCATGCGTGTCCTCCTCGTGATTGGCATGCTAACGCCGGGCCGCAACCGACGGTGGCTCCGCTGGCGGACGGCCCGAGCTGATGGCGGACATTAGCCACGGCCAGCAGGCGTTGCCAAGCCGCTCGTGCATACCCCATGAGCATTGCCCATGCTTTGTGCAGTGCAGCGCAGGGGCTGCCCGGTTCTCGCGCACAAATGACGCGTGGCCCGACAATTGAACGCGTGGTATCGGCGCGTTCAACATTGTCCGACCGGCGATGTCATCATACCTCCTGGGGGCTCGCTTCAGCATGCACGACCAGACCCGCGTCACCACTCTCGGCCGCGAGCCGCGCAAGCATCACGGAATCGTCAACCCGCCGGTCTACCACGCCTCCACCATCCTCTACCCGTCGCTCGCCGCGCTCGACGCGCCGCGCACCCGCGACGGCTACTACTACGGCCGGCAGGGCACGCCCACGACCCGGGCGCTCACCGTCGCCGTGGCCGGCCTCGAGGGCGGCGACGCCGCCTTCGTCGTGTCCTCGGGCAAGACCGCCATCACCACGGTGCTCCTGGGCCTCACCGGGGCCGGCGATCACATCCTCGTCACCGACAGCGCCTACCAGCCGACGCGCCTGTTCGCCGAAGGCGTGCTGCGCCGCTTCGCCGTCGAGACCACCTACTACGACCCGGCGATCGGCGCCGGGATCGCCGAGCTGATCCGCCCTAGCACCCGGCTCGTCTTCACCGAGAGTCCGGGCTCGCTCACCTTCGAGGTCCAGGACATCCCGGCCATCGCCGCGGCGGCCAGGGCCAGGGGCGTGCCCGTCGTCATGGACAACACCTGGTCCGGCGGCCTCTACTTCAAGGCCTTCGACCATGGTGTCGACATCAGCATCCAGGCGGCGACCAAGTACATCGTCGGCCATTCCGACGTGATGATGGGCACGATCACGACGACCGAGGCCTGGTACCAGCCGATCCAGGCGGCCTTCAACGAGCTCGCCGGCGCCCCCGGCCCCGACGACTGCTACCTCGCCCTGCGCGGCCTGCGGACCATGGCGACCCGGCTGGCCCAGCACCACGCGAGCGGCCTGCGCCTCGCCGAATGGCTCCAGAGCCGGCCGGAGGTGAAGGCCGTCCTCCATCCGGCCTTGCCGGGCTGCCCCGGCCACGACCTCTGGCGCCGCGACTTCACCGGCAGCTCCGGGCTCTTCGCCTTCCTCCTGCCGCCGGTGCCGCGCCCGGCCCTCGCCGCCATGCTCGACGGGCTCGAGCTCTTCGGCATGGGCTACAGCTGGGGCGGCTACGAGAGCCTCCTGATCCCGACCGACCCCCGGCCGATCCGTACCGCCCGGCCCTGGCAGCAGCCGGGGCAGCTCATGCGCATCCATGTCGGGCTCGAGCACCCCGACGACCTGATCAGGGACCTGGAGGCCGGCTTCGCCCGGCTCCGGGCCGCCGCCTAGGCGGGCTTTCGGGCCCCGATCAGGAACTCGCGATTGCCCTTGGGGCCGGTGATCGGGCTCGGCTCGAGGCCGAGCCCCGTCCAGCCCATGACGGCCGCGAGCCAGTCCCTGAGCGTGGCGCAGACCGCTGCGTGGACGGCCGGGTCGCGGACCACGCCGCCCTTGCCCACCGCCTCGGGGCCGGCCTCGAACTGCGGCTTGATCAAGGCGACGAGCTCGGCCCCGGGCAGGGCCAGCCCCAGCGCCGCCGGCAGCACGGTGCGCAGGCCGATGAAGCTGGCGTCGCAGACCACGAGCGAGGGAGCGGCCGGCAGCAGGTCGAGGCTCAGATGCCGGGCATTGGTGCGCTCCAGCACCACCACCCGCGGGTCGCTCCTGAGCTTCCAGTCGAGCTGGCCGTGGCCGACGTCGACGGCGGTCACCCGTGCTGCCCCCCGCTCCAGCAGCACCTCGGTGAAGCCGCCGGTCGAGGCGCCGATGTCGAGGCACTCCCGGCCGGCCGGATCGATGGCGAAGGCGTCGAGCCCGGCGATCAGCTTCAGGGCACCGCGGCTGACATGGCTCGGCCCGGTGCTCTTCAGGCGAAGCTCGGTCCCGGCCGGCAGGAGCGTGCCCGGCTTGTCCAGGCGCCGCTCGCCGGCGAAGACCTCGCCCGCCAGGATCAGCGCCTGCGCCTTGGCCCGGGTGGAGGCGAGACCATGCGCCACCACGAGCTGGTCGAGGCGCTCCCTAGCCAAGCTCGCACCCGGCACGCCTCAAACGTTGGCGGCGGGCTCCATGAACACCCCGTTGATCTGCCACGTGCCGTCCGGCTGCTGCTGCATCTGGTAGTAGGCGATGACCGCGTCGCCGCCCGGGCCGGTGAGGTAGACGAGCTGGGTCGGCTGCCCCCGATAGGTGATCACGGCGCCGAAGTCCACCGTGCGCGGCCGATAGACCTGCGGATAGCCCCGGATCACCATGGCCATGAAGTTGTCCGGCGTGCGGAACAGGCCCTTGATCATCGGCGAGGCGTGCGCAAAGGCGGCAGCACCGTCGTCACGCTGGAAGGCATCGAGCTGGGCCTGGATCACCGCGCGAAAGGCCGCCGGGTCGCCGTCGGCGCGGGCGGCCGCCGGGGCGGCGAGCAGGATCAGGACCAGCAGCGATCGAAGAAGTGCACGCATCGGCTATCCTCCGTGCCGGATCGGTCCCCCGTCCGCACCAGCTAACGCCGGGAGACGCCTCGTCAATGGTCGCGCAGGGCCGGCATCAACGGGCTCGACACGGCCGAAAGCCCGGCTACGATCGCGTGCCGTGGAGCAATGCGGTCGGGCGGGTGGAGCAGGCGTGGCGGTCGGGCGACAGGACGACGGAGGAGGGCAGGGCGCCGCACCCGGCGCCTTCGCACGGCTGCTCGACAGCGACCTCTTCTGGAGCTTCGTCCGCTCGCCGGTGACGGTGATCGCCAGCCTCGTCACCCTGCTCATCCTCTTGACCGCCGCACTCGCCCCCTGGGTCGCCCCGCACGACCCGTTCGACCCGGCCAGCCTCAGCCTGATGAACGCCTTCACGCCGCCGGTCTGGGAGGACGGCGGCACGCCCGAGTTCCTGCTCGGCACCGACAACCAGGGCCGCGACATCCTCTCGACCATCATCCACGGCAGCCGCATCTCGCTCATCGTCGGCTTCGCCGCCGTCGCCTTCGCGGCCGTGCTCGGCGTGGCGCTGGGCGTCTCGGCCGGCTATCTCGGCGGCTGGTACAGCAACGTCGTGATGCGCCTCGCCGACGTGCAGCTCACCATCCCGGGCATCCTCGTGGCCCTCATGGTCAACGGTGTCGCCCGCACGATCCTGCCGCGCGACATGCAGGCCGAGGCCGCCATCTGGGTGCTGATCTTCGCCATCGGCATCTCCGACTGGCCGCAATACGCGCGGATGACCCGGGGTGCCACCATGGTCGAGAAGAGCAAGGAGTACGTGGCGGCGGCGCGGGTCATCGGCATCCGCCCGTGGCGCATCATGGTCCGCCACATCCTGCCCAACGTCATGGGCCCGGTGCTGGTCCTCGCCACCATCGGCCTGGCGCTTGCCATCATCACCGAGGCGACGCTCTCCTTCCTCGGCGTCGGCGTGCCGCCGACGACGCCCTCGCTCGGCACGCTGATCCGCATCGGCAACGACTTCCTCTTCTCGGGCGAATGGTGGATCACCTTCTTCCCGGCCGGGGCGCTGGTGATCCTCGTCCTGTCCGTCAACCTGCTCGGCGACTGGCTGCGCGATGCCTTCAACCCGAAGCTCCGGTAGGAGAGGGCGGTGACGGCGCTCCTCGAGGTCGACCACCTGCGGATCGAGTTCCCGACCCGGCGCGGCCGCCTGGTCGCCGTCGACGACGTCTCGTTCAGGATCCGGCCGGGCGAGGTGCTGGGGGTGGTCGGCGAATCCGGCGCCGGCAAGTCGCTCACCGGCATGGCGATCATCGGCCTGCTCGACCCGCCGGGACGGATCGCCGGCGGCACCATCCGGCTCGACGGCGAGCGGATCGACAACCTGCCCTACGAGCAGATCCGGCGCATCCGCGGCCGCCGGATCGGCGCCATCTTCCAGGACCCGCTGACCAGCCTGAACCCGCTCTTCACCGTGGGCCAGCAGCTGATCGAGACCATCCAGACCCATCTCGACCTCGACGACGGCGCCGCCCACGAGCGTGCGGTCAAGCTCCTGCGCGAGGTCGGCATCCCCGGTGCGGCGCAGCGTCTCGGCGCCTACCCGCACGAGTTCTCGGGGGGCATGCGCCAGCGGGTGGTCATCGCGCTGGCCTTGTGCGCCGAGCCCAAGCTGATCGTCGCCGACGAGCCAACCACGGCGCTCGACGTCTCGATCCAGGCGCAGATCATCCAGCTCCTGAAGCGGCTCTGCCGCGAGCACGGGGCGGCGGTCATGCTGATCACCCACGACATGGGGGTGATCGCCGAGACCGCCGACCGGGTGGCCGTCATGTACGCCGGAAGGCTGGTCGAGATCGGCCCGGTGCGCGAGGTGGTGAAGGCCGCCCGGCACCCCTACACCAAGGGCCTGATGGGCTCGATTCCGGTGATCGGCCACGAGGTCGAGCGGCTGGCGCAGATCGACGGGTCGATGCCGCGCCTCGATCGCATCCCCAGGGGCTGCGCCTTCAACCCGCGCTGCCCCGAGGCCTTCGAGCGCTGCCGGGAGGAGCGGCCGGACCTGCTCGACACGTCCGGCGACTCGCGCGCCGCCTGCTGGCTCTACGCCGCGCCGCCACCGCAGCGGCTCGCGGGCGCGAAGGCCGCGGCGCATGGCTGACACGCCGCTGCTCGCGGTCGAGCATCTGGCCAAGGCCTTCGACTTCTCGAAGCCCTGGCTGAGCCGCGTGCTGAGCCGCGAGCCGCGGCGCTACCTGCATGCCGTCGACGACGTCAGCTTCACCATCCGCCGCGGCGAGACCATGGCGCTGGTCGGCGAATCCGGCTGCGGCAAGTCGACGGTGGCCCGGCTCGTGGTGGGGCTGCTGCGGCCGGACCAGGGGACGGTGCGGCTCGACGGCGAGGACATCACCAACGCCCGCGACGACCGCTTCCGCCGCCGCCTGCAGATGATCTTCCAGGACCCTTACGCCAGCCTGAACCCGCGCTGGCGGGTGGGCGAGGTGATCGCCGAGCCGATCGACGCCTTCGGCCTCGCCGGCGATGCCCGCGACCGCGAGGCCAGGATCGGCCGGGCGCTGAGCCAGGTGGGCCTCAATCCCGCCGACGCCCGCAAGTACCCGCACGAGTTCTCGGGCGGCCAGCGCCAGCGCATCTCGATCGCCAGGGCGCTCGCCGGCGAGCCCGAGTTCCTCGTCTGCGACGAGCCGACCTCGGCGCTCGACGTCTCGGTCCAGGCGCAGATCCTGAACCTGATGAAGGACCTGCAGCGCCGGCTCGGGCTCACCTACCTCTTCATCAGCCACAATCTGGCAGTGGTCGAGCACATGGCCGACCAGGTGGGTGTGATGTATCTCGGCCGGCTCTGCGAGGTGGCACCGGCGCGCGAGCTCTTCGCCCGGCCGCGGCACCCCTATACGCGCCTGCTGCTGCAGACGATCCCCGACCTCACGATGGAAGGCCGCGAGCGCGCCCCGCTATCCGGCGAGGTGCCGAGCCCGCTCGACCCGCCGCGCGGCTGCGCGTTCCA
This sequence comes from uncultured Geminicoccaceae bacterium, assembly GCA_964460465.1. Taxonomy (GTDB): domain Bacteria; phylum Pseudomonadota; class Alphaproteobacteria; order Geminicoccales; family Geminicoccaceae; genus SLRI01. Next base: position 9,687 of record CAYWSB010000104.1, on the reverse strand, counting down.
CCCGCGCTGCCCGGACGTTTTCGCCCGCTGTCGCGAGCAGCGCCCGGAGCTGCTGCCCGCGGGCGTCGCGCTCGCCGCCTGTCACGCCGTGGCGGAGCGCCGGATCGCCGCCTGACGGCGGCCGGGTGTCAGACCGCCTCGCGGTGCGCTTCCTGGAGCAGGGCCTGAATGTCGTCGGCGGCCCGCTCGAGGAAGCGTAGCACCCGGGCGTCGCCGTAGTCGTAGAACAGGTCCTCGGGGTCGCTGGAGGTCTGGCTCTTGAAGCGGCCGACGGCGAGATCGAGCACCGCGTGGATCGAGTCCAGCGAGCGGGCGGGCGTGGTCAAGAGCTCGTTCTCGAGCTCCTCGATCCGGTGGTCGAGCTGCTCGAGCTCCTGCTCGATCTGGTCGAGACCGACATCGCTCTCGGCCCGGCTCATCTCCTGCATCATCGAGCGGATCTCCGACGCCGACATGCCGGCGAGCTGGAGAGGGGCAAAGGCCCATTCGGGCAGGCTGCGACGCAGCCGGTCCTGCCGCTCGACCAGAATGTCGCGACGCCGCTGCAGCTCGCTGATGCGGCGAACAAGAAGCGTCGAACTATTGATGACGGTCATGCTGAGCATCCTCACCTCACCAGTCGATCGTCCGCTCGACTCTGCTCGTCTAGGTCGCGTCGGCGATCGCTTGCCAGGATTTAGTCATACCGAGATATCACTGTCAATCGCATGCAAATAAAAATCGCACAGCCATTTGAGTAAAAGGAAGATAAAATTTTAGGGAAATTTGATTACTTTTGTTTTGTTGGCGAGTGCGCGATAGGGCAGCGGCCGGGGCGGGGCGTGGCCAGACAGGCGCGGCTCGACTAGCTTGCCACCAGACAGCGTGAACGGGCGGAGGCGGACGACGGTGACGGAGAGCAGGGGGCGACGGTTGATGCCGGGCGGCGACGGATCGGGCGAGGGTGGCACGGTGAAGCCGCCGTCCCTTCTGGCGCGCCTCAGAACCTACCTCTTCGCCGGCATCGTGGTGACCGCACCGGTGAGCATCACCTTCCTGATCGTCTGGCAGATCCTCGACTTCCTCGACACCACGGCCGGCCGGCTGATCCCGGCGCGCTACGATCCGGCGAACTACCTGCCGTTCGGCGTGCCCGGCATCGGCATCGTCATCATGCTCGCACTTCTGACCTTCATCGGCTGGTTCGCCGCCGGCTTCGTCGGCCGCTCGCTGATGCGGATGGGCGAGCGCGTGCTCGACGCCATGCCCGTGGTCCGCTCGATCTACTCGGCCCTCAAGCAGCTCTTCCAGACCGTCCTGGCCGAGAGCTCGCGCTCGTTCCGCGAGGTGGTGCTGGTCGAGTGGCCGCGCCGCGGGCTCTGGGTGATCGGCTTCGTCACCGGGCCGACCAAGGGCGAGATCGGCGAGCGCTTCGACGGCGCCTTCGTCAACGTCTTCATCCCGACCACCCCCAACCCGACCTCGGGCTTCCTCGTCTTCGTTCCGGAGCGCGACCTCATCCACCTCGACATGGCGGTCGAGGACGGCGTCAAGCTGGTGATCTCGGGCGGCATCGTGACCCCGGAGACCGTCGCGGCCGGCAGATCGGGGCCGCTCGCCGGCGCTCAGCCGGCGGCCAGGGAACCCACCGCCTCGTAGCGCTCGAAGAGGTGCAGGAGCAGCCGCAGGCGCGCCGCCCGCTCGCCGACAAGGCCGGGATCGACCGCCATCACGCGCTGCACCACGTCGTGCGCCAGGGCCACCAGATCGCCGTCCGTGGCGAGATCGGCGAAGCGCAGCTCCGGCAGGCCGCTCTGCCTCGCGCCCAGCACCTCGCCCGGCCCGCGCAGCCGCAGGTCCTCCTCGGCCAGCCGAAAGCCGTCGTCGGACTCGCGCAGGATCTCCAGCCGGGCGCGGGCGGTGGCGCCGAGTGGCGGGTCGTAGAGCAAGAGGCAGTAGGACGGCCGGCTGCCGCGCCCGACCCGGCCGCGGAGCTGGTGCAACTGGGCGAGGCCGAAGCGCTCGGCCCCGTCGATGACGATGACCGTGGCCTCGGGCACGTCGACCCCGACCTCGATCACCGTGGTGGCGACCAGGAGCCGGGTCTCGCCCTGGGCGAAGGCCGCCATCGCGGCCTGCTTCTCGGCCGGCCTGAGGCGGCCGTGGACCAGCCCGACCGCTGCGCCGAACAGTCCCTCGAGCTCGGCGAACCGCTCCTCCGCCGCGCTCTGCCCGTGGTCCTCGCCGTCGTCGGCGGCGGCGATGCTCGGGCAGATCCAGTAGATCTGCTCGCCGCGCGCGAGCGCCGCCGCCACCCGCTCGACCACCTCGTCGAGGCGCCGGCGCGGCACGATGGCGGTCAGGATCGGCTGGCGACCGGGCGGCTTCTCGTCGAGCCTCGAGGTCGCGACGTCGCCGTAGGCGCTCAGGACGAGGCTGCGCGGGATCGGCGTCGCGGTCATCAGGAGCAGGTGCGTGGCCGCACCCTTGGCCACCAGCCCGAGCCGCTGCGCCACGCCGAAGCGGTGCTGCTCGTCGATCACCGCCAGCGCCAGCTCGCGGAACGCGACCCCGGCCTGGAACAGGGCATGGGTGCCGACGACGATGCCGGCCTCGCCGCTCGCGATGCGCTCGAGGCTGCGCCGCCGCCGAGCGGCGGTGTCGCCGCCCACGAGCAGCTCGATCTCGACCCCGAGCGGCGCGGCCAGGGCCCGCAGGCCGCTCGCGTGCTGGCGGGCCAGCACCTCCGTCGGCGCCATCAGCGCCGCCTGGAAGCCGGCATCGACCACCCGCAGCATCGCGGCCAAGGCGACCAGGGTCTTGCCGCTGCCGACATCGCCCATGAGCAGCCGGGCCATCGCCCGGGGCGCGCCCAGGTCGGCCGCGATCTCGGCCATCGCCCGCCGCTGCGCCCCGGTGGGGGCGAAGGGCAGGGCGGCCAGGAGCGCCTCGGCCGACGGGCTCGGGCCGGCGATCGCCCTGGCCGGCAGGCTCTGCCGCGCCCGGCGCACCAGGGCCAGGGCCAGCTGCGTGGCGGTCAGCTCGTCGAGCGCCAGCCGCCGCCGCGCCGCCTCGACGCCGGCCTCGCCGGCATCCGCTGCGCGCCCGTGGAGCAGGCCCAGCGCCTGCCGCCAGCCCGGCAGCCCGGCCCGGGCCAGGAGGGCCGGGTCGTGCCACTCGGCGAGGGCCGGTGCCGCGTCGAGGGCGAGGGCGATCAGCTTCTTCAGCCGCAGCGCCCCCAGCCCCTCGATCAGCCGGTAGACCGTGGCATCCCGCCCGCCCTCCGTCGCCGGCTCGGGATGGACGAGCTGGAAGCGGTTGTTGAACAGCTCCGGCCGGCCGATCAGCCGCACCGCCGCACCCCTCGGAAAGCGCTTCTCCAGCCAGGGCGCCTTGGCGTTGAAGAAGACGAGGTCGACCGCCACGCCCCCGGCGTTGCCGGCAATGCGGTAGGGGGCCCGGCCGTGCGCCGGCCGGTGCTCGCCCACCACCACCTCGAGGGCGACCAGCCGGCCGACATCCCCGGGCTCGAGGCGGCGGACGTCGACGATGTCGCGGCGGCGGATCGGTGCCGTGGCGAGCAGATCGAGCACCCGCGGCGCGTCGCGGCCGATCAGCCGGGCACAGAGCCGGGCGACCTTCGGCCCGACGCCCGGCAGCGCCGCCAGCGGGCGGAACAGCGGGTAGAGAACCTCCGGCCGCGCCTCGGCCAGGGACACCCCGGCACCGCCCTTGGCCGCCTCCGGCATATCGACTACATCCCCACCTGCGACGTACGCCCGGCCGAGCGCGGCCCGGGCGCTTTAGCTGTTCGATCGCGCTATTGAAGGGCGCGGCCGGCGGCGGCGCAAGGACGGGAGAGGACGGGCATGGGTGAGAGCGGGACCGAGCGGCTCAAGCGGCTGGCGCACCGCAGCCGCTATCGCGGCTTCAAGGAGGTCGACCTGCATTTCGGCCAGTTCGCCGAGCGCCATTTGGCCGGGCTCGCGGGCCACGAGCTCGACCAGTACGAGGCGCTCCTGGACGAGCCCGACCAGGACGTCTGGGCCTGGCTGAGCGGTGCCCGGCACGTGCCGGCCCGGCACGACAACCGCGTCTTCAGGCTTTTGCAGGGCTACGAGCCACGACCGTGAGCACCGACATCCTCGACCAGCCAGAGAGCGCCACCAGCCCCGAGGCGCCGGCCGGGCGGACGCTCGTCGCCAACGCGCTGCCCGGGCTCGAGGCCCGCTTCGTCGCCGAGCGCCTGACCGCTGCCGCCACGCCGACGCTGCTCTGGGTCACCCGCGACGCCCAGCGCAGCGCCGAGCTCGCGGCCCTGGTGCGCTTCTTCGCACCCGCGGTCGAGATCCTGACCCTGCCGGCCTGGGACTGCCTGCCCTACGATCGGGTCTCGCCCAATGCCGGGGTGGTGGCCGAGCGCCTGGCCACCCTGCACCGCCTCGCCCAGGGCCCGGGCAGGGGGGCGCGGCTGCTCCTCGTCTCGGCCAACGCCTTCGTCCAGAAGCTGCCGCCGCCCGAATCGGTGCGCGCCAGCCACCTCCTCCTCAACGCCTCTGCCCGGGTCGACCGCGAGGCGCTCCTGCGCCATCTCGAGCGCAACGGCTACCAGCGGGTCGGCACCGTGGTCGAGCCCGGCGACTACGCGGTCAGGGGCGGGCTGATCGACCTCTTCCCGACCGGGGCCGCAGCACCGGTCCGGCTCGACTTCTTCGGCCAGACGCTGGAATCGATCCGCCGCTTCGATCCCGCCACCCAGCGCACCACCGACCGGCTGCGGACGATCGAGCTCGGGCCCGTCTCCGAGGTGCTGCTCGACCAGGCAGCGGCCGACCGGTTCCGCGCCGGCTATCTGCGCCAGTTCGGCACCGTCACCGACGACCCGCTGCTCGAGGCCGTGGCCGCCGGCCGGCACTATCCCGGCATGGAGCACTGGCTGCCGCTGTTCCACGAGCGGCTGGTCACCATCCTCGACTATCTCGACGGGCCGGTCGAGGTGGCCTTCGACCACCTCGCCCTGGACACCGTGGCGGCCCGCCAGGCGGCGATCGGCGAGCAGCACGAGATCCGCACCGGCAGCGCTGCCGTGACCGGCGCCTTCGGCTCGCTGCCCTACCGGGCGCTGCCGCCGGACGCGCTCTATCTCGACGAGGAGAGCGTGCGCGCCCTCCTGCGCGGCCGCAGGACCTGGCTCTTCACGATCTTCGCGGCACCGCCGGTGCCGCCCTCGGGCATCGCCACCGTCCTGGACCTCGAGGGCCGCCCCGCCCGCGACTTCGCCCGCGAGCGGGCCGATCGCAGCATCAACCTGTTCGAGGCGATCACCGGGCATCTGCACGCGCTCAAGGCCGCCGGCCAGAGCCCGATCATCGCCGTCCACGGGGCCGGGGCCGCCGACCGGCTGGCGCAGGTGCTGGTCGACCACGACCTCGAGCCGCCGCTCCGCATCGACGGGCTCGCCCAGCGGATCGAGGGTGCGGTCCACCTCGCCGTCCTGCCGCTGGAGACCGGGGTCACGGCACCCGGTCTCTGCCTGATCGGCGAGCAGGACCTGCTCGGCGAGCGGCTGACCCGCCGGCAGGCGCGGCGGGCCAAGGCCGCCGACAAGTTCATCCAGGACGTCGGCGCCCTGGGCGAGGGCGACCTCGTGGTCCACGCCGAGCACGGCATCGGCCGTTTCGCCGGCCTCGTCACGCTCGAGCTCGGCGGGGCGCCGCACGACTGCCTCAAGCTGCTCTACGCCGGCGGCGACAAGCTCTTCGTCCCGGTCGAGAACCTCGACATCCTGACCCGCTACGGCAATGCCGACCAGGAGGTCCAGCTCGACAAGCTGGGCGGGGTCGGCTGGCAGAACCGCAAGGCCCGGATCAAGCAGCGGATCAAGGAGCTCGCCGACGAGCTGATCAAGATCGCCGCCGCCCGCGAGCTGCGCCAGGGCCAGCGGCTCGAGCTCGCCCCCGGGCTCTACGACGAGTTCGCCGCCCGCTTCCCGTTCGAGGAGACCGAGGACCAGCTCCGCGCCATCGAGGCGGTGCTCGGCGATCTGGCGAGCGGCAAGCCCATGGACCGGCTGATCTGCGGCGATGTCGGCTTCGGCAAGACCGAGGTGGCACTCCGGGCGGCGTTCGTCGCGGCCATGTCCGGCAAGCAGGTGGCGATCCTGGCGCCCACCACGCTCCTCGCCCGGCAGCACTACAAGAGCTTCGGCGAGCGCTTTCGCGGCCTGCCGCTACGGGTCGAGCAGATCTCGCGCTTCGTCGCCGCGCGGCAGGCGGCCGAGGTCAAGAAGGGGCTGGCCGACGGCTCGGTCGACATCGTCGTCGGCACCCACGCGCTGCTCGGCAAGACCGTGGGCTTCAAGGACCTCGGCCTCGTCGTCGTCGACGAGGAGCAGCATTTCGGCGTCAGCCACAAGGAGCGGCTGAAGCAGCTCCGCTCCGAGGTCCACGTCCTGACCATGACCGCGACCCCGATTCCGCGCACCCTGCACATGGCGCTGGGCGGCATGAAGGAGCTCTCGATCATCGCCACGCCCCCGGTCGACCGGCTGGCGGTGCGCAGCTTCGTCATGCCGGTCGACCCCGTGGTGCTCCGGGAGGCGATCCTGCGCGAGTACCACCGCGGCGGGCAGACCTTCTATGTCTGCCCGAGGATCAAGGACCAGGGGAGGCTCAAGGAGGAGCTCGAGAAGCTGGTGCCCGAGGTCAAGGTCGCGGTCGCCAACGGCCAGATGCCGGCCAGGGACCTCGAGGCCGTGATGAGCGATTTCTACGACCGGAAGCTCGACGTCCTGCTCGCCACCAACATCGTCGAGAGCGGCCTCGACATCCCGACCGCCAACACGCTGATCGTGCACCGCGCCGACCTCTTCGGCCTCTCCCAGCTCTACCAGCTCAAGGGCCGCGTCGGCCGCTCCAACGTCCGCGGCTACGCCTACTTCACCGTGCCGGCCAACAGGATCCTGCAGGAGACCGCCGAGAAGCGCCTGCACGTCATCCAGTCGCTGGAAGGGCTGGGGGCGGGCTTCCAGCTCGCCAGCCACGACCTCGACATCAGGGGGGCGGGCAACCTCCTCGGCGACGAGCAGTCCGGGCACATCAAGGAAGTCGGCTTCGAGCTCTACAACCACATGCTGCAGGAGGCCGTCGCCAGCCTCAAGGCCGCCGGCGACGGCGAGGCGGCTACCGGCGAGTGGACGCCGCAGATCACCATCGACGCCGCGGCGCTGATGCCCGAGACCTACATCGCCGACCTCGACCTCCGCCTCGCCATGTACAAGCGCCTGGCCGGCCTCGAGGAGCCGCAGGACATCGAGGACTTCGCCGCCGAGCTGATCGACCGCTTCGGCCCGCTGCCGGCCGAGACCGAGCACCTCCTGCAGATCGTGGCGATCAAGCAGCTCTGCCGGCGGGCCAACGTGCAGAAGCTCGACGTCGGCCCCAAGGGCGTGGTCCTCGCCTTCCGCGACAACACCTTCGCCGAGCCAGCCCGGCTGATCCAGCGGATCGCCGCCAGCAAGGGGCAGATGCGCGTCCGCCCCGACCACAAGCTGGTCGTGATGCAGGACACCCGGAGCCCGACCGACCGGCTGAAGGCGGCCCGCAAGGTGGTCGACGACCTGGCCCGCCTCGCGGCCTGAAGGCGGACGAGCTGCAACACGCCCGGCGGGCCCCGGCGTTCCGTTCCCGGCGTCGCTCGACCGGCTTGCCGCGGCAGCCCGGCCTCGGCCCGGCGATCGCGGCCGCGGGCACGGCTGCCACCACCCCGCCGGCCACCGCCTCGCGTGCGCTGCGCCTGCGCCCGACTCGTCCAAGGTCGCCCAGGCGCGCCGCGCTCGGCTCGCGCCTGCACCACGCGGTGGGACACGAGCTGCGGCCCGTTCCTGCGGGGACGACGGTCTCGCGATCTCGTTGAGAACATTCAGTCTTCGGACCCAGCGCGAAGGGCCGTAGGCAGCTTGAGACGCAACGCTCTGCCGACCGCGTCATGCGGCGATCCAGCCTGCACGGCGAAGAGGAAGCATGTGACCGGCAGCAGCGAAGCTGCCCGGACGCCAGAGGAAGCCACCCGAACGCAGGGGAGGGAACACCAGAGCAGCTTGACACCAGCGATCCCCGCTGGAGAGCCTGCTCAGGAATCCGGGCACGCAGGTCGGGGACGAGCGCCGCGTTCGTCTCGCCATCCTCCTGCGACGCTGCCCTCGAAGTCGGCCCGCGATCCGACCGCCGGAGGCGACAGGGTCAGGAGGCCCAAGAGCCAGGCTAGAGGAACCTCCTGCCGTTCGCGGCCGTGCGTCACCGCACGCCACGAGGCCGCACGGCCCAATCCACCCGGCGCCGTCCAGGCGACCGCGACGAGGCCGCCAGCACCGGCCGGCACCGATGGCCTGGCCGGATGTCCCCGCCGATGGCATCGCCGCGGCGACGGATGATCCCGTGCCCGCAGCGATCGCGCTGGCGAAACCGCTGATGATCGGACCGGGCGCCGGGACACCGAGCGGGTCAGCGGCAAGGCCCGGCGGCTCCTGCGGCATCGCGCCTGGCGCCGCGGTGCCTTGCCGGCCGCCGGGCCGGGTCGTCGCCGCCTGTCGCACGGCGTGCCCGCGACGGTGCGCCAGGGGCGCTGACCGGCCTGGAGGCGGCCGACGGTCGTCGGGCGTGGCGGCGGCCGCGCCGGCCGGGTCAGTCGTAGCCGGCGCGCCTCAGCGTGTCGCCGGCGAGCCGCTGGAACGCCCGCTTGCGCCGCTCGGGCCAGCTCTCGAAGCGGCGCAACGGGTTGAACCCGGCGTCCCGCCGGACCTGCCGATAGCGCCAGCTGCCGTCCGGCGCTGTCGTCGACGAGCCGAACACGGGCAGCCGGGCCAGCCGGTCGAACGGATAGCTGGACGGGTCGAGGCCGAGCGCCGGCAGGATGCGTCGGATCTCTGCCGCCTGGTCCGCGACCATCGCCTCGTAGCGGACGATCACCGTGTGCGGATGGGCGAGTGGCCCGCCGGGCGCGCAGGCGAGCACGGCCTCGGTGGCGAGGCGCCACTCGTGCACGAGCTGGCGGAAGCTGCGCCGGGTCAACCGCCACTGCTCGAAGCTCGCCAGCGCCGAGGCGACGACGTCCCGGCCGTCGCGCAGGCAAAGGATCAGCCGATCCTCGGGCAGCGCCGCCCGGAACAGCGCCAGCTGCCGCACGTGCGGGCTCTTGAAGAGCAGGTGCCGGTCCGGCGCCTCGGCCTGCAGGTCGGCGAGCCAGCCCGAGGCCAGCCAGGCGAACAGCTCGTGCTCCTGCAAGAGGCCGGCGTTGGCCTGGTAGTGGGCCAGGCACTCGTGGCGCAGCGCCCGGGCACCCGGGGCGAGGTCGAGCAGCGGGAACTCGTGCATGTCGCGCGGGAAGGCCGCCACCGCCGGGTGCAGCGCCAGGGCGTTGGCGATGTAGTTGGTGCCCGAGCGCGGCATGACGCCGTTGACGAACACGGCCGGGCGATAGCCGGCGCCGCGGACCCGGTGGGCGATCGCCGTCAGCCGCGCCGCGTCGCCGCCGGCCAGCGGAAAGACGAAATCGGCCTCGCTCAGGTCCGGCAGGCCGAGCAGCCGCCGCGCCAGCTGCCCGGTCTGTTGAAAGCGCGCGAAGGCGCTGACATGGCGCCAGAGCGGCGCCGCCGCCGGCATCGCCGCGGGCGGGGCCACGTGGGCGTCGGGGATCGCCTGGGCTGCGGTC
>CAYWSB010000103.1:5277-19239 GCA_964460465.1 uncultured Geminicoccaceae bacterium | reverse complement strand
ACCTAACTACCTGAGATGTCTAGCACATCAGAAGATGAGAATCACGGATGATCAGGAACTTTGTTCGTCAATTCGCGAACATCCCAAGGCAGCTCACCCCAAAATTTCGACGACATCAAAGTATATGGAGAATAAGGAAAGCGAGCGCAGTCGCCCTGCGGCGTTTCGTCCTATATTACTTCCCAAGAGGCATGAATGACGAGCAAGTTGATTGCCCTTAGAACTTGCGTAAGCGGCCGCTGAGGGCCGCCTTCTGCGGTGCTGCCTGATCTGCGAAGTTGCGTCCTCAAGGACGTCTTTATGGACGTCGCTTGTGGGGCGACGGGATGCGGGCAGAGATCTTAGTTGGGCGGGAGCGGCGGCGGCGCTGGTCGGTGGACGACAAGCTGCAGATCGTGCGCGAGGCTTTTGCGCCCGGGGCACGGGTTGCGCTGGTGGCGCGGCGGCGGGACGTGTCGCGCAGTCAGATCTACCAGTGGCGGGCGGCGCTGCGCGAGGGCCGGCTGGGCGAGTCGGGCGGCGAGGTCGTCGGGTTCGTGCCGGTGGAGATGCCGACGAGCACCGGACTGAACGGCGCCTTGCCCGGAACGGACAGCTTCGCCGCCGAGACGTTGATCGAGATCGGCCTGCCGGGTGGGCGCAGCCTGAAGGTGCCGGCGTCGTTGCCGACTACTGAGCTGCGGCGGCTGATCCGCGCGGTGGAGGGGGCATGATCGGGCCGGGCGCCGGCGTGCGCGTCTATCTCGCCTGCGGGGTTACAGACATGAGGAAGGGGATCGCAGGCCTCGCCGCTTTGGCGCAGCAGGTGCTGCACCAGAACCCGGCGTCGGGTGCCATTTTCGCCTTTCGAGGGCGCCGCGGTGACAGAATCAAGCTCTTGATGTGGGACGGCCAGGGCTTTTGTCTCTTCTACAAGGTATTGGAGCAGGGCCGTTTCCCCTGGCCATCCCCTGCCGACGGGGTCGCACGGCTGACCGCGGCACAGCTGGCGATGCTCTGGGAGGGGATCGACTGGCGGCGGCCGGCATGGACGGCACCACCCTCACGCGTGGCCTGAATATCTCGTCAAATCAGCAGGATAAGGCTGGTGCAAGGGTGCCCCGCCGGGTAGATTCTCGGCATGGAGATCAGCCTCGAGAGCTTGCCGGACGACCCCGCTGCCTTGCGCGACATGATCCTCGCCCAGCAGCGGAAGATCGTCGGGATGGAGGCCGCGAACCGCGCCTATGAGGCGCTGATCCAGGCGCTGAAGCTCACCATTGCCCGGCTGAAGCGGCAGCGATACGGGGCGAGCTCGGAGAAGATCGAGCGCGAGATCGCGCAGCTGGAGCTCGCTCTCGAAGGGCTCGAGATGGCGGGTGCTGCCACTGATCCGACGCCAGAGAGCGACGCGCCTGCCGATGACGAGGCCGCCGACGAGATGGCAGTAGAGCAGCGCCTGCCGCCTCGCCGCCGCGGCAAGCCGCGGATCGCCGCCGACGCGCCGCGCGAGGTCATCACCCTCGACCCCGGCGAGCGCTGCCCGGACTGTGGCGGCGCGCTGCGGCTGGTCGGCGAGGACGTGGCCGAGATCCTCGACTTCGTCGCCGCCAAGCTGAAGGTGATCGAGGTCCACCGGCAAAAGAAGTCCTGCCGCGACTGCGAGCGCATGGTGCAGACCCCGGCGCCATCAAAGGCCAGGAGGCCTTTGATCCGATCTCCGAAGGAGACGGGGCCAGCAGGCCCCGGAGGCGCGCCCGATCCCGCGCGGCCTGGCCGGCCCCGGTCTCTTGGCACACATCCTGGTCGCGAAGTTCGACGATCATCTCCCACTCTACCGGCAAGGCGAGATCTTCGCCCGCCCTCCGCGGCCTGCTGGCCGCGTCTCTTGCAGAGATCGGATGAATGGCCTCCTGGCCATTCATGGGCGCCGACATCCCCCGCTCGACCCTCATCGACTGGTGCGGGCAGGCCGCCGCTGCCATCCGCCCGGTCGCCACTCTGATCCGCGCCGAGGTGATGGCAGCCGACCGGCTGCATGCCGACGACACACCGATCCGCGTGCTCGACCCGAAGATGAAGCTCGCCGGCAGGGAGCGCGGCGTGAAGGAAGGCCGGGTGTGGGTCTATGTCCGCGACGACCGCCCTTGGGGCGGCAGCGATCCACCTGCCGCCGCCTACTGGTTCTCGCCCGATCGCAAGGGCGAGCATCCGCAGACGCATCTCAGAAACTTCATCGGCGTCCTGCAGGCCGACGCCTATGCCGGCTTTCGCAAGCTCTACGAGCCCGGGCTCGACGGTGCGCCCCGGATCCACGAGGCCGCCTGCTGGGCGCATCTCCGACGCGACTTCCACGATGTCTGGAAGAGCACCGACTCCGCGATCGCCAGGGACGCCCTGGAGCAGATCGGCAAGCTCTACGACGTCGAGCGGGCGATCAACGGCCAATCGCTCGAGCGCCGCCTGGCTGCCCGCCAGCAGCAGAGCCGCCCGCTTGTCCTGGCGTTCCGCACCTGGTGCGAGCAGCAGCTCAACCGCATCCCCGGCAAGGGGGACCTCGCCAAGGCGATGCGCTACGCCCTCGGCCGCTGGAACAGCTTCACCCTCTTCCTCGACGACGCCCGCGTCGCCATCGACAACAACGCCGCCGAGCGCGCGATCAGGCCGATCAGCATCGGCCGAAAGAATTTCTTGTTCGCCGGCGCCGATGCCGGCGGCGAGATCCTCGCCGACGCGATGACCGTCATCGAGACCGCCAAGCTCTCAGAGCTGAACCCCGAGGCCTATCTCGCCGACATCCTCACCCGCATCCGCGACCACGACCCGGCCAAGCTCGACGACCTGCTGCCGTGGCACTGGTCAGCTCATCAGCAGGCCCGAGCCCAAGCCGCCTGAGCATGGCCGCCATCGTCTCCATCTTTACCCTCGCCCGTGTCGCCGAGATGCTGGATGAGGACGAGAACTTCCTCCATGCGATCGTCATCGACATGGAGCCTGAAGACGGTGTCATCGCCGTCCATGGATGCGGCGAAGACTATACCCCGGCCTTCACCGACGACGGCATCGAGAGCCTCAAAGAACTCATCCCTATCTACCGGGAAAAGGCAGCACCTGCCGACCCCACGCGGCCCTGAGCGGCCGCTTACGAACTTGCAGGTTAGACTATTAGAGCTGCAAGGGATAGACAGTTTCTGCAAGCGCGAGGCGGCTGTGGCGGATTGCTGAGGCTGGGCGGTGGCTCGTAACCGCCACCAGCTAGGGCCAGACGCCACCACAAAAGTCCGCAGGGGTGCAGGGGATCATCATGATCCCCTGCCCTGTCCTTCCCGCCCCTTCCCTTTCGCTCCCTCGCGCCCTTGACGGCCGTGGCAAATGCTTCGATGCCGGGCGGGTCTTGGCATGGGAGGGATCGGGTGATGGCGGGTGTGGGTGAGGTTCTGGGGTGGTCGGGGGCGGCGATCGGGCGGGCGTTGCAGGCCGGGGTGGTGTGTCCGGTGGCGTTGGCGGAGCATTGCCTGGAGCGGATCGGGGCCTATCCGGATCCGGCCTTCATCGCGGTGACGGCGGAGCGGGCGCTGGCGGACGCAAAGGCTGCCAAGGCACGGCTGGCGGCGGGGCGGCCGGCGTCGGCGTTGGACGGGGTGCCGATCGCGTGGAAGGACCTGGTGGACGTCGAGGGGACGCCGACGACGGCGGCCTCGGCGGTCTATCGGGAGACGGCGGCCAAGGCCGTGGATGCGCCGATCGTGGCGCTGGCGGCCGCGGCCGGGATGGTGTGTGTCGGCAAGCTGAACCTGACCGAGTTCGCCTATTCGGGGCTCGGGCTGAACCCGCATTTCGGCACGCCGGCGGTGCCGGTGGGGCGGGGCGGCAGGCGCGCACCGGGCGGGTCGTCGTCGGGGTCGGGGGTGGCGGTTGCAGCGGGGCTGGTGCCCATTGCGATCGGGACGGACACGGGCGGGTCGGTGCGGGTGCCGGCGAGCTTCAACGGGGTGGTCGGGCTCAAGGTGACCTTCGGGCGGATCGAGAAGGCGGGGGTGTTCGATCTGTCGCCCAATCTCGATTCCGTGGGCCCGCTGGCGCGGACGGTCGAGGACTGCGTGCTCGCCGACATGGTGCTCCGGGGGGCGGTGGCGAGCGGGGTCAGGCGGCAGTCGCTCGAGGGCGTGCGGCTGGTGGTGCCGGAGAGCGTGCACACGGAGGACGTCGACGCGGCGGTGGCCGAGCGGTTCCGGGCGGCGCTCGACGCCCTGGCGGCGGCGGGGGCGGTGGTGGAGTGGCGGACGGTGGCGCCACTCGACCGCTTCGCGCGGCTGACGGCGGCGCACGGCTCGCTGATCGCGGCCGAGGCCTACAGGGTGCACCAGGCGCTGATCGACGGGCCGCTGGCGGCGCAGGTGGACCGGCGGGTGACCGCGCGGATCCTGGGGGGCAAGAAGCTCACCGGCTTCGACGTCTTGACGCTGCAGGCGGCCCGGGTCGAGCTCGAGGCGGAGCTGCGCGGGCTGCTCGGCGACGGGCTCCTGGTGATGCCGACGACGCCGCATGTGGCCCCGGCAATCGCGCCGCTGGAGGCCGACGACGCGCTGTTCCACAGCGTCAACCTGCGGACGCTGAGGAACACCATGCCGGTCAATTTCATGACGATGTGTGCCTTGGCGCTCCCGTGCGGGGCGGATGCGGACGGCCTGCCGGTGAGCCTGATGGCGGCCGCCCCCGGTGGCGAGGACGAGCGGCTGATGGGGCTGGGTCTCGAGATCGAGCGGGTGCTCGGGGCGGCGGGCCGGGCCTGAGTGCGCATGCGGTCACCGATTTTCCGGAACCGGCCGCCGATGGCCGGTGTTCTTGTCGGCAGAGCGATCGGCCGTCGTCGCGGCATGCGACGGCGGCGTGCTCGTTCGCTCGAACAGCTGGAGGACACGCTCATGACGATCGGGACAAGGGGTTTGCGCGCCATCTTCCTCGCCTTCGCGGTGGTGCTGATGGCCGGTGCGCTCGCGGCTTGCGACGATTCGGGTGGTGCCGGCGACACCGGCCAGCCGGCACCGACGCAGAACTAGGCACGGGCGGCACCCGCCAGGACCCGGGATGGGCCCGCCCGACGGCGGGCCCTTCTCTTTGGTGGCGGCGCTCAGGCGGCGATGGCGACCTTGAGCACGCCGTCGCGCTGGTTGGCGAAGAGGTCGTAGGCGGCCTCGATGTCGTCGAGCTTGTAGTGGTGGGTGACCAGCGGGCCGAGGTCGAGGCGGCCGCCGGCGATGACGTTCATGAGGCGGCGCATGCGCTCCTTGCCGCCGGGGCACAAGCTGGTGACGATCCTGTTGTCGCCGAGGCCGGCGTGGAAGGCGGCCAAGGGGATCGTCAGGTCCGAGCTGTAGACGCCGAGGCTGGAGAGGGTGCCGCCGGGCTTGAGGACCCTGAGGCAGGCCGCGAAGGTGGACTGCAGGCCCAGGGCCTCGATCGCCGCATCGACGCCGCGGCCTTTGGTCAGGCGCATGATCGCGTCCACGGGGTCGGTTTCCTTGAAGTTCACGACCTCGTCCGCACCCAGCTTCCTCGCCATGGCGAGCCGTTCGGGCACGGCATCCACGGCGATGATGGTGGTGGCGCCGCGGAGCTTCGCACCGGCGGTGGCGCAGAGGCCGATCGGGCCTTGCGCGAAGACGGCGACCGTGTCGCCGATCTTGATGTTGGCGGATTCGGCGCCGGCGAAACCCGTCGACATGATGTCCGGGCACATCAGGACCTGCTCGTCGGTCAGGTGGTCGGGGACCGGGGCGAGGTTGGCCATGGCGTCGGGGACGAGGAGGTACTCGGCCTGGGCGCCGTCGATGGTGTTGCCGAAGCGCCAGCCGCCCATGGGCTTGAGGCCGTGCGCCGTGCCGGGGCCGTCCTGGCTGTGCAGGCCGTCGAGGCAGGCGTGGCTGTGGCCGGAGGGGCAGATCGCACCGGCGATGACCCGCTGGCCCTCGCGGTAGCCGGTGACGTTGCTGCCGAGCTTCTCGATGACGCCGACCGGCTCGTGGCCGATGGTCAGGCCCCTCGCGACCGGGTACTCGCCCTTGAGGATGTGGACGTCGGTGCCGCAGATGGTGGTGGTGGTCACCCGGATGACGGCGTCGTTGGCGCCGACGTCGGGGATCGGCTTCTCGTCCAGCACGATCCGGCCGGGCTCGACGAAGATGGCGGCTTTCATTCTGGCAGGCATGGCGCTCCCCTCTCTCGATTCCGGCCGAGCCTAGCACACGGGCGCGCCGCGGCTTTGCCCTGGATCAAGGTGCCGGTCGATGGCGGGTCAGGCCTGCCGGCGCTCGCGGTAGGTCACGTAGACGACGGAGGAGAGGATGATGCAGCCGCCGAGGAGGGTGAGGGGGTCGGGGATCTCGGCGAAGAAGAGGTAGCCGATGAGGCTGGCCCAGAGCAGCTTGGTGAAGTCGAGGGGGAGGACGACGGTGGCGTCGGCCTCGTGGAAGGCCTGGGCGATCGACCATTGGGTGAGGCTGCCGAAGATGCCGATGCCGACCAGGAGGAGCCAGGTCAAGGGGGCGGGTGCGGACCAGACGAGGAGGGCCGCGGCCAGCGTGATGGGGGTGAGGAAGAGGGCGGCGTAAATGGTGATGGTGAGGCTGGAATCGGTCCTGGCCAGGATCTTGATGACGATGAGTGCCCCGGCCCAGGCGGCCGAGGAGAGCAGCACCATGAGCATGCCGAGGCTGACCTCGTGGAAGCCCGGGCGGACGATGACGAGGGCTCCCAGGAAGCCCACGGCCAGCGCCGCCCAGCGGCGCCAGCCGGGCCGCTCGCCGAGGATCGGGATGGCCAGGACGGCGGCGAAGAGCGGGGCGGTGAAGCCCAGGGCCGCCACGGTCGAGAGCGGGGTGACGGTGACGGCGTAGAAGAAGGAGAGCATGGCCACGGCGTTGAGCACGCCGCGGCAGGCGTGCAGCAGCGGCCGGCTCGTGCGCATCGTGGCCTTGACACCGCTGTTGAGCAGCATCGGCAGCAGGGCCAGGAAGCCGAAGACGTTGCGGAAGAAGGCGACCTCGAAGGCGTGGATGTCGGCCGACGCCTCGCGGATCATGCCGTTCATCGAGGACGAGGCGAAGGCCGAGGTGCCCATCCAGAAGATGCCCCGGGCCGGCCGCGAGGCGTGCGGCCGGGCGGCGGTGGCGGCCCTGCTTTCGGTGGCCGGCGGTGGCGCCATCAGAAGCGGACGTCGTGCCGGCCCTTGAGCTCGAGGATCGCCCGCGCCTCGTCGGGGGTGGCGACCTCGCGGCCGAGCCCCTCGATGATCTGCCGGGCGGCACGAACCTGGGCGGCGTTGCTTTCGGCGAGCCGGCCCTTGCCCAGCCACAAGCTGTCCTCGAGGCCGACCCGGACATTGGCCCCCATGGCGGCCGAGATGGCGGCGATGGGGAGCTGGTTGCGGCCCGCCCCCAGGACCGACCAGTGGTAGTCCTTGCCGAACAGGCGGTCGGCGGTGCGCTTCATGTGCAGCACGTCCTCGGGGTGCGGGCCGATCCCGCCGAGGATGCCGAACACCGACTGGACGAAGAGCGGCGGCCGGACGATGCCGCGGTCGAGGAAGTGCGCCAGGGTGTAGAGGTGGCTGATGTCGTAGCACTCGAACTCGAAGCGGGTGTTGTTCTCGGCGCAGGTGGTCAGGATGTACTCGATGTCCTGGAAAGTGTTCTTGAACACGAGGTTGCGGCTGTTCTCGAGATGCTGGCGCTCCCAGTCGTGCCTGAGGTCCTTGAAGCGGGCGAGCATGGGAAAGAGGCCGAAGTTCATCGAGCCCATGTTCAGGCTGGCCACCTCCGGGGCGAAGGTCGCGGCGGGCTTCACCCGTTCCTCGATGGTCATCGAAGGCGCGCCGCCGGTGGTGATGTTGACCACGCAGTCCGAGCGCTGCTTGATCACCTGGAGGAAGGGCTTGAACGCCTCGGGGCGCTGGTCCGGCCGGCCGGTCTCGGGGTCGCGGGCGTGGAGATGGACGATGGCGGCCCCAGCCTCGGCGGCCCCGATCGCGGCATCGGCGATCTCCTCGGCGGTCACCGGCAGATGCGGCGACATGGAGGGCGTGTGGATCGAGCCGGTGACGGCGCAGGTGATGATGACCTTGTCCATGTCAGTCTCCGATGTCCTTGGCGGCCTGCTTCTTGTGGGCGGCGAGCGCCATCAGCCGCTGGTCGCGCCAGCGCTGGCGCGCATCGAGCTGGTCGGCCGGGACCCTGCCCCGCCGCTCGGTCTCGATCCGGTCGAGCACCGGGCCGGTCCAGTCGGCGCGGCGCTGCATCGAGGGATGCAGGTTCTCGTAGATGTGCTGGTAGCGCACGCAGTAGTCGCGCACGCCGGCCGGGGCGTTGAGATCGATGGTCTCGAACGGGCCCATGAACGACCAGCGCAGTGCCAGGCCGTGCTTGAGCCCGCGGTCGACGTCCTCGGTCGAGCAGTAGCCGCCCTCGACCAGGCGGAACGCCTCCTCGAGCAGCGCCCCCTGCAGCCGGTTCATCACGAAGCCGTCGAGCTCCTTGGCCATCACGATGGGCGCCATGCCGATGCCCTCGATCACCGCGGCCGCGCGCCGCATGGTCGCGGCCGTGGTCCAGGGGGCCGGCACCAGCTCGACCGCCGGGATCAGGTAGGGCGGGTTGAGCGGGTGGGCCACGAGGCAGCGGCCGCGGCCCTTCAGGGCTTCCGTGAACTTCGAGGGCACGATTGCCGAGGTCGAGCTCGCGAGGATGGCGGGCGATGGGGCCAGGTTGTCGAGCTCGGCCCAGAGGGTGCGCTTGAGCTCGAGATTCTCGGGCACGCTCTCCTGCATCCAGGCTGCGGCCTCGAGCGCCTCGGCCAGGCTGTCGACCGGCTGCAGACGGTCGAGCACCGGCGCCGCGGCGTCGAGGAGGCCGGCTTCGACCATGTCGTCGAGCAGCGGTGCGATCCGGTCCATGGCAGCGGCCGCCGCACCGGGGGTGGCATCGTAGAGCCGGCAGGCGTTGCCGGCCCGGGCGAAGGCGATGGCCCAGGCGCGGCCGACGAGGCCGGTGCCGACGATGGCGACTGCCATCTGCATGGGTTTGCTCCTCAGATCGACCAGACGTCGCCGCAGACCGAGAGCGCCTGGCCGGTGACGTTGCGGCCCATGGGCGAGACCAGGAAGAGGACCGTGTCGGCGATGTCCTGGGCGGTCACCATCCGCTTCAGCGAGGTCTTGTCGAGGTAGCGCTCGCGCATCTCCTCGAACGAGATGCCGACAGTGTCGGCCCTGGCGCGAATCACGCCGTCGATCCGCGGCCCCTCGACGATGCCGGGCAGGATGGCGTTGACGCGGATGCCGTGGGATCCGAGCTCGACGGCGAGGGACTTGGCCATGCCGACCACCGCCCATTTGGTCGCCGCGTAGGGCAGCCGGTAGGCGTAGCCGAGGCGGCCGGCGACCGAGCTGATCATGACGATCGCTCCGTCCTGGCGCTCCTTGAGGAGCGGGACGGCCTCGCGGAGCGCATAGAAGTGGCCCGTCAGGTTGACGTCCACCGTCTGCTGCCAGGCCTCGGTGGAAATGTCCTCGACCGCCGCCGTCGGTCCGGCGATGCCGGCATTGTTGACCAGGAGGTCGAGGCCGCCGAAATCCTCGCGCACCGCGTCGAAGAGCCGGGCCATGCCGGCCTCGGTGCCGGCATCGGCCTCGACCGCGCGATGGCCCGGGTGGCTGGCGCGGAAATCGGCCAGGGCCGCCTTGTCGATGTCGCTGACGACCACCCGCGCCCCGTGGGCGATCAGCCCGTCGGCGATCGCCCGGCCGATGCCCCCTGCCCCGGCCGTCACGCAGGCCTTGAGCCCGGGCCTGATCCCGGCGATGCGTTGCTCCGCGGTCGTCATGCCGCAGCCTCCCCCGTCGCGTCCGTTCCGATCGGGTCTAGCAGCCCCGGCGGCGGACGGCGAGTGCCGGATGGTAGTCGCTAGCCGCGCAGGGCCCGGTCGACCAGGGCACCGGCGAGCTGGGCCACCAGGAACAGGGCCAGGGCGGTGACGACGATGCTCGCCCCGGCCGGGGTGTCGGCATGCCAGGAGAAGACGAGGCCGAGGGTGACGGCGACGCCGCCGACCAGGGCGGCGACGAGCGCCATGGCCTCGGGCGTGCGGGTGACCTGCCGTGCCGCGGCCGGCGGGATGATGAGCATCGAGGTGATCAGGAGGATGCCCACGATCTTCATGGCGGCGGCGATGACCAGTGCCACGAGCAGCATCAGGACGATCTTGAGCCGCACGACGGGGGCGCCCTCCGCGCGCGCCATCTCGTCGTGCAGGGTGGCGAAGATGAGCAGCGACCAGTGGTGCCAGAGCACGGCCAGGACCAGCACGCCGCCCAGGACGGTGACGACGACGTCCTGCCAGCTCACCGCCAGGATGTCGCCGAAGAGGTAGCCGAGCAGGTCGACCCGGATGCCGCCGACGAGGCCGAGGATGACGAGGCCGATGGCGATGCCGGAGTGGGCCAGGATGCCGAGGAGCGTGTCCGAGGCCAGCTTCTGCTGCTGCTGCATGGCGACGACGAGAAGCGCGATGACGGCGGAATTGACGGCCACGGCGAGGGTCAGGTCGACGCCCGAGAGGATGCCGAGCGTGACGCCCAGGAGTGCCCCGTGCGCCAGGGTGTCGCCGAAATAGGCCATGCGCCGCCAGACGACGAAGCAGCCGAGCGGGCCGGCCACCGCGGCCACGGCGATGCCGGCGAGCCAGCCGCGGAGCAGGAACTCCGGCAGCATCAGGCGGTCTCCCGCTCCGGGGCCGCCGCGGCGGCGCGGTCCCGGATCTCGCCCGAGAGGCAGTGCTGGTGGTCGTGGTGGTGGCGGTAGATGGCGACGGCGTCGGCGGCCCTGGGACCGAAGAGGGCGCGATAGGCGGGGTCGCTGCCCATGGCCTCGGGCGTGCCGGAGCAGCAGACGTGGCGGTTGAGGCAGACGACCCGGTCGGTGGCGGCCATCACCAGGTGCAGGTCGTGGCTGACGATCAGCACGCCGCAGCCGCTCTCGCGGCGGATGCGGTCGATCAGCCGGAAGAACTCGGCCTGGCCCAGATGGTCGACGCCCTGGGCCGGCTCGTCGAGCACCAGGAGGTCGGGATCGCGGAGCAGCGCCCGGGCGAGGAGCACGCGCTGGAACTCGCCGCCGGAGAGGGCCTGCATCGCCCGCCGCTCGAGGCCGGCGGCCCCCACCCGGACGAGGGCGTCCGCCTTGGCCGCTTGGTCGTGGCGCTGCGGCAGGTCGAGGAAGCGGCCGACCGCGAGCGGCAGGGTCGGGTCGATGGCGAGGCGCTGCGGCACGTAGGAGAAGGTCAGGCCGGGCCGGCGGCGGATGCTGCCGGCGGTGGGCTCGAGGATGCCGATCACCAGCTTGACCAGGGTCGACTTGCCGGCCCCGTTGGGGCCGATCAGGCTGACGATCTCGCCGGCCGCGACCTCGAGGTCGACATGGTCGAGGGCGAGGTGGTCGCCCAGCCGCATCGAGACGGCGCGGACCTCGACCAGCCGCTCGTGCGGGGTTCGCCGGGTCATGCGGCGGCCGGCTCCGGGTCGCCGTCGGCCGCGTCGTCGGGCTCGGGGTGGCAGTCGCGGCAGAGGCCGCGGACCTCGAGGACCACGGTCTCGATCGCGAAGTCGAGCCCGGCGGCGGTCTCCTCGAGCCGGCGGTCGGTGAGCTTGCGCGCCACCTCGACGGCGTTGCCGCAGCGCCGGCAGATGAAGAGCTCGGCCATGTGCGGCCGGCTGGCCGCCGAGCAGGCGACGAAGCCGTTCACACTCAGCACCTTGTGGACGAGGCCCTGCTCGAGGAGGAAGTCGAGCGAGCGGTACACGGTGGGCGGGGCGACCCGGCCGCGGTCACGGGCGAGGATGTCGAGGACGTCGTAGGCGCCGAGCGGTCGGTCGGCCTCGAGCACGATCTCGAACACCCGCCGGCGCAGCGGGGTGAAACTCTGGCCGCGATTGCGGCAGAGCTCGGCGGCCTGCTCGAGACGTTGGTCGACGGTCGCGGTCAAGACGAACTCCCCGGCTGGTCGCGGACGAGGCGGTCGGCACGGGCATTGCCATGGCGCCGACCGTTGGTTACGTTATAACGTGTCGAACGGGCGAGCAAGCGTCGCCGCCCGGCCCCTTTTAGCAACCCACACCTGCGGAGGATACGATGCGCCGTGCCGCCCTGCTCGGAACCGTCCTGGTCACCGGTTTCGGCACCTTCTTCACTGCCGGCATGGCCCCGGCGCAGGAGGCGCCGCGCGTCGTGACCTCGATCCTGCCGATCGGCGCGATCGCCGCCGCGGTGCTGGACGGGGTCGGCGAGCCGGTCGTGCTGCTCGAGGCCGGCGCCTCGCCGCACGCCTACAGCCTGCGGCCGAGCCAGGCGCAGGCGCTGAGCGACGCCGATCTCGTCGTCTGGGTCGGCCCCGAGCTGGAGGCGTTCCTGGCCCGCCCGCTGGGCGCGCTCGGGGGCTCGGCCCGGCAGCTGCAGCTGACGGCGGCGCCCGGCATCGCGCTGCTGCCGTTCCGCGAAGGAGCGCTGTTCGAGGCGCACGACCACGGGGATGACCACGATGACGACCAAGCGCACGACCACGGTCATGACCACGACGACGATCATGCGCACGATCATGGTCACGACCACGACGACGACCATGCGCACGGGGACGACCATGCGCACGGCGAGGACGAGATGGACGGCCATATCTGGCTGTCGCCGGCGAACGCGCGGGTCATCGCCCTGGCGATGGCGGCGGAGCTGGCGGCACTCGACCCCGCCCATGCCGAGCGCTACGCCGGCAATGCCGAGGCGTTCGGGCTGGCACTCGACGCGGCGGAGGCCGAGATCGACGATCTTCTGGCCCCGGTGCGCGGCCGGCCGTTCGTCGTCTTCCACGACGCCTACCACTATTTCGAGGCGCATTTCGGCATCGAGGCGGCCGGTGCGATCCATCTCAGCCCCGAGGTGCAGCCGGGGGCGGCGCGGGTGGCGGAGATCCAGGCGCGGATCACCGAGCTCGACGCCGCCTGCGTCTTCGCCGAGCCGCAGTTCGAGCCGCGGATCATCCGGACGGTGGTCGAGGGCAGCGAGGCGCGCACCGGCGTGCTCGACCCCCTGGGCGTCGACCTGGCGCTCGGCCCCGACGCCTACCCGGCGCTGCTGAGGGCGCTGGCGACCAGCCTCGCCGACTGCCTCGCCGACTAGAGGGTCGCCTCCACCACGGCGCGGGTCTCGGCGTCGACCGCGGGGGTGACGCCGCCCCAGTGGGCGAAGCCGGGGACGGCCTGATGCAGCAGCATGCCGAGGCCGTCCACCGTGGCGTTGCCGCGCGCCGCCGCGGCCGCGAGCAGCGGGGTGACGAGCGGGGCGTAGACGATGTCGGCGACGATCGCGCCCGGTGGCAGCGCGTCCAGGGCGAGCTCGAGCGGCGGCTGGCCGGTCATGCCGAGGCTGGAGGTGTTGACCAGGAGGTCCGCACCGTCGAGCGCGGTGTGGCGCGCGTCCCAGGGCAGGGCCGCAGTGCGGGTGGTGGCGGCATCGAGCCGGGCCAGGAGGACCTCGGCCCGCTCGAGGGTGCGGTTGACGAGCACCAGCTCCGCCACCCCTTCGGCGATGAAGGTGGCGGCCAGGGCGCGGGCCGCCCCGCCGGCACCGATCAGCACCACCCGGCGCACGCGCTCCCGCCAGCCGGGGACCGCGGCCGAGAGGTGGGCGAGAAAGCCGATGCCGTCCGTGTTCAACCCCTGCGTCCGCCCGACTTCGTCGATCAGCACCGTGTTGACCGCCCCGATCGCGGCGGCGAGCGGGTCGAGCGCGTCGACGAGCGGGAGCACCACCGCCTTGTGCGGGATCGTCACGTTGACCCCGCGAAAGCCCATCCGGGGCAGGACCCGGACGACCGCCGCGAGGTCGTCCGGGGCGACCGCGAGGGGCATGTACACCCCGTCGACATGGTAGCGCTCAAACC
>CAYWSB010000103.1:0-5177 GCA_964460465.1 uncultured Geminicoccaceae bacterium | reverse complement strand
TCCGGGGCGACCGCGAGGGGCATGTACACCCCGTCGACATGGTAGCGCTCAAACCAGTAGTTGTGCAAAAGGGGGGACTTCGAGTGGCCGACGGGCCAGCCGAGGACGCCGGCGAGCCTTGCCTTGCCGCTGATGGCTACCATCGTCACATGTTGCCGGCTGGAGTGGTCGGGCTTCCCTCTGCCCTGGATCGGGACGAAAACGGCAAATGGAGCTGCTGGTCAACACCTTCTGGCGCACAGTCTACAGGCTGGGCTATCCGTGCGCCCAGGTCGTCTGGCAGCTCACCGGCAAGGGTGGGCGCGGGGCGACGATCGCGGTCTGGCACGGGCCGCGGCTGCTCTGCGTGCGCGAGTCCTACCGGCCGCACCTGGGCCTGCCGGGCGGCGGGATGGTCGGCGACGAGACGCCGGCGGCGGCGGCACGGCGCGAGCTCTTCGAGGAGGTGGGCCTCGCGCTCGGCCCCGAGGCGTTTCGCGAGCGGGGCCTGCTCGCCTACCGGCTGGGCAATCGGCTGATCGAGGACATGCTGTACGAGGTCCGCCTCGACGCCCCGCTCGAGCCGCGGGTCGACCAGCGCGAGATCGTCTGGGCCGGCTATCTCACCCCGGCGGAGATCCGTGCCGCCGGCATGCAGCGCGGCATCGCACTCTATCTCGAGGGCCGGCTGCAAGCCGCGGCCGCCTAGCCGGCGCCGACCCGGAGCGGCGCCGGCAACGTCGCCCAGGAAGTGTCGATCGCCGCATCGCCCACCGCCCGCATCATCATGAGGAAGGTGGTCGGTCGCTCCAGGATGGTGATCGGCAGGTGCCAGACGCCGCGTCGGTAGCAGATGCCCGTGGTCCCCTGGACGAGAAAGCCCTGCAGCGTGGCGAGGTCCGGCTGCCCATCCGGCCCCGGGAGGGCGGCGGCGATGGCGTAGCGCGCCTCGGCCAGCGGCACGAAGAGCTGCTCGCTGTGCTCGTGCCGCTCCATCCTGGGCGCGGCGAAGGGCAGCGTGCCCGCCTTGTGGGTGTCGAGCTTGGCGCACGGGGCGGCATCGGGCCGGCTGGGCTGCAGGAGGCCGTGGAGGACGGTCTCGCCGCCGGCCGCGGGGCGCTCGATCGTGGCACCATAGGGAGCGAAGGCGGCGGCGGCGAAGGGGTGGAGGGCGAGGTCCATCGGGGTGCTTTCAGGCATGGGCGGCGAGGCCGCGCTCGAGCCGCTGCATCAGCCACTCGATCTCGGCCTGGGTGTCGGGGGTGAGCGCCGGGGCGGGGGCGCGCAGGGCCGGACTCGGCAGCGCTCCCCGACGCCAGAGGACGTACTTGCGCGCGGCGAGGCCGAGGCCCGGCTGGGCCTCGAAGCGGACCAGCGGCAGATAGAGGTCGAAGAGATCGAGCATGCGCTCGCGCTCGCCCGCGCGGAACAGGCGGTAGACCCCGGTCAGCATCTCCGGATAGGCGAAGCCGGTCATCGTGCCGTCGGCGCCGCGGATCAGCTCGAAGGGGAGGAAGAGGCCGCCATTGGCGGTGAGGATCGCGATTCGCCGCTCGCCCTTTGCCTCCGCAGCACGCACGGCGGTGAGCTTGTCGAGCCCGGGCCAGTCCTCGTGCTTGAGCATCACGCAGGAGGCACACTCGGCCATGATCCGGCGGATCAGGGCGGCACTCATCGGCACCGACGAGACCAGCGGGAAGTCCTGCAGCACCCAGGGCACGTCCGGCCCCAGGGTCTCGGTCACCTTCTGGCAGTAGCCGAGGATCGCGTCGTCGCCCTTGGCGGCGGTCGCCGGCGGCTGGACCATCACCGCGGCGGCGCCTGCGTCCATCACCGCCCGGGTCAGCGCCGCCATGGCGGCGAAGCCCGGTGCCGAGGCGCCCACCACCACGGGGACCCGGCCGGCGACGCGGCGGATGACGTGGCGGGCTAAAGCCAGGGCCTCGGTGTCGGTGAGCTTTTGCGCCTCGCCCATCATGCCGAGGATGGTGAGCCCGTCGACGCCGCGCTCGAGATAGAAGTCGACCAGCCGGTCCGCGCCGGCGAGGTCGAGCTCGCCCGTCTCGGTGAACGGGGTGGCGGCGATGATGAACACTCCCTTGGCGGTCTCGTCGAGGCGCTGCATGACGTGCTTCCCTGGTCCGGCGAGGGCCGGTCTAGCGCGTCCGGGGCAGGCTTGCCATATGCCTCGGATGGCCGAGCACCCGGATCTCGCTACCGAGCACGTGGCCTCGCCGATCGGCACGGTCCGGATCCGGCACGACGGCCGGGCGCTGCATGCGCTCGATTTCGTCGACGGGGTGGCGCCCGACCACGGCCCCGGCTCGTCCTTCGCGCGGGCGGTGCAGGCCTATTTCGCGGGCGAGATCACGGCGCTCGACGCATTGCCGGTGGCGGTGCGCGGCACCGAGTTCGAGCTCCTGGTCTGGCATGCGCTGCGGCAGATCCCGGCGGGTCACACCTGGAGCTACCGCGAGCTCGCGCAGGCGATCGGCCGGCCCAAGGCGATGCGGGCGGTCGGCGCCGCCAACGGCAGGAACCCGGTCTCGCTGGTCCTGCCCTGCCACCGGGTGATCGGCGCCGACGGCAGCCTGACGGGCTATGGCGGCGGGCTCGAGCGCAAGGCCTGGCTGCTGCGTCACGAAGGGGCGCTCGTCGTCTGAGCGACGCCGGCTCGCACCAGCCAGAGGCCGGCGAGCGCCAGGCCCAGCATGACCAGCATCGCCAGCCGGGGCGTGCCGTCGTGCAGCGCCGCCACCAGCATCGCGATTCCGGCCGGGATCAGGCTCTGCAGCACGCCCAGCACCGAGGCCGCGGCCCCGGCGATATCGCCGTGCGGGCGCATGGCGAGGGTGGTGGCATTGGCGACGATGATGTTGAAGGCGAAGAAGAAGGCGCCGAAGGGCAGGACCAGGGCGAAGGGCATGCCCCGGCCGAGTGCCACGAGCCCGAGGCCGAGGAGCATCGCCAGCGCCGCCCCGACGAAGGCGCCGCGGACGATGGTCTCGAGCGGCAGGCGGCGGACGAGGCGGGTGTTGACCAGGCTGCCGAGGGCGGAGCACACCGCGATCAGCGCGAAGACGACGCCGAAGGCGGCGGCCGAGAGGCCGTAGCCGGTCATGAAGATCGGGGCGGCGCTGACGAGGTAGGAGAGCAGCATCGCGATGGCGAGGATGACGGCGGCGCCGTAGCGGCGCGAGACCGCATCGCGCAGCACCGCCCGATAGGCGGCGGCGACGCGCCGCGGCGTCAGCGACCGCGCGTCGGGCGTCTTCAGGCTCTCGTCGAGGAACGCCAGGACCAGAGCCAGGAGCACGGCCCCGTAGAGGGCCAGGAACCAGAAGATCCAGCGCCAGGAGGCGACGCCCAGGATCACCGCCCCGATCGAGGGGGCGATGAGCGGGGCGGTGATGAAGGCGGCCAGGGCGAACGACATGACGCGCGCCATCTCGGCCCCCTCGAAGCGGTCGCGGACGATGGCCCGGCCGAGGATCGGGCCGCTGGCCGCCGCCAGGCCCTGGGCCAGCCGTGCCGCCAGGAGGCTGTCGATGGTGGGCGCCAGCGCGCAGGCGACGGTGGCGGCGAGGTAGCCCAGGATGCCGAGGACCAGCACCGGCTTCCGGCCGAAGCGGTCGGAGACCGGGCCGAAGAAGGCCTGGCCCAGGGCGAATCCCACGAAGAAGACGGCGACCGAGAGCTGGGCCTTGGTCTCCGAGGCCTGGAAGGCCGCGGCCGTGGCCGGGATGGCCGGCAGGTTGATGTCGATGGTCATCGCCGACATGGTGAGGATGGCGGCGATGAGGACGACGAAGGCGGCGGAGCCGGGCGTGGGCCCTTTCCTGGCGGCGGCGGGGGCGGACATGGCGGGCCTCGGCGGGCTGATCCGGCGGCGGTCGGCGGCGACCGCGCTGCCGGTCGTCCGCACAGGCTCTAGGCAGGCCGGTGGCGATCGTCTACGGCTTCGTCGCCGCCGAGCCGGGGGAGGCCCGCCGGCGGGTCGGGCCGTGGCAGTGGTGTCGGTGGGGAGCGGATGGCCGAGGACAGTGTCGTCGATCGGAACTCGGGGCGGGCCATTCGGGGCATCCATCCCATCGTCTACGCCTTCTTCGACGCGGCCGGGGGGCTCGACCCCGGGCTCCTGCGCCGGCAGGTGTCGGCCTGCCTCGCCGGCGGGGCGCACGGCCTCGCCTGTCTCGGGCTGGCGACCGAGGTGGGCAAGCTGACGGCGGCCGAGCGCCATCTGGTCCTCGAGACCGTGAGCGAGGCGGTGGCCGGCAGGGTGCCGCTGGCCGCCACCGTCTTCGGCCGGACGGTCGAGGAGCAGGCGGGCTTCGTGCGGGCGGCGGCCGCGGCCGGGGCGGGCTGGGTGATCCTGCAGCCGCCGGCGGTCGACGGGCTGGACGAGCCGGCCCTGCTGCGCTTCTTCGGGGCCGTGGCGGATGCCTCGCCGGTGCCCGTGGCGATCCAGAATGCACCGCAATATCTGGGCGTCGGACTCTCCGCCGCGAGCCTGGAGGCGCTGTGCCGCAACCATCCGAACGTGCGGCTGCTCAAGGGCGAGGGCTCGGCGGTGGAGATCGAGCAGGTCATCGCGGCGACCGAGGGCCGGCTCGCCGTGTTCAACGGCCGCGGCGGGCTCGAGCTGACCGACAATCTCCGCGCCGGCTGCGCCGGGCTGATCCCGGCCCCGGACTGCTTCGACGTGCAGGTGCGCATCGTCGAGGCCTTCGCGGCCGGGCGCGAGGCCGAGGCGGAACGGCTCTACCGGACGATCCTGCCGGCCATCACCTTCGTGATGCAGTCGATCCCGGCTTTGCTCTGCTACGGCAAGCGGCTGGTGGCGCTGCGCCTGGGGCTGGATCTGGACGCGGTGCACGACCGGGCCCCGGCCCTGGCCCCCACCCCGTTCGGGCTCGCGATCACCCGCCGGCTCGCCGCCGAGCTCGGACCGCTGCCGGGCTGCTGAATGCGGCGCCGGGGCACGCTGGCGGGTTGGTAATCGCGGCCACCCCTGGTAGAACTGCGTCACGTTTAGTCGTACCGTATTCGTTCCTTCCGTCACCTCAGGAGAGCGTCACCGATGTTCCGCAAGAAAGACCCGGAGCCCGTCACCACGACCCCGATGCCGGCGGCCCAGCCGGCGAGCCCGGCGCCGCTGCCGACGCGGGCGGCCGCCGCCGCGGCGCCCGCCCCGACTC
>CAYWSB010000102.1:0-19674 GCA_964460465.1 uncultured Geminicoccaceae bacterium | reverse complement strand
AGGAGACTCGCAAGCAACCAAGAGCGCACAAGAACTTTTCGGACAGGCTCTGAGGGCGATGCGGACTAAAGTGGTAACTTGGTGATCGAGCACCGCAACGACATTGGTATGGGTGCAGGAGGCCAAGTTACGCGGGCACCGGACGTCGTAGCTGTCGAAACGGCAGGCGCCTTCGGATGCCGGCCTTTTTCGCTAGCCTCAACCACCTTGACGGATGTTAGGTGGTATGTTGGAAAGTTTGTGAAATCTGTGCCAAACTATTGAAATTCCTGGTGTCATGGCGGAGGGAGCGGGATTTGAACCCGCGAGGAGTTGCCCCCAACACGCTTTCCAGGCGTGCGCCTTAAACCACTCGGCCATCCCTCCGTGGCGGCCGGACCATAGCTTCGGGGGGGAGGGTTCGCAACAGCGTGAATGGCCGGCGTGGGCGGGGAAGCAGCGAGCGACGATGGCGAAGGCGGCGGCAGCCGCGCCCCGGCCGTTGGCGATCACCGGCGCGTCGGCCTGGGGATCGGCGATGCCGGGACAGGACCGTCTTGCCGCATCGCCCGGACGATTCCGCCCAGTGTACAGGACGCCCGCTTTCTGGTCTGGTGCGGTGCCGTCGGGTGACGGCGCAACGCCGGGGGATCAGGGACGTGTCAGCGGTCGACTTCGCGCCGGGCGGCTATCGCTACGTGCCAGGGGTGAGCCAGTATTCCGGCGGGGTCGCGGCGAGCCCCGGCCACGCGATCGTCCGCGTCCGCTTTCGGCGCCCCGTGGCTCTCGCGGCCGGGTTCGCCCGCATCGGGCGGCTCATCGAGGAAGCCGGGCGACCCCTCGCCGCCTTCTGCGCCTGCGAGCTGCGCTCGCCCGAGCCGTTCACCGAGGACGGGTTTCACCGCTTCAATGCCGCCTATTGCGGCGTGCTCGAGCAGTGGGGCATCTACCGGGACGGCCGCAACCCGGTGGCCCGCAGCAATGTCTGCCCCGACATCGAGCCGCCGGCTGAGCCCACGTTCCACGCCTTCTGCTTCACTGTCGTGGCTCCCGCCGCGTCACCCTCCTTCGTGGTCGCCGGCAGCGGCGAGGCGCCGGAGGGCAAGGCCAGCTACCGGGATCACATCGTCCGGCTGGGCGACACCAGCCCCGCGGGCTTGGCCGAGAAGGCGCGCTTCGTCCTGGGCGAGATGGAGCGCCGCATGGCCGTGCTCGGCTGCGGCTGGGGCGACACCACGGCCACCCAGGTCTACACCGTCTTCGATCTCCACCCCTTCCTGGCGAACGAGATCGTCGCCCGCGGGGCGGCGGCGCACGGGCTCACGTGGCACTACCACCGCCCGCCGGTCCAGGGCCTCGACTTCGAGATGGACTGCCGTGGCCTCGCCACCGAGCAGGTGGTCGAGCCGGGCTAGCCCCTGGTCGGCAGGTCGAGTCCGACGCCCTCGAGACGGCCGAAGAGCGCACGCAGCCGCCGCGTCGCGGCCTCGGGCAATGGCGGGCGGAGGATCGAGGCGATGTTGCTGTCGAGATGCGCCGGATCGCCGGTGCCGAACAGCACCACGTCGACCCCGGGCTCGTGGCGGACATAGCGGTAGGCCGCATCGATCAGGCTCGCGGCACCGTGGTCGCGGACGAGGAAGTCGAGCGGCTCGTCCTTCGCCCCCAGCTCGACGGGCACCTGGCCCGCGGCGGCGAGCTCGCGCATCGCCTGGCGCAGCCGCTCGGGGCGGCTGAAGATGGCCCGCACGGCGAACATCGCGAGCGTACCGATGCCGTTCGCCAGGGTCTGCGGGAAAACCTTCGTCCGGGCGTTCTGGTGCAGCATGTGGAAGGCCACCATCACGACCTCCCAGGCCGGATCCTGCGTCGCCTGCCCGAGCATCGCGTGGCCCGGATCGAACGGGCCGGTTTCGGTGATGCCGAGATGGCGGATTTTGCCGGCCCGGCGCGCGTCGCCCAGGGCCTCGCGCAGGGTCAGCGCGTGACCGTAGTGCTCGGGCCGCACCGCATGCAGGAAATAGACGTCGATGTGGTCGAGGCCGAGCCGGGCCAGGGATGCGTCGAGATTGCGGCCGATCTCCTCGGGTGAGAAAAGGCGACCGCCGCCGGCGATCTGGCTCTTGGTCGCCACCACCACCTCGTCGCGCGGCAGGTCGGCGAGCGCCATGCCGACCGCGGTCTCGGTGCCGTAGGCCATGGCGGTGTCGAAGAGGTTGACGCCGCGATCGAAGGCCTGCCGCACGATCGCCGCGGCCTCGCGCTCGCTCTTGCCCTGGCCGAGCCCGAGCCGGCTGCTGCCGCCGCAGCCCAGCCCGGCGACGCCGACGCGCAGCCCGGTCCGCCCGAGCTCTGTGTACTGCATGTCCGGCGCTCCCTCGATCGACGTTGGCCGCAGCATCGCCGGGCAGCGGCCACCGATCAAGTCGAGGGACTTCCTGGCCGGCTCACTCGGCCGCCATGGGCCGCCTCGGGCCACGCAGCTCGGCCCGGCGCGGCCCGGCCACGCCGAGCAGCGGGTGCAGCCGGCCGGCGAGGAGCCACATCCCGAGCAGGCCCGAGCCGACCACCGCGAAGATGCCGGCGAGCGGTGCCACCAGCAGGACAACCCAGGCGGCCCCCGGGGTGACGATGCCCGAGACGTCGCGGAAGCTGGAGTAGACCGCACTCATCTCCGTGCGCTCGGCGGGCTTGACCGCCATCAGGAAGGGCAGGCCGCCCGAGATGTCGAGCAGGATGAGGAAGAGCGAGCCGGACATCAGCAGGAGCACTGCGGCCCAGGGGACGGGCGAGAGGACGGCGGCCGACACGAAGGCCGTGCCGGCCATGAAGAAGCCGAGCCGGATGGTCGCCCTGACGGTGTGCGCCTGCATCCAGCGCAGCATCAAGGGCGTGGTGAAGAGGAGCGCGTTGGTCAGCGACAACCCCATCCCCCCGACCTTGTCGCTGAGGCCCGACTGCACAGCGAAAATGGGCAGGTAGACGACATAGACCCACCAACCGCAGGAGCGCAGCACGGCGAACAGCCAGCCCGCGATCAGCCGGGGCTGGGCGAAGAACCGGCCAAGATAGGCGAGCGGGTTCGGGGCCGGCCCGCGGGCCCGGGTGATCAGCTTGCCGTTGCCGAGCCGCATCGCCCAGAAGACGACGAGCAGGACCAGCGCGAAGAAGCCGGAGACGAGGAAAGGTGCTGCCGGCCACAGGCTCAGCAGCCAGACCCCGGTCGCCGGCCCCACCGTCCAGGCGACGGCCGCGTAGAACATGCGCAGGGTCTCGGTCCGGCCGAGCTCGGCGCGGGCGATGTAGTCGAGCACGTAGGCATTGAGACAGACGAAGATGGTGACCGTGGCGATCGTGCTGCAGAGCAGCGCCAGGGCAATCCACTGGCCGCCCAGCATCGCCAGCCCGCAGCCGGCCAGCGCCAGCCCGCAGCCGGTCGTGTACATCCAGCGCCGCGGCAGGAAGCGGGTGAGCCACGGCACCAGGAGGCCGGCCAGCAGCGACAGGAGACCGATCAGAAAATACAGCATCGAGACGACGGCCGCGTCGCCGAAGGCCCGATACATGGCGAGCGGATAGACCGAGACGACGAAGCCCCGGATCATCGCCTCGAGGGCCGAGAGGACCGCGAAGCCCCGCGCACTCGGGGTCGGTGAATGGCGCAACCATTCGGGAATGGAGCGTTCGAACACCCCGTCTCTCGTCCTTCTCGCACGGCGGCCAGATCATCCGGCGGGTGGCCTCGCGCGCTGGCCCGGCGGGGCGACTCGTACCGGCCGTTCTACACCCGGTCGCAGCGGATTTCGATAGGCCGCCGGCCACGCCTGCTCGTTTTTTACGCAGGCTCCCGGCCCGGCTTCGGCGCGGCGAACAGGAGGTCGCGGACGAGGTCCGGCGCGGCCTGCAGGGCCTTCAGCGCCGCCTTGAGCTCGGCCCGCTCGCGCCGCTCCAGGCGGTCGAGCCGGACCGCATTGCCCGGCCGGCTGCCGGCCCTGATGTCGACGAGCTGCTGGCGCAGCACGAGGCCGAGGAGGAGTGCCTGCGCCGCGATGTAGCCCTCGAGGTCCTCCCGTCCGCCGAGCCCGCGCCGGAGCAGGCCCCGCAGCCGGTCGCCCGTCCCCCGGTCGGTGACGCCGTGGCGAATGGCAAGGCAGCGGGCGGTGGTGACGACGCGGAAGAGGCCGGCCTGCTTGAGGTCGATCCGCCCATCGGTCTCGCGCAGGCCGCCCAACAGCCCGAACGGCGAGCCGCCGGCCGCCCCGGCCTCGGCCAGGAGCTTGATGAAATCCGTGGCCGGCGCCGCCGCGGCGAAGGCCTGGCGGCGCAGCTGCTCGGCCAGGGCCACCTCGCCGAAAACCGGCCTGAGGTCGAAGAAGATGTCGACGTCGAGCAGGTCCTCGGGCCGCGACCGGCGCAGCCAGTCCGCGATCCGCTTTTCCCAGCTCGATACCGAGCCGCGCCACGCCGGCTTCGCGGCCATCACCCCGCCCTTGCAGTAGGGCACACCGACCGCGTGCAGCATGTCGGCGAGCCGCTCGCCGAAGGCGGCGTACCAGGGATCGACGGTCTCGTCCGGATCGGGCCCGTCGGCGTAGACCAGGGCGTTGTCCTGGTCCATCGCGAGCAGGCTCTCGCCGCGGCCCACCGAGCCCAGGACGACGACGGCGAAGGGGCGGGGCGGTGGCCCTTGCCCCTCGGCCGCGAGCCGGTCCAGGGCCAGCTCGGCCACCCGCCGGGTCAGACTCGCCACCTCGCTCGAGACCACCGCCGCCACCGCCGGGGCGGCGATGCCCTCCGCCAGCAGCGCCTCGGCCACCAGCGGCAGGCTCGCCCAGGCCCGGGCGAGGGCCGGCACGTCGGACGCTACGTCCAGGGCGTCGCCGAGATTGACTGCCTCTTGCGCTCGAAGGCGCAGGAGGTCGCGCATCGAGAGGGCACCCACGAGGCGGCCGGCCTCGTCCGTGACGCCCAGATGGCGGATCCGGAACCGGTCCATCCGACCGATCGCCCGATAGGCGAAGGCGTCCGCACCGATCGTCACCAGCGGCGTGGTCATCAAGGCACCAGCGGTCCGCTCGAGGGCCGCAGCACCGTCGCAGTCGATCGCCCGGAGCGCGTCCCGCTCGGTGAGGATGCCGAGTAGTGCGGCCGTCTCGTCCTGGACGAAGACGGAGCCGATCCGCGCGTCGGTAAAGCGGGCCAGGACCTCGCGCAGCCGGGTCCCGGCGGCGAGCACGACCGGCGGGCTGGCCATGAGCTCGGCCACCCGGTGGCAGTAGGCGAAAGGATCGATGCGGCCGAGCCGCCGCTCGGCGTCACGCCGAGCCGGCGAGGCCACGGGCTCGGCCCAGCCCGCCAGATGCTGCCCGTCGAGCACCGCGGTCAAGGCCCGGCAGGCCATCTCGGCCTCGGCCAGCGTGCGGATGCCGCCCTCGCGCAGACGCGGCAGCAGGGCCAAGAAGAGAGCAGCCGTCGCCCGCGCGTCACCCTCCGCGCGGTGCCGCTGGCCCAGATCGACCCCGAGCCAGACGGCCAGCGCCTCCAGGGAATAGCCGGCCAGCCGTGGCGCCGCCACCTCGGCGAGGAGTCTCAGATCGAGGACCCAGGCGGGTTCCCAGGGGGCGAGCCCGGCGCGTCGGCACTCGGCCGCGACGATGGCGAGGTCGAAGCCGATCGAATGGCCGATCACGACCCGCCGGCCCACGGCTTCGACGAAGGGCGGCAGCACGGTCGCGGCGGTCGGCGCACCGGCCACGGCGGCGGCGTCGATACCGTGCACCGCGGTGGCCTCGGGCGGGATCGACCTCTCCGGATCGACCAGCGTGGCGAACAGTGGCGTCTCGCCGATCCGCTCGCCGTCGAGCGCCACCGCGGCGATCTCGAGGAGCCGTGCCCTGGCCGGGTCGAGCCCGGTGGTCTCGCAATCGACGACGGCGGCCTCGAGCGCGATCAGCGGCGTCGTGCCGCCCGCGGTCATCGGGCGTCGACCACGCCGTCGGCGACCGCCAGGAGGTCGGCCAGCAGCCGCTGGCGGTCGGCCCGGGCCGCGAAGTCGCCGTGCACCTTGAGCAGGCTGACGGTCAGGTTGTTCTGCACCATGAAGGCGTCGCGACCGCGCAACCGCGGATGGATGGGCACGAGGCCCAGCATCTCCTCGGCCACGGGCTTGGCGATGTCCTTGACCGGCAAGGGCGGGCCGGATTGCAGGGCCGCCACCGTCCGCCGCAGCCGCTCGCCCGCCGCCCGCCACGTCTCCGGCTCGACCAGAGATGGCGGCCGATGGCGCTCGAACGACGTCAAGGCCGCCCGCTCGACCGCGACGAGGAGGTGCGGTGCCGTGCCCGGCAGGGCCGCGCGAAGCTGGCCCTCGACCACTTCGGCGACGAGTGCGAGGCCGATGGGATAGGCCCGCCAGCGGCTCTGCTCCATGGCGCTGCGGAAGCCGTCCTCCTCCATCAGCGGCTGCCAGCCGTAGCCGGCGAGTGCCCGCGCATACTCGAAGAGGCAACGCTGGGCGACGAAGGCGGCGTTGCCGTCGAGGAAATCGACGAGGTCGCCCACCGTCTCGAGCGGAGGCGGCTTCTCGAACCACCGCCTGAAGAACGCCATCGAACCACCTCCCGCAGCAGCCGGCCGACCAGCTGCTGCCGGCCCGGCACCGGGGAGCCTAGCCGAAGCGTGTACCCGGGGCCACGGCGGCGACAAGCGGCGCGCCCGGCGGGTGAGCCAAAGTGTCGCGCCTTGCTTGACAGCCAGCCGGTCTCGCGCGGAAGGATTATGGGCTGGGCGGGGTTTCACCTTGATCCGGAAAAACCCTCCCGCCCGGCACGGCGGTCGCCCGAGCTCGAATCCAGCGCTCGGCGGGGCTTAAGCGCCGTGTTTGGCTGCCCGCGGCCGATGCGCCGGCCGCCAACGGGAGGTTGAATGAAATGGCTGATCCATCGGTCAACGCGGAGGCGCACTGGGCCAAGACCCGGTCGCTGATGTTCACCATGCTGGGGTTGTGGATCTTCTTCGGCTTTTTGATCCACATGGTCGTGATCCCGCTCAACGCCATCGTCATCGCCGGGTTCCCCATCGGCTTCTACATGGCGGCCCAGGGCTCGCTCATCGCCTTCGTGGTCATGCTGTTCTGGTTCGCTTGGCGCCAGGACCGGATCGACCGCGAGTTCGGCGTGGCCGAAGACGACTGAGGGCGGGCAGAACCATGGCGGTCCAGCAAAAAGGCGATTTTGTCGACAATCTCGGCAAGATCTATGGCCTCTACACCGGCGGCTTCGCCGCCTTCATCGTCCTGCTCGCCGTGCTCGAGCAGATGGGAGTGCCGAACCAGGTCATCGGCTACCTCTTCGTCTTCTTCACACTCGCGGTCTATGCCGGCATCGGCGTGCTCTCGCGGACCATGCAGGTCTCCGAGTACTACGTCGCCGGGCGGCGCGTGCCGGCCCTCTACAACGGCATGGCGACCGGTGCCGACTGGATGTCCGGCGCCTCCTTCGTCGGCATGGCCGGCTCGCTCTACCTGCTCGGCTACGACGGCCTCGCCTTCGTGCTGGGCTGGACCGGCGGCTACGTGCTCGTCGCCATCCTCGTCGCCCCCTACCTGAGGAAATTCGGCGCCTACACGGTGCCCGACTTCCTCAGCGCCCGCTACGGCGGCAACGCCGCGCGGTTCATGGGCATCATCGTGCTGTTCGCCTGCTCCTTCACCTACGTGGTGGCGCAGATCTTCGCGACCGGCATCATCGCCTCGCGCTTCCTCGGGATCTCGTTCGAGATCGCCGTCTTCGTCGGCCTCTTGGGCATCCTGCTCTGCTCGATGCTCGGCGGCATGCGGGCGGTCACCTGGACCCAGGTCGCCCAGTACATCGTGCTGATCATCGCCTACCTGATCCCGGTCATCTGGCTCTCGACCAAGAACTTCGGCTTCCCGATCCCGCAGCTGGTCTACGGCAGCGCCTTGCAGGAGATCACCGCCCTCGAGCAGCAGATGATGGCCACGGGCCTCGCCCCCGAGACCATGAAGCAGCATATCCTGCCGTTCACCAGCTACAGCCCGGCCAACTACTTCGCCTTGATCCTCTGCCTCATGGTCGGCACGGCCTCGCTGCCGCATATCCTCATGCGCTACTTCACCACCCCATCGGTGCGTGATGCGCGCAAGTCGGTCGCCTGGTCGCTGTTCTTCATCTTCCTCCTCTACTTCACGGCCCCGGCCTATGCGGCGTTCGCGAAGCTCGAGGTCTACCAGAACGTGATCGGCGCCGGGCTCGAGGCGCTGCCGGCCTGGATCTACACCTACGGCAACCTCAATCTCGTCACCGTCTGCGGTGCCGCGGCGAAGGATGTCGCCTCGGTGGTCGCCGCCTGCGGTGCCATCGAAGGCCACGATGGCCTGCTGCGGTGGCAGGACCTGACGATCAACACCGACGTGATCGTCATCTCCACGCCGGAGATCGCGGGCCTGCCCTACGTCATCGCCGGCCTGGTGGCCGCCGGTGGCCTGGCCGCGGCCCTCTCCACCGCCGACGGGCTTCTGCTCGCCATCGCCAACGCGCTCAGCCACGACATCTACTACAAGATGATCGACCCGAACGCGCCGGCGCATCGGCGGCTGGTGATCGCCCGCATCCTCCTGGTGCTGGTGGCACTGGCCGCCGCCTACACCGCCTCGACCCGGCCGGCCGACATCCTGGCCATGGTCTCCTGGGCGTTCAGCCTCGCGGCGGGCGGGCTCTTCCCGGCCCT
Organism: uncultured Geminicoccaceae bacterium; assembly: GCA_964460465.1. Classification (GTDB taxonomy): domain Bacteria; phylum Pseudomonadota; class Alphaproteobacteria; order Geminicoccales; family Geminicoccaceae; genus SLRI01. The sequence goes on along the minus strand of CAYWSB010000102.1, from coordinate 10,947 downwards.
GGTCATGGGGGTCTGGTCGAAGCGGACGACGACCGTAGGGGCGATCGCCGGCATGTTCGTCGGCTTCTTCGTCACCCTCTTCTACCTGGTCGTCACCCGCTACTTCCCGGTCGAGGGGGTGACCATGTTCGGGATGGTCTCGAACCTCAACCCGGTCACCGGTGCTCCGGTCGTCGACCTGACGGCCGCCCTGGCGCTGCCCTATGCCGAGGCGGCGGCGATGATCCACTCGAAGGTCGGCTGGTTCAACATCAACAACATCTCGTCGGCGATCTTCGGCCTGCCGGCGGGCTTCCTGGTGATGTGGCTCGTGAGCAAGATCACGCCCGCGCCGTCCCGCGAGCTGCAGAACTTCATCGACGAGGTCCGCCGCCCGCGCGGCGAGACCATCATGCAGGACAAGGCGACCTGACCGGCGCCTCCGCCTGATCGTTCGAGGGGCGGTGCCCGCGCGCACCGCCCCTTTTTCTTGCCGCACCGCGCCGCCTGCGGATAGGACGACCACGCCAACCGCCAGGGACCCGCATGCTCGTCGCCGCCGCCCTTTTCCAGATCGCCAACTTCCTGCTCGCGGCGCTGCTGTACACCCTCGCCGGCCGCCTGCTGCTGGGCCTCTTCCTGCCGGAGGACTCGGGCAACTTCATCATGCGGTTCTTCGTTCTCCTGACCGAGCCCGCTGTCCGTATCGTTGCCCTGGTGACCCCGCAGGCCGTCCCGCACGGCATCGTCGTCGCCTTCACCCTCGTCTGGACCTTCTTCGCGCGAATCGCCCTCTTCCTCCTCTTCGCATCGCTGGGTGCCTTCCAGCAGCCGGGCGGCCTGTGAGCCGATGAGCAAGAACGCCTTCGTCTTCGCCATCATGGCCTTCGCCATCGTCGCCGGGCTGTTCCACCCGCTGATGCCGGCCGTGGTGATCTTCGCGATCCAGCTCGTCGGTGACGTGTTCTTCGGCTTCGTGCCGCTGATCTTCCTCTTTTCGTCGCTGATGTTCGCCACCTTCTGCCTGATCCTGGCGGGCATCCCGGCCGCCCTCTTCGAGCGCTTCACCGGCCGCACCGAGACCGATGAGAAGAGCTACTGGATCTGGCTCGTCACCATGGCGCTGATCGCGTTGCCGGCGTTCGGCAATCTCTTCACCTTCGGCTTCTGACCGACGCCCGATTCCGGCTCGGCAACCCTTGCCGAACCGGCCACCGAGCGGCACCTCTAGAGGCTGAGGGACGGCGATCCGGAAGGCCCGCTGGTGAACCAGGTCGAGCGAGCGGCCGAGGCATCCGTGGCACGGGGCTGCGGCTTCGCGGCACTGGCGATCGCCTGCGGATTGATCGGCTTTGCCCACGATCCCCTGGCCCTGCTGCGCGCCGGCGCGGTTCTGGTCACCGGGCTCGCAGTCGTGCTCGCCGTCCGGGCGATGCACGCCCGCGGCCGACCCTACAAGCGCACCGAGACCTGGCTGCTGCTCGACCCGGCCGACCGGCCGCCGGCGGCCATTGCCCAGCGGACCATCGGCACGGCGCTCGAGGACGTCTATCGCCGCTTCGCCCGCCTCGCCGGCACGGCCGCCCTGGTGCTCTGGGCTGCCCTGCTGACCGTGCGCCTGGCCCTGTGGTTGCAGGGCTGAAGGCCGGCTGGCCCCTCAGTCGACGCTGCGGCAGACGTCGCCGAAGTGCCTGACGGCCGCCACCGCCGCGGCAAAGCGCTGGTGCACCCAGGCCGGCAGCGGCCGCGGCTCGACCAGGCGCCCGCCTTGCGCAAGCTGGAGCTCGATGCCGGCGGCCTCCGCCGCGAGCTCGGCGGTGCCGCGTGCCGTCAGCTCCGGCTCGGCGGAGACATGCAGGGCCCGGCCCGACGCATCCGCCAGGAACTGCACGAACCAGGGATTGGCGCTCATCCCGCCGTCCACCGGCAGCGGTGCGGCGAGCGTCAGCCGCGCCGCCATGGCGGCCAGCACCTCGCACATCCGCAAGGCCACGCCTTCCAGCACCGCCTGGACGAGGGTGGCACGGTCGGTGGCAAGATCGAGGCCGAGCCAGGCACCTCTGGCCTGCTTGTCCCAGTGCGGGCAGGCGAGGCCGGCCAGGGCCGGCACGAAGACGACGCCCCGCTCGATCGCCGTGGTCCGGGCGAAGCCGGATAGCTCCGCATGGCCGGCGAAGAGCCCGAGCCCGCCGGCCCAGTCGACCGCCGCCGAGGCCGCGTGCACGCCGCCGTCCAGGGCATAGGTCGGCGCCTCGCCGACCTTCTGCCAAGCGATGGTCGGCAGGAGCCCGTCCGCCCCCTCGGTCGGTGGCGGCGTGGCCCCGGCGACCGCGAGCGCGAACGCCCCCGTGCCGAAGGTGACCTTGGCGTCGCCCGGCCGCCGGCAGCCGTGGCCGTAGAGGGCCGCCTGCTGGTCGACCACGCTCGTGGTCACCGGCACCCGGCGGCCGCCGATCGTGACCGCCCCGAACTCCCCGGTCGTGGGCACGATCTGCGGCAAGGCCTCGACCGGCACGCCGTAGAGGCGGCAGAGCTCCGCATCCCAGGCACCCCGCGCCAAATCCATCAGACCGGTGCGCGAGGCCGTGGTGATGTCGGTGACGTAGTGCCCGGTGAGCCGGTCGAGGAAGAAGGCGTCCGTCGTCCCCAGCCGCAGCCGGCCGCGGCCGTGCAGGCGCCGGGCCTCCGGCAGGTTCGCCATGATCCAGCCGAGCTTTGCGGCCGAGAAATAGGCGTCGAGCGGCAGCCCGGTGCGCGCCCGGGCCAAGGGCTCGACCCCGTCCGCGCGCAGCGCCTCGATCACGGCCTCGGTCCGGGCGTCCTGCCAGACCAGGATCGGCCCCAAGGGCTCGCCCGTCTCGGCGTCCCAGGCGAGGCAGCTCTCGCCCTGGTTGTCGATGCCGACCGCCCGCATGTCGTGGCCGGCGGCCGCGTCGAGACAGGCCCGGATGTGCCCTAGAATCTCCAACGCGTCGTGCTCGACCCAGCCCGGCTCGGGATGGAGCTGCCGGTGCCGGGCGGTGTGCAGGACCTCCCGAGCCGCCCCGTCGCCGAACAGCAGCGCGCGGGTCGAGGTGGTCCCCTGGTCGATGGCGAGCACGCTCAAGGTCGGGTCTCCGCGTCGAGGTGCAAGGCGAGCCGGGCCGGCGCCGGTGCGGCGATCGTGGCCTGGTGCAGTGCCGCCAGCGGCACGGTGAGCCGCCGCTCGGGCAGGGCGTTGATGCGCCGGGCCCAGACCTCCCGGCCATCCACGCAGAGCCGGAGGCGCCCGCGCACCGGCCGGGCGACCCGCAGCTGGATGACACCGCCGACGCCCGCGGGTCGGGCGAAGAGGCGCTGCGGCAGGGCATAGCGGAGGCCGTCGCCCTGCACCTCGAGCGCCAGGGCAGCGGCCGGATCGGGCAGCCCGCCAACGAGCGCCCGGGCGATATGGCCGGCTACGGCGACCCCCTCGGCCCAGCTCCAGCCGGCGGTCTCGACCGGGCGGAGGAGGTTGCCGGCGGCGAAGAAGGCTGGATCGGAGCAGCGGCCGAAAACGTCGACGACGGGCCCCCCGGTGCGCGGGTCGATGGCCAGCCCCGCTGCCCGCAGCAGGCTCGCCTCGGGCCGGAAGCCGCCGGTGACCAGGAGGCCGTCGGCCGCCACCGTCCAGGTCCGCCCGCCGCGGCGGAGGCGCACCGCCTCGACCCGCTCCCGGCCGTCCACCGCCTCGACCTCGGTGCCGAAATGCTGGGGGATGCCCAGAAGCCAGGGCAGCCCCCGGGCGAGCTGCCAGCCCACCGGCCGGGGCCCGGGCTCGACCATCGCCACCGGCCGGATGCCGGCCTCGCGGCAGGTCAGCAGGGCGGAATAGGAGACCAGCTCGGTGCCGAGCACCACCGGCCGCCGGAATGGCAACTGCCCCGCCAGATAGACCAGCCCCTGGAGGGCGCCGGTGTTGAGCACCCCGGCGGGCTTCGTGCCACCGATCAGCCGCCCGGCGCGTGTGGTCTCGCGCACCCCCGTCGCCAGGAGCACGGCCTGCGCTTCCAGCCGTCCGGTGCCGGCCGGCGTGGTCAGTACGAGCCCGCCGCCGGGCTCGAGCGCCACCACCGTCGCCGGGGCATGGAGCCGCACGCCTGCCGCCCGGGCCCGCTCGACCAGCCGGGCGGCATAGGCCGGCCCCGCCAGGACCCGGCCGAGCTCGCGGGCACCAAACGGCGGGTGGCCACAATGGCGCGGGATGCCGCCCGGCGTCGCCTCGCGCTCGACCACCACCACGTCGAGGCCCGCCCGTGCCAGTGCGGTGGCGGCCCCGAGTCCGGCGGGCCCGCTGCCGACGACCGCGACGTCGCACCGCTCCGGCGGGCGCTCAGCCATGGCCCGCCGTCCCGCCCGGCGCGAACGGGATCGCGATCGGCGGGTCGAGCCGGCCAGTCGTGATCCGGGCCAGCTCGGCGAGGCAGTTGAAGCCCTGGCAGCGGCCCATCGTCGCCCGGGTGCGGCGCTTGAGCCCGGCCAGCGTGCGCGCCGCCAGCGGCCCGGCGAGGGCTGCCTCGATCTCGCGCCGGGTGACCAGCTCGCAGTGGCAGACGATGCCGCCGTGTCCCGGCCGCGACCAGTCGCGCCCGGCGCCCGGTGCCGGCGGCTCGCCCTCGGCCAGCCAGGGAACGCGCGGGACGACCGGGTCGGCCAGCGGCGTTGCGGCCGTCCCGAAGCCTTGGGCCAGCGCCGCCACGTGGCGGGCGAGGCCGAGCGCCGAGCTCAAGCCCGTCGAGCGGATGCCGCCCACCGACACCACCCGCCGCCCGGCGTCGACGCGCAGCCGGTACGCCTTCTGCTCGGTCGCCGGCCGGAGCCCGGCGTAGCTCGCCGTCACCGTCTCCCCTGCCAGGCCCGGCAGGATTTGTTCGCCGCGCCGCATCAGTGTCTCGAGGGTCGCCCGGTCGGTGGCGGCCTCGGTCCGGCTCTCCTGCTCCTCGGCCGTCGGCCCGACCAGGAGGTTGCCCCAGGCCGTGCGGCAGACGACGACCCCCTTGGTGGTGGCCGACGGCACCGGCAGGAGGATGTGCCGGGCGAGCGCTGCCGCCGGCTTGTCGTAGACGACGAACTGTCCCTTGCGCGGCCGGATGGTGAAGCTTGAGCCGCCGAACAGCAGGGCCTCCACACGGTCCCCCTCGAGCCCGGCACAGGCGATCACGGACCCGGCCGCGACCTCGCCCGTGCCGGTCGCCAGCCGCCAGCCGCTGCCGTCGAAGCGCGCCCCGGTCACCCCCGCACCGCGCTGCAGCTCGGCCCCGTTGACGAGCGCCTGGAGCAGATAGGCGTGCGCCGCCGACCAGGGGTCGATGACGTGCTCGCCCGGCACGACCATGCCGCCCGTGACGCCGGGGCCGAGCCCCGGCTCGAGCGCATAGACCGCACCGGCGTCGAGCAGCGCCGCGTCGTCGACGCCGTTGGCGTGCGCCTGGGCCAACAGGTCGGGAAGCCGGGCGGATTCGGCGTCGCTCCAGGCCAGGACCAGCGCCCCCGTCTCGATCAGCGGCAGTCCCAGATCCTCCCGGATGGCCAGATACTCGGCCCGCCCCTCGATGATGCAGCGGGCCTCGAGGCTGCCCTCGGGCGCGTCGAAGCCGGTGTGCAGGATGCCGCTGTTGCCCTTGGACGCCCCGTCCAGGACCTCGGCCGCGGCCTCCAGCACCACCACCCGTGCGCCGTCGAGCTGGAAGCGCCGTGCCGTCGCCGCACCCACCACGCCAGCCCCGATCACGGCGACATCGAAGCTCACGAGCCCCTCCGCCGCGCCTTCCTGAACGGCAAGTTCTCCTCCATCGTCATGCCCTGGCGACGCCATGGTCGGCCATGGCCGGCTCGTGCGCAACGGCTGGCTCCGCCGCCCGCGGGCGCATGCGGGTGTGAGCTCGTACCGGGGACGACCGCTATACTCTTCACAGCCCGGCGATCCTGTCGCAAGGTAACACTTTCTTGACGGGATCGAGGCGCGGCCTTGGCCGGGTTCGGCCTGCCGCGGCGAGGCCGGGGGGAGCATGACGACGGGACGTGAGATCGCGCCGAGTCGGGCAGAGCTGCCGCCGACCGGCGAGCCGATGCCGGCCGCGATCCGCGCCTACGTGCGCTGGGTCGATGGCTTCAGCGGCATTGTCGGCCTGATCGCCATGTATCTGGTCTTCCTGATGATCGGCGTGCTGCTGTTCGACGCCGTCACCCGGAACGTCATCCGCATGCCGCAGCACTGGCCGATCGAGTTCGCCCAGTTCACGCTCGCCGCCTACTACTTCGCCGGTGGTGCCTATTCGCTCCGCGACGGGGCGCATGTCCGCATGGATCTGCTCTACGACCGGCTGTCCGAGCGCGGCAAGGCCGGTCTCGATGCCGTCACCAGCGCCTGCATGCTGTTCTATCTCGCCGTCCTCCTCTGGGGCTCGGTCTCCTCGCTCCGCTACTCTATCGAGACCAACCAGAAGCTGTTCTCGATGTGGAACCCGTCGGTGGTGCCGATCAAGGTCCTGATGACGGCCGCAATCGTGCTGATGATCCTCCAGGCCGTCTCGATGATCTTCAAGGACTGGGCCACCTTCCGCGGCCGCTCGATCCGATGACCGGGGGCATGAGCTACGAGCTGATCGCGATCCTGATCTTCGCGACGATGCTCTTGATGCTGCTAACGGGCCAGCGGGTCTTCGCCGCGATCGGCTTCGTCGCCGCCGGTGCTGCCCTCTTGCTGTACGGCCAGGGTGCCGTCGAGATGCCGTACAACGCGGCCTGGCGGCTGTTCAACTGGTTCCCGATGCTGACGCTGCCGCTGTTCGTCTACATGGGCTACATCCTGTCCGAATCGGGCATCGCCGAGGATCTCTACCGCGCCTTCCACGTCTGGTTCGGGAGGCTCAGGGGCGGGCTCGCCATCGGCACGATCATGCTCATGGTGGTGATCTCGGCGGTCAACGGCCTGAGTGTGGCCGGCATGACCATCGGCGCCGCCATCGCCCTGCCGGAGCTGCTGCGCCGCGGCTACGACAAGATCATGATCACCGGCGTCGTCCAGGCGGGCTCGACGCTCGGCATCCTCGTCCCCCCCTCGGTCGTGCTCGTTCTCTACGGCATGATCGCGCGCCAGCCGGTGAGCCAGCTCTGGCTGGCCGGCGCGATACCCGGCCTGATGATGGCCGCGATGTTCATCATCTACATCGCCATCCGCTGCCGCCTGCAGCCGCACCTGGCGCCGCTGGTCGACGACGCCGACCTCAACATGCCGCTCAAGGAGAAGCTCAAGCTGGCCAGGGCCGGCATCATCCCCTTCCTCATCTTCTTCTTCATGACCGGGCTCTTCCTGATGGGCATCACCAGCCTCGTCGAGAGCTCGGCCGTGGGCGCCACCGCGGCGACGCTGGCGGCCTTGTGGAAGCGGCGGCTGAGCCTCGCCGTGCTGCACACGACGGTGCGCAAGACCCTGCTCATCTCCTGCATGTTCCTCTGGATCATCCTGGCCGCCCTGGCGTTCGGCGCGATCTTCGACGGCATCGGGGCGGTGCGCGCGATCGAGGGGCTGTTCATCACCCGCTGGGACCTGTCGCCCTGGCAGGTGCTGTTGATGATGCAGCTGTCGTTCATCCTGCTCGGCATGTTCCTCGACGACACCGCGATGCTGGTGATCGTCGCACCCCTCTACGTGCCGCTCGTGCGCGTCCTCGACCTCGGCATCGACAACGTCCTGATCTGGTACGGCGTGCTCTACACGATCACCTGCCAGATCGCCTACATGACCCCGCCGTTCGGCTACAATCTCTTCCTGATGCGCGCCATGGCGCCCAAGGAGATCCAGCTCATCGACATCTACAAGTCGGTGGTCCCGTTTGTCCTGATCATGGCCCTCGCAGCGGTGCTGATCACCATCTTCCCGCAGATCGCCCTCTGGCTGCCGGCCCAGGTCAGGCTCCGCTGAGCCGCGGTCAGCCCGGCGGCCAACACGACCGGCCTTCACAACGATAGGAGAGAGAGACCATGACCGATGTGACGAAGAAGGCGCTGCCCCCGGCGCCGGCCAGGGCGACGGCCACCGCCAGCCGACGGCGCTACCTCAAGGGTGCCGGCCTCGGCGTCGCCGCGGCGGCCGCCTCGACCTTCCCCGCCCCCTACATCAACGCCCAGAACGGCCCCATCCGCTGGCGCCTGCAGACCTATTCGGGTGCGCCGCTCGGCGCCCACGTGATCCTGCCGCAGATCGAGGCCTTCAACAAAGCCGCCAACGGCGAGATGGTCATCGACCTCTTCTACGCCGACCAGCTCGTGCCGACATCGGAGCTGTTCCGGGCGCTGCAGAACGGCACCATCGACGCGGTGCAGTCGGACGACGCCACCATGGCCTCGCCGGTCGATGTCGCGGTCTTCGGCGGCTATTTCCCGTTCTCGACCCGCTTCAGCCTCGACCTGCCGGTGCTGTTCCAGCAGTACGGCCTGAACGAGATCTGGGCCGAGGCCTATGGCGAGGTCAACGGCGTCGAGTGGCTCAGCGCCGGTGCGTGGGATCCGCTCCACATCTTCACCCGCGAACCGATCCGCAGCCTCGCCGACATGAACGGCAAGCGTGTGTTCGGCGTGCCGACGGCCGGCCGCTTCCTCAGCCGCTACGGGCTCGTCCCGGTCACCGTGCCCTGGGACGACGTCGAGGTGGCGCTGCAGACCGGCGAGCTCGACGGGGTCGCCTGGTGCGGCTTCACCGAGGCCTACGAGGTGGGCTGGGCCGACATCTGCAGCTACGCCCTGGAGAACAGCGTCACCGGCGCCTGGTGCGGCTCCTACTTCGCCAACACCGACAGCTGGAACCGGGTGCCGGATCACCTCAAGGAACTGTTCCTGGTCACCTGCGACCAGTCGCACTACTACCGGCAGGTCTGGTACTGGGGCGGCGAGGCCGATCTCCGCGTCAACGGCGACAAGATGGAGCTGACCCGCCTGCCCGAAGAGGAATGGGCGCAGGTCGTGCGCGACGCCGACAGCTTCTGGGACGAGATCGCCGCCACCAGCGATCGCGCCGCCCGGGTGGTCCAGATCTTCAAGGACTACAACGCGCTGATGGAGAAGGCGGGCTACCCCTACCGCTGAGGCTACGTCCCGCGGCAGGCTGCCATGCGGTCTGCCGCGGGCGTCTCACCGCTCGAACACCACCAGGCCGCCGAGCATCGTCAGATCGCACTGCGCCTCCAGCCACGCCTCGGGCTCGAGCGTGAAGAGGTCGCGATCGAACACCGCCACGTCGGCCAGCTGCCCCGGCACCAGCCGACCCTTGCTGCCCTCCTCGTGCGCCGCATAGGCCGAGGCCCAGGTATAGGCGTCGAGCGCCTCCGCGAGGCTCAGGCGCTGCTCCGGGCCCAGCACCGTGCCGCGGTTCGTCCGTCGGGTCGCCATGGTGTAGAGATTGGGGAGGGGCGCGATATCGGTCACCGGGCAGTCCGTCGAGGCCGAGGGATGCAGGCCCGCCTCGATCCAGCTGCGCATCGGGTAGCTCGTCGCCGCCCGCTCGGGCTCGACCAGGGTCAAGTAGAGATCGCCGAAGGCGTGGATGAAGGCCGGCTGCGGTGCCGGCAGGATGTGCCGCTGCCGCATCCGCTCGAGCTGGCCCGGGGTCAGCCAGCCGCAGTGCTCGATCCGGTGCCGGCGATCCGGGGCGGGCACCGCGTCGAGCGCCGTCTCGAGGGCCTGGAGCACCTGCTCGATCGCCCGGTCGCCGATGGCGTGGATCGCCATCTGGTAGCCGGCCCGGTGCGCGTCGAGCACCATGCCCCGCAGCTCGGCGTCGTCGGGGATGCAAAGGATGCCGAGGTCGTCCGGCCCGCCGCCGAGATAGGGCCGGCTCATCGCCGCCGTCCGCCCGCCGGTGCTGCCATCGGTGAAGATCTTCACCCCGCCGATCCTGAGCCGGTCGTCGCCCACGCCGGTGACGAGGCCGGCCGCCTTGGCCTCGGGCAGGATCGAGCGGGTCTTGTCGCCCATCAGCGTCGCATAGACCCGCACAGGCAGCCGTCCCTCGGCATGCGCCCGGCGATAGGCCTGCATCTCGGCCCAGCCGTGATAAAGCCCGACCGCCGCCTCCATGCAGGAGGTGATCCCGTGGCTGAGCAGGTCCTGCCCGGCGCGTTCGATGGCGGCCACCATGTCGCCTTCGGAAGGGACCGGCAGCACGGCCATCAGCGGCTCGCGACCGGTCTCGGCCAGGAGCCCCGTCAACCGTCCGTCCCGGCGCTCGATCAGCCCGCCCTCGGGCGAGGGGGTGTCCTCGCCGATGCCGGCGAGGGCCAGGGCGCGGGAGTTGGCGACGGCGAGGTGCCCGTCGGTGCGGACGATGTAGACCGGGTGATCCGGGCAGGCGGCGTCCAACTCGTCACGCAGCGGATGGCGCTGCACATCGAGCTCGAAATGGTCGTAGCCGCGGCCGATCACCCACGCCCCGGCGGGTGTGGCCGCGGCCCGGGTGCGCAATGCCGCCAGGAGTGCCGCCAGGGTCGGCGCGGCCTTGGGGCGCAGATCGACCTCGGCCATGGCGAGCCCATAGGGCAGGAGATGGAGGTGCGCGTCGTTGAGCCCGGGCACGGCGAGGCGGCCCTCGAGGTCGATCACCCTGGTCGCCGGCCCGATCAGCCCGGCCAGCTCGGTAGCACTGCCAGTGGCCAGGACCTCCCCGCCGCGAATCGCCAGCGCCTCGGCGCAGCCAAGCCCGAGCCCGCACCAGACCTTGCCGCCGGTGAGCACGCAATCGGCGAGGGTGGCGGCCATGAAGGATCCTCCGGCAAGGTCGAGACGGTGCCCGGCATAGGCCGGACTCACCGAGCTGGCGTCAAGACCGCCCCGACGCAGGCGGGAAAAAGCCCGGCCTTACGTCGGGGCAGGCATCGGGCATTTTCCATCCCGCAACCCCCACCCCACCGACCAACCCACGGAGACCACCGATGCCGACCCTCAAGCTCACCACCG
>CAYWSB010000101.1:0-19874 GCA_964460465.1 uncultured Geminicoccaceae bacterium | reverse complement strand
CTGCTCACTGCCAAGCTCATGAAACAGCACGAAAACTTCTCAAACGGGCTCTTAGAGATGTGGGGCACACCGACGTTCGACCTCGAGGAACCGGCCGGGGTGCTGTCCGAGCTGGCCGAGTGCAGGAAGGTGTTCGGCGACCGCTACGTCTGCCTCTTCGCGTTCGATGCCAGCCACGCCGGGATTCGGTGCGGCTGTCGTTCATCGTCAACCGGCCGAAGACGAGCCCGGCTTCTTCCTCGAGCAACAGGAGGTGGGCGGCCGGCGGATGGTGTGCACCACCCGGCCCGATGCCGCGGCCGAGCCCAAAGGCAAGCGCTACGGATGAGCGACGCGCGAACCATCGATCGGCAGGCGGCGTTTGCCGACTCGGGGATCCGCAAGGTCATCGACCGGCTCGATCGCGAGCTGGTCGGGCCCGCCCCGGTCATGCGGCGGATCCGCGAGATCGCGGCGCTGCTGCTCGTCGACAAGCTCCGGGTCGGGCACGGGCTGGGCAGCGAGACGCCGAGGCTGCACATGTCCTTCGCCGGCCACCCCGGCACCGGCCACCCCGGCACCGGCCACCCCGGCACCGGCCACCCCGGCACCGGCAAGACCACGGCCGGCATGAAAACGGCCGACATCCTCCACCGGCCGGGCTACATCCGCTCCAACCACACGGTGACCGTCGCCCGCGACGATCTGGCCGGGCAGCATGGCGGCCACACCGCGTCCAACACCGATGAAGCCTTGAAGAAGGCCATGGCCAGGATGCTGTTCATCGGCGAGGCCTGCCACCCCTACCGGCCGGAGAACGAGCGCGACTTCGGCCAGGAGGCGATCGAGATCCTGCTCGAGGTCGTGGAGAACCGCCGCGACGACCTCGTGGTGATCCTGGCCGGCCGTGCCGATCGGGTGAACCGGCTCTTCGCCTCGAACCCCGGCTCCCGCTTCCGAATCGCGCATCACGTCGACTTTCCGGGCCATACGCCCGAGGAACCTCGGGCCATCGCCGGGCTGATGCCGAACGAGCAGACCTGCCGCTTCAGCCGCGAGGCGTTTCGGGCCTGCATCAAGGAGCGGATGAGCCAGCCGCATGTCGCCAATACCCGCTCGCTCCGGAACGCCCTCGACCGGGCGCGGCTCAGGCAGGCGACCCGGCTCTTCGAGACTACCGATCGCGCCTTGACGGTGGACGATCTCGTGACCATCGAGGCTCCTGAGACCATGGCCAGCCGCGTCTTCAAGGGTGGCATCGAGGCCGAACCAGCGGAGCCACGTCCGTGACCGACGATATCCTCATCGCCCCTTCGATCCTGGCCGCCGACTTCGCCCGGCTGGGCGAGGAGATCGAGGCCGTGGACCGGGCGGGCGCCGACTGGATCCATCTCGACGTCATGGACGGGCATTTCGTGCCCAACATCACCTTCGGACCCGCCATCATCGAGGCTGTCCGGCCGCGGACGCAAAAGCGCTTCGACTGTCACCTGATGATCGAGCCGGCCGATCCCTATATCGCCGCCTTCGCCAAGGCCGGCTGCGAGGTGCTGACCGTTCACGCCGAAGCCTGCCCCCACCTCGACCGCTCGCTCCAGCTGATCAGGAGCCTCGGCCTCATGGCCGGTGTCTCGCTCAACCCCGCGACGCATGAGAGCGTGATCGAGCACGTTCTCGACAAGCTCGACCTCGTCCTCGTGATGACCGTCAACCCCGGCTTCGGCGGCCAGAGCTTCATCCCGGCGATGCTCGAGAAGATCCGCCGGATCAAGGCGATGATCGCCGGCCGCGCGATCCACCTCCAGGTCGACGGCGGGATCAACGCCGAGACCGCACCCCAGGTCATCGCCGCCGGCGCCGACGTCCTGGTCGCCGGCTCCGCCATCTTCGGCAAGCCCGACTACGCGGCGGCGATCCGGGCGCTCAGGTCGGTGCCGGCCTGAGCCGCGACCACGCCACAGCACGCTGACGCTTGGCAGGGCGCGTCCGGCCCGCCATTCTGGATGACCGACCGCCGACCGCCGACCGGCCCCATCCGGGGCCTGCGACACGGCGATGATCCGGAAAGGTGTGCCATGCCGGTAGCGGCTCAAGTGAGCCTTCATCGACGGGCCGGCGGTCGCTCCGCCGGCTTTCGCGCCACGGCGCTGCTGACCGTGGCCGCCGTGGTTCTCGTCGGTTGCGGCCACTACCAGGCGAGCCTGGCGCCGCCGAGCGAGGCGGCCGGCCAGGCACGGCCGGAAGGCGAGCCGCAGTTCGTGCTCCCCGAGGGCATGGCGCTGTCGCCCGCTGCCGAGGTGACGCTGCCGCGGGCGGTACGCACCGAGCGGCTGGTCCGTGACGAGCCGCGACTCGACGACCCGAGCGGCTGGGTGCAGCTCCGCTTCGACGTCGACGAGACAGGGCAGGCCGGCAACATCCGCGTCGTCCGCGCCAGCGACAGCCGCCTCGTCCCGGCGGCGGAGACGCTGCTGGCGGACTGGGAGTTCCGGCCGGCGACGGTCGACGGCACCGCCGTCGGCTTTCAGGACATGGAGGTCGTGCTCGGCTTCGCCGACCGGATCTCGCCCGGCGAGGCGGGCCGGGGCGTGGCGATCGGCGTCGGCGTCGTCGTCCTCCTGCCGGTGATGCTGGCCGCCAGCCTGCTGACCGGCAGTGCCGGCAGCTTCAGGTGGAAGTAGCCGGCGCCCGCGAGCAGCCGCAGCACCCCTACCCGTCGAGCCGGCCGATCGACCAGAAGAAGGTTTCGCCCGAGCTGTCGTCGACCCCGTCGTTGTCGGTGACGACGTAGGCCACGCCGTCCACGTCGACCGCGAAGCCTTCCACCTTGTCGACGATGTAGCCGCCCCACTGTGCCAGATCCGGGATCAGGTCGCGCACCAGCTCCTTCTCGACCACCGGCAGCTCGCCGCCGAGCGGTGCCGCGTCGAGCTGGGCCAGGGGCACGCGATAGAGGGCCTTGAGCCTGGCCGCGTCACCGATCTGGTTGTCGCGCTCGACGATGTAGGCCCAGTCGCCGTGCGCGGTGATCTCGGAGAGGCCGACCCAGCCGGTCTCGGCCTTCTCCAGCGGGTAGTGGACGGCACCCCATTCCTTGGTGGCCGTGTCGTAGGCCACGAGCTTGACCATGTCCTTCGGATCGTCGCCCCATTCGCGCTGGATGGCGATCCAGAGCACGTCGCCGATCCTGGTGATGCCCTCCGCACCGAAGCGGATCTCGTGCGCCAGCAGCTCCGGCGGGAAGGCGATCTCCTGGCGGATCACCCCCTTGCCGTCGACCTGGTAGAGGGCGTGCGGGATCAGCCGGTCGCTGCGGCCCTCGGAGGCCAGCCAGAAGCCGCCATTGCCGTCGAGGGCGATGCCCTCGAGATCCAGCTTCTGCGCCGGCTGGCCCATCCGGGTGATGCGGATGACGTCGGTGATCCGCGCCGGCGTCTGGGTCGCGTGGATGACGAAGATCGAGGGCTGCATGCCGTAGAAGCTGTCGTTGACCGCATAGAGACGGCCCGGCACCTCGGCGTCCGCGACCATGCCCGAGAGTGCACCCCAGCCGAGCGGCCGGCCGTCCTCCCGCATGCCGGAGACGATGGTCGGATAGGCGGGCTCGGCGTCCTGCAGCTCGTAGATCATGACGTGCGCCCGGGCCAGGCCGTCCTCGCCGAGATCGGCCTCGTTGGCCGTGGCGATCAGGTTCCTGGCCGGGATCGCGACCGCGTCCTCGGGCGATATGCCCGAGGGGAGGAGCTGGACCAACTCGGGCTCGGCCCCGGTGTCGCGGTAGACGCCCATGACCGAGCCGCGCTCGGAGAGGAGGAAGATGTAGGTCTCGTCGCCGAAGATCGCGATCTCCAGACCTTCGGGCTCGACGCCCTTCGAATGCGAGCGGTTGAGCGGATAGTGGCCGATCGTGGCGACCGCATGCTCGAAGGCGGGGCCGGATTCGTGGAGCACCTCGCCGGTTGTCGACCAGATGGTGAAGCCCCGGCTGCCGCCCTGCCAGTCGCCCTCGTTGGCGGTGACGAAGCGGTCGTCGTCGAGCCATTTGGCGGCATCCGGCTCGCGCGGCACACCGGTCCGGCTGCCGGCGAAGGTCAGCGCCCCGTCCCTGGCCGTGTCGATGGTGTCGAGATCCACCGTGCCGGCGGAGAAATGATGCAGGACGGCGCCGTCGGCCGCGAGCACCACGAGGTGGTTGTTCTCCTGCAGGGTGACGACGATCTCGCCCCGGCCGTTGACGTGGACGAACTCCGGCTCGGGATCCTCGGGTGCCACATCGGCGAGGCCGGTGACGTCGGCCCGGATCAGCCCGTCACAGTCGGGCGTGCCGTCGCTGAGCGGCACGATGGCGACGAAGCCCGCCGGCAGCTGCGGCAGGCCGCCGTCGCCCAGGTCCTCGTCGCGCTCGTTCTCGATGGCGACCGCGATGAACGAGCCGTCCGGCGCCATCGCCAGCGAATCCGGCTGGCCGCCGAGATCGCAGCTTCGGGTCAACGCCTGCGTCGCGATGTCGATCACCGCGAGATGGCCCGAGGGCTCGGTGTAGCTGGCCGACGTGTTGACGCCGGCGAACGCGGTGCCACCCAGTGTCACGACCGCGGTCGGCTCGCCCTCGACCATCACGGCACCGAGCGGCTGCGGCGAGCGCGGGTCCGTGATGTCGACGAAGCCCACGGCGCCCAAGGGGCTGTCGGAATAGACCAGCGTCATGCCGTCGCCGCTCACCGCGATGATCTCGGGCGAGGTCTCGCTGGCGGGGTCCATGCCTTCCGGCAGGTTCAGCGTCACCGGGAAGCTGGCGATGCGGTTGAAGCTTTCCGCCTGCGCTGCCAGCGCCGTCGAGCCGAGCAGGGCTGCTGCCAGGAGCGTGATGGTCGTCTTCTGCATCCCTCGTCCTCCGCGAAACGGGCCGGCCGATGGCCTTCGGCTGGCGCGGGCTTAAGGGCGGACGACGAGGATTTCGTGACCGCGGCGTGACAACGATCAACCGGCTGCCGCCTCCGCCATCACCCAGTCGCGGAAGGCCCGGACCTTCGGATTGCCGGCATGGCCCTCCGGATGGACCAGGTAGTAGCAGAAGGCGGAAGGCCGCTCCGGGGATGCCGGCGGGAACAGGCGGACGAGGCGGCCGGCGGCGAGGTCGCCCGCGACCAGCATGCGGTTCACCAGGGCGACGCCGTGGCCGGCGAGCGCCGCGTCGATGGCGAGGCCGTCGACGTTGAAACGGGGGCCGCGCTCGGCATCCACGCCCTCGACCCCGGCAGCCTTGAGCCACATCCGCCAGGACGGCGCCTCGTCGTCCGCCATCTTCCAGCTGACGTGGAGCAGCGTGTGGCGGGCGAGATCGGCCGGGGTCTCGAGTGGCTCGGCACCCCGGAGCAAGGCCGGGCTCGCGACGGGCACCACCACCTCCGCCATCAGGCACTCGGCCACCAGACCCGGGTAGCGGCCGCTGCCGTAGCGGATCGCCACGTCGACGGCCCCGGAGGCGAAATCCGCGAGATCGTCGGTGGCGTCGATCCGCACGTCGAAGCCCGGATGGGCCGCCCGGAAGCGGTCCAGCCGGGGGACCAGCCACTTGGCACAGAAGGTGGGGGCGACGCTCACCGTCAACAGGCCCGACCGCGGGTCCGGCACCAGCCGGGCGGCCCCCTCGGCGAGCTTGTCGAAGCCCTCGCGCAGGGCCGGCAGCGCCGCCTGGCCCGTCTCGGTCAGGACCAGCGCCCGCGTCATCCGCCGAAACAGGGGTGCGCCGCAGTGCTCCTCCAGCGCCTTGATCTGGTGGCTGATCGCCGCCGGGGTGACGTGCAGCTCGTCTGCCGCCTTGGTGAAGCTCAAATGCCGGGCCGCGGCCTCGAAGGCCCGAAGGCTGTTCAAGGGTGGCAGGCGGCGACTCATCAGGCCCTCCACTCCGCTTAGTTTTCCTAATGCATCGGACGACGAGAACTCGTTTGTGACGGAAGGTCATCCACCTGATCTTCTGGACATGGGGACGAGCGACGCGCCCGCAACCATCAAGCAGCGCTCAATCGTCCAGGATCGATGAAGGAGGATCCGGATATGTCGAGAAGCTACATGTGGCAGGCGACACGCCCGGCCTATGGCGGCCATCTCGAGGCCGCGCACCGGGCGCGCAGCGAGGCGCTCCAGGCCATCGTCGCCTTCATCGCCGGCCGGATCAAGGCGTGGCGTCAGCGCCGCCGGCGGATCGCCGCGATCCGCGACCTCGAGGCCCTCGACGACCGCATGCTGGCCGACCTCAACCTCAGCCGCGCCACCATCCGCGACGCGGTCGACGGGATGCTGGAGCGCGAGCGCTAGCCGTCGAGCAGCGCCAGCTCCGCCGTTCGCCTGCCGGTCGGTGCCGCACAAGAGCCGCCGGCGCGCGGCAGGAAGCGGCCGGAGCCGGGCTTCGCCTCGAGGGCACCGTCGCGCACGATCACCTGCCCGCGCCGGATCACGTGGCTCGGCCAGCCCTCGATCTCGCGGCCGGCATAGGCGGTGTAGCCGGAGCGGTCGTGGGTGGTGCCGTGCTCGATGCGGGTGCGCCGGTCCGGGTTCCAGACGACGAGATCGGCGTCGGCGCCGATGGCGACCGTACCCTTCCGCGGCGCCAGGCCATAGATCCGGGCGGGCTCGGAGGCCGTGAGCCGGACGAACTGCTGCAACCCCATCCGCCCCTTCTTGACCATGGCGTCGAAGAGGACCGGCAGGCGCAGCTCGAGCCCGGCCATGCCGTTGGCCATCTCCTTGAAGGTCGGGTTCGGACCCTTCGCGAGCTTGCCGGTCTCGTCCATGCGGTAGGGGGCGTGGTCGGACGAGACGGTGGCGAGCGTGCCGTTGGCGAGCGCCTGCCAGAGCGCTTCCTGGTCCTCGGCCTTGCGGAGCGGCGGGCTGCAGATCCACATCCCGCCCTCGATCCCGGGCTTGTCCAGATCGGCCGAGGTCAGCGTCAGGTACTGGGTGCAGGTCTCGCCGTAGACCTTGGCGCCCTCACCCTGCCAGCGCCGGATGGTGGCGGCACCCTCGGCGGTGCTGACGTGGAAGATCATGAGCGGCTGGTCGATCAGCACCGCCATGGCGATCGCCCGGTTGATCGCCTCGGCCTCGGCGAGGCGCGGGTGGCTCGGGACGTGGTGCTTGGGCGCCGTCAGGCCCTTCTCCACCAGCTTCTTGCCCATCCACGAGATCATCCCGTGGTTCTCGGCATGCACACAGACCATGCAGCCGTGCTGGCGGGCGGCCCAGAGCACGTCGAGGAACTGCTCGTCCTCGACCCGGAGGCGGTCGTAGGTGAGAAAGACCTTGAGCGAGCTGTGGCCGGCCTCGACCAGCGCCGGCAGCTCCTCCTTCAGGATCTCGGGCCGCGGGTCGGCCAGGATCATGTGGAAGGCGTAGTCGACCACGGCCCCCTGCGCCGCCCTGGCGTGGTAGTCCTCGACGACCGTCTTCAGGCTCATGCCGACATGCTGCGCGGCGAACGGGATGACGGTGGTGGTGCCGCCCATGGCCGCCGACACCGTCGCCGTCTCGAAGGTGTCGGCGTTCATCAGGCCCGAGGCTGCGAGCTGCTCGATGTGGCAGTGGCTGTCGACCCCGCCCGGGGTGACGATGCGGCCCGTGGCGTCGATCTCGTTCCGGCCCATCGGCAGGTTCTGGCCAATCGCGACGATGGTCTCGTGGGTGATCCCGACATCCGCCTGGAACACCGCGTCCTCGGTCGCCACCAGACCGCCCTTGATCACCAGATCGCAGTGGACCATGCCCGCCTTCTCCCCTTAGCTGTCCACCACTGGTTAGCAGCGGGCGGACGGATCGGCCATGGCGGCGGGCACCATTCTCGTCATCAATCCCAACTCGAACCGCGAGGTCACCGCCGGCATGGCCGCGGCCGTGCAGGGCATGGCGCTGGCGGGCGGACCCGCCATCCGCTGCGCCGGGCTGCCGGACGGCCCGTTCGGCATCGAGAGCGAAGGCGACATCGTGGCCGTCGAGGGCCTGCTCGCCGAGCGCGTGGCGGTCGACCCTTCCGATGCCTTCGTCGTCGCCTGCTACAGCGACCCGGGCCTCGCCCGCTGCCGCGAGGCGACCGCCAAGCCCGTCCTCGGCATCGGCGAGGCGGCGATGCTCACCGCCATGACCCGTGGCCGGCGGTTCGGCGTGGTTGCCATCCTCGAGGCCGCGATCCCCCGCCACCTGCGCTACATCGAGAGCCTCGGCATCGAGCGTCGCCTCGCGGCCGAGCGGGCGCTCGGCCTGCGCGTCCACGAGCTCGCGGACGAGGCCCGCACATGGGATCGGCTGGTCGAGGTGGCGACGTCGCTCAGGGAGCGGGACGGCGCCGACGTGGTGATCCTCGGCTGCGCCGGGATGGGGCGCTACCGGCGCCGGCTCGAGGCGGTGCTGGGGGTGCCGGTGATCGACCCGGTGCAGGCGGCGACCGGCATGGCGATCACCGCCCTTTGCTCTGCCTGAGCCAGTCGGCGTAGCTCATCCGCACCAGCTCGAAGGTGTCCCGGGTGCGGCAATAGAGATTGGCGAAGAGCCGGCCAACCGGGCGGTAGGCGTCGAGATCGAGGCGGAGGGTGGCCGGGTCGACGAGGCCGGGCCTGGTGTGCACCGCCAGCACCTCGCCCACCACGAGCCGGCGGTCGGTCGCGACCAGGAGCGTCGTGTGGTTGCGGCATTCCAGCGCCGCTGGGGCCTGGGCGAGCCGCGGCGGGGCCACGAGCGACGAGGCGACGAGGTCGAGCCCGGCCGGGTCGATCTCGCTCTGGTCCGGCGGGAAGTCGGTGGCGGCCACGTTCATCGCATGGGCGATGCCTTCGTCGACCAGATTGACCACGAAGTCGCCATTGGCCTCGATGTTCAAGGCCGTGTCCTTGAGCGTCCCGTCCGAGCGCCGGCCGATGCCGATCACGACGAGCGGCGGGTCCTCGCTGAAGACGTTGAAGAAGGAGTAGGGGGCGGCGTTGACCACGCCCGCGGCGCTCACCGTCGTCACGAACGAGATCGGCCGCGGCACGACGAGGGAGGAAAGCAGCTTGTAGCGTTGCGGCCCGTCGAGCTCGCGTATCAGGCGCTGCATCAGGCGTCTCCCGCGGGCGGCGGCACGGCCGCGGTCCGGCTGGTGATCAGGCCGTAATGCTCGATCCGGCGGTGCCGGGCGAAGTCGAAGATCGTCTCCTTGCCGAACCGCGTGGCATCGAGGTCGCAGTCGTGGACCAGGAGCTCGTCCGCCTCCGTCGTCGTCTCGGCCACGATCCTGCCGTCCGGATCGACGATGAGCGAGCCGCCGATCAGCGGATGGCCGTCCTCCACCCCCGCCTTGGCAACGGCCACGGCCCAGGTGCTGTTCTGGTAGGCCCCCGCCTGCATCGCGAGGCGGTGATGGAAGAGCCGGTCCTCGGGGCCCTCGGCGGCCTTCTGCGAATTCACCGACGGGGTGTTGTAGCCGAGCATCACCAGCTCCACACCCTGCAGCCCCAGCACCCGCCAGGCCTCCGGCCAGCGCCGGTCGTTGCAGACCAGCATGCCCATGACCCCGCCCATCGTCCGCCAGACGGGAAAGCCGAGGTCGCCCGGCTCGAAGTAGCGCTTCTCGAGGTGCTGGAAGGCCCGATCCGGGTCGAATTCGGCATGGCCGGGGAGGTGGACCTTGCGGTACTTGCCGACGATCCGGCCGGCCTTGTCCACCAGGATCTGGGTGTTGAAGCGGCGGCCCTCGGGTGTCTTTTCCGCATAGCCGAGCGAGAAGCCGATGCCCTTCGCCGCCGCGAGATCGAACAGTGGCTGCGTCTCCGTGCCGGGCATGGCGGGCTCGAACCAGGCGTCGATCAGGATCTGGTCCTCGCTGTACCAACGCGGGAAGAAGGTGGTCAGCGCCAGCTCCGGGAAGACCACGAGCTCGGCACCTTCATCGGCCGCTCGCGTCAGCAGCGCGACGAGCCTGGCCACGACCTCGGCACGGCTGTCGGCGCGCTGGATCGGCCCAAGCTGGGCGGCGGCGAGGCGGATGTTGCGGGTCATGGCAGGACTCCTGAGACCGGGGCCGGCAGCGCGCGAGCGGATCCGGGCTATCGCGTCGTTTACGATGCCGGCGCCTCGCTCTATGTCGTGACCGGGGTGGGTGCAACCGGGTTGATCCTCATGCGCGCATGGGCCGACGGGCGTGTCAGGGGCGTGATGGCTGGATTGCTGCTCGCCGCGGCGACGTGGCCTGCGGCCGTTCCGGCGGCGGACGCGGCGGAGGCGCCGCCATCGGCCGCCGGCCCGGCTGCCGTCGACTACGGCGACTACCAGCAGGGGTTGCGCCACTTCTACGCCGAGCAGTACGAGCTGGCCCTGCCCTATTTCGTCCGGGCCACGGAGGATGCGGCGGCAGAAGCCGGGGCGGGCTCGAGCGAGCACGCCACGGCCCTCAACAATCTGGGCGAGGTCTACCGTCAGCTCGAGCGCTACGACGAGGCCGAGCCGCTCTTTCGCGAGGCGCTGGCCATCGACGAGGCCCGGCTCGGCCCGGACCATCAGGGCCTCGCCAAGCCGCTCAACAACCTGGCCCTGGTGCAGCGGGCACGCGGCGACCACGTCGAGGCCGAGCACAACCTGAAGCGCTCGCTCCGCATCCTCGAGGACTCGCTCGGCCGCCGCCACCCGGACGTGGCCGGTAGCCTCAACAACCTCGCCCGGCTGTACGAGAGCACCGGCCATCCCGAGCGGGCCGCACCGCTGCTCGAGCGGGCGCTCCTGATCGCCAGGGACACGCTCGGCGAGGCCCATCCGACGACGCGACGCGTCGCCGCCAACCTCGAGCGGGTGAACGCCACACTAGCCGCCGCCGCACCGGAAGGGGCACCGCCAGCCGCGGCCGCGGCCGCTGTCGCCGCGGTGCCGGACGCCCCGTTGCCGCCGCCGTCGGACCTGGTGCTGCCGCCGGCGGCCGAGGCGCCGGCGCCTGCCCCTTCCCCCGCCACAGCCGTCGCGGTGGCAGCCCCGGGGCTCGATATCGGGATGCCCGAGCCGCCGATCCCGGCGGCCCGCCCCTCTCCGCTCGACAGCGCGGCGGCACCCTCCGGCGAGGGGGCGCTCGCCGGCACCGATGTCGCCGATCCATTGGCCGGGCTCTTCTTCGCGGACGCCGCCCCGCTCGTCGCGGTCCTCGACCCGGAGCCCGCCCGGCCTCCGGTCGAGCCGAGCGCAGCCGTCCCGCCCGTGGCCGGTGGCGCCCTCGGCAATGGCGCCGTGTCCGAGGTGCCCCCGGCTGCGCCGGCCGCAGGCGAGCCCATGGCCGCACCGCCGATGCCCAGGCCGCGGTCGATGGTCGCTGCAGCCCAGGCGGCGATCGAGCCGGCGGCCGGCGGGTCGGCGGCGAACGGCGTAGCGGCGGACGAGCGGGCGCGCCCGGATGGTGAGCATTGGCCGGAATGGCCGGCCGGCGCCTGGGCCATGCATCTGGCATCGGTGCGCAACCCCTCGGCGGCGACCGAGGAATGGCAGCGTCTGGCCGAGCAGCTGCAGGTGCCCGCGGCCGTCCGGCAACTCGAGCCGCAGCGGATCGAGACGGCGGAGCGGGGCGTGTTCTACCGCGTGCTCGGCGGCCCGTTCGCGACCAGTGCGGAAGCCGTCGCCGCCTGCGGGCCGATCCGGGCGCAGGGGGACTACTGCGGCGTCCTTGTGCATGGCGACTGAGGCCGGCATCTCCGGAGCCGGGTCGGAGCCGGGGCCACGACCTGATCTCAAGGCGGCCATCGAGGCCCAGTTTCGCGCGGCCGTCGCCCGCGGCTCGACCGTCGTCGAGACACCGGCCTTTCGCGTTCACGTCTGGCCGACCCCCGACCCGTTCTACCGCAATGTCGCCGTGCCGATCCGGCGACCGGACGACTGGCGCCCGGCGGTCGAGGCGATGCAGGCAGCCTTCAGGACCGCAGGGCGACAGGCGCGGCTGGAGTTCGTCGCGGAGTGCTGGCCGGACCTCGGGCCAGCCCTCGCCGCCGCAGGGCTGGTCGAGACCGCCCGGCAGCGGCTGATGGTGATGACGGCACTGCCGCCGGACCTCCCCGCCGGACCGCCGATCGAGTTCCTGCCGGCCGCGAGGACGGTGGTCGAGGGCTATCTCTCGGCGGTGCTGCAGGCCTTCGCGCAGCCCCTGGAGCCGCACGCCCTGGCGGACGAGGCCGGCACGCTCGCCCGCGAGATCGCGGCCGGTCGCTGCACCATTGCCACGGTGACGGCCGGCGACCGGGGCTTTCTCGCCGGTGCGGGCCTGATCGGCATCGATCCCGCTGCCCGCGGCTGGCGTCGCATCGCCGAGCTGGCCGGTGTCTGGACCGCCCAGACGGAGACGGGGCGCGGGCTGGCGACCGGGGTCGTGGCGCGCCTCGTGGAGAGCTTTCTCGGCACCGGGGGCGGCTTGGTTTGGCTTGCGGCCGAGAGCGAGCGGGCGGCGGCGCTCTATGCCAGGGTGGGCTTCCGCGCGATCGGCTGGCAGTGCAATTATGCCGCTTCTGGCGCTTGAACCCGGCCGTGCGGCGCAACATTGTCAGTCGCTCTTGCGCCACCAACAGGAGACCGCCATGCGGATCCGGCAATCCTCGCGCAGGTCGGGTCGCCTCGGCCTCTACGTTCTCCTCGTCTGCGCCGTCATCGGACTTGCCGCTGCAGCACACGCCAACGAGCGGGTGACCTTCGGCACCAACTGGAAGGCGCAGGCCGAGCATGGCGGCTTCTACCAGGCGCTCGCCACTGGGCTCTATGCGGAGCGCGGGCTCGACGTCGAGATCCGCCCGGGCGGGCCGCAGGTCAATCACCGCCAGCTCATCGCCGCCGGCCGGCTCGACTTCTACATGGGCGGCAACATGTTCGGCCAGTTCGACTTCCTGAAGGAAGGCATCCCGGTCGTCACCGTGGCCGCGATCTTCCAGAAGGAGCCGCAGGCGATGCTCGCCCACCCCGGGACCGGGGTCGAGAGCTTCGCCGACTTGAAGGGCCGCACGCTGTTCATCGCTCCCTTCGGCAAGCTCACCTTCTGGCCCTGGATGCAGGCGACCTTCGGCTTGGACGAGGCGCAGATCAGGCCCTACACCTTCAATGCGGCGCCGTTCCTCGCCGACCCGATGTCGGCGCAGCAGGGCTACGTCACCGCCGAGCCCTTCGCGATCCGTCGCGAGGGCGGGTTCGAGCCCGTCGTGCTGCTGATGGCCGATGCGGGCTACGACAGCTATTCGACGCTGATCCAGGCCCGGGCCGAGCTGGTGGACGAGCGCCCCGAGATCGTGCAGGCCTTCGTCGACGCCTCGATCCTCGGCTGGGTGGACTATCTCCACGGCGACCCGGCACCCGGCAACGCACTGATCCTCAAGGATAACCCGGACATGACCGAGGACCAGATCGCCTACTCGATCGAGGCCATGAAGCGGTACGGGATCGTCGATTCCGGCGACGCCATCGAGCTCGGCGTGGGGGCGATGACCGAGGCGCGCTGGCAGCGCTTCTTCGCGGCCGCGGTGGGCTGGGGGGCGGTCGACCCTGGGCTGTCCTGGCGGGATGGCTTCACCCTCGCCTTCGTCAACCGCGGCGTCGGCAACGACCGGCGCCCCTGAACCCCGCCCGTTGGCCCCCGCGACGCTTGACAGCCGCAGCCCGATCCCTATCTTCGCGGCTTCATGATTTCCCGTACGAGGATTGAGCGATGGCGAAGCCGTCCACCGTGCTGATCAAGCTCGTGAGCTCGGAAGGCACCGGGTACTTCTACACCACCAAGAAGAACACCCGGACCACCACCGAGAAGCTCGTCTTGAAGAAGTACGATCCCAAGGCCCGCAAGCACGTCGAGTTCCGCGAGGCCAAGATCAAATAGCGCTGCCCGCGCGCCACAGGTGCCGGACGGAACGCTGACGCCACATGGTTTTTCAACCATGTGGCGATATCTTTTCTGGGCAACGCCGTTAACTCCAGGTAGTATCCAGCGAAGCTAAGGTCGCCTCCAGGTCGGCGGCCGCGTTGGATGCTGCGCCAGGGGCCCATCGGCCCCGGCCGATAGCTGGAGTGCTCGTCATTGCGCCGCCACTGCCTGCCATCTGACCGCCACGCCCCCGCAGCCGGCCTTGTCCGGTCGATCGGCGCGCTGGGGCTGTGCGGGCTGCTCGCCCTGCCGGCCGCCGCCATCGCGTCACTCGACGATCATCTGGGCGGCGGCGTGCCGCTCGTCCTGAAGGATGGCCGCATCGCCAACGTGACCGTGCACACCATCCCGTTCGCCACCGGCGCCGAGATGCTCGACCCGGCAACCGAGGCCGACCTCGAGGCGACCTTCCGTCCGCTCGCCACCGATTGCTTTCTGACCGCCCAGGCGATCGGCCACGTCGCCCCCGGCATCGCCCGTGACGGCGACACGCTGGCGGCCCACCGCTTGGCGCGGGCCCGTGCCGACCGTGTTCAGGCGATGCTCGCCGGGCTCGGCATGCCGCAACCGGCGGTCGCCAGCGTCTGGGACTGGCAGTTCCTGGTGCAGGAATCGCAGGTCACGCTGTGGGTCTTCAGCCTCAACGTCGGCGATGACTGCGAGGGCGCTCCCCTGCCGATCGATGCACCCACCCTGGCCGCGGTCAGCGACACCGACCCCGGGCCACAGGGCGCCGTCGTGACGTCCGCCCCCACCCAGGCTTCGGCACCGGCTCTGCCGGTGATGGACAACGACGCCGCGGTGACGGATGAGCCGGTCGCGACGATGGCGCGCCCGCTGACCCTCGACGACGGTGCCGCCGACGCGCTGGAGGCCGAGGCCGACAACGGTGCCGAAGTGGCGGAGCCGCTGCCGTCGGCCGCCGCCTCGGCATCGCCCCCGACCACGACGAGCGGCGAGCGGGCCGCGTCGACCGGCCAGGACCCGCTCGCCACCGCCGCCACCGCGCCAACCCGCGCGCCGGCAGCGACGCCGCCGGCCGCGCCGACGTCGACGGTGGTGGCGGCTCTCGGCCCGGCCGGCGAAGACGTTGCCACCCAGCCCGCGGTCGAATCGGGCGAGCAGGCGCTGGTGATCACCTTCGACGTCAACAGCAGCTTCTTTCCCGCCGGTGCCGGCCGTCAGCTCCGCGCCTTCCTCGACAGCCTGCCGCCCGACGCACCGGTCGAGCTCGAGCTTGCCGCCGCCGTCGGCACCGGCGACGTGCGTGGGGCGAGCGGCGAGGAGGCCAAGCGCTACAACGCCTGGATGGCCGAGCGCAGGGCACAGCGCGTCGCCGAATGGCTGTCCGCCAATGCCGGCCAGCGGCCGATCACCGTCACCGAGCGGTTCGTCGAGAACGATCCCTCCCGCCAAGTCCGCCTGTTCGCGAGCGGCGCCCGCTGAACCGACGGGTGGGTCACAGGTCGGAGCCGGTGAGCGCCCGGTAGACGCGCGGTGCGGCGCCGATCGCGGCCGGCGTGGCATCGGCGATCAGGCGCCCCTGATGCAGGACCAGGCAGCGATCGGCGAGCCGACCCAAGGTCGCGAGGTCATCGTCGACCACCACCAGCGTCACGTTCGCCCGCCGCAGCCGGACGAGCAGCCGGGCCATGGTCGTCCGCTCCTCGGCGACGAGCCCGGCCAGCGGCTGCTCGAGCAGCAGCAGCCGGGGGCGCTGCACCAGGAAGCGGCCGAGCTCGCCCAGCCGGGCCTGCAGGCCCGCGAGCCCGGCCACCGGCCGGTCGGCGAGCTCGGCCAGCCCGAGGAACTCCAGGATCGCCTGGATATCGTCCCGGTCGGTGGCGGACGGCGCACAGCCGAGCCCGAAAGCCAGCCGCCACCAGGAGCGCGTGACCATGACCCGGGCAGCGGTCAGCATGCTCCGCAGCGTGCCCGGCGGCACCAGCCGCCGCCGGCGCATGGCCAGGATGCCGAGCCGGGTCCGGGCCACGGGCCCGAGCCGGTCGATCCGCAACCCGCCCATGCGGATGACGCCCTCGGTCGGCAGGGCGGCGCCAGTGATCAGGTCGCAGAGCGCGCGCCTTCCGGCCCCGGAGATGCCGATGAGCCCGGTGATCGAGGCGGCGTCGAAGCCGCAGGTCAACGGGCCGAGCGGCAGCCCCACGACGTTGTCCGGGTCGCCGTCGGGCGGCAAGTCGAGCCCGACATCGACCAGCTCGAGCAGGGGCCGAAGCGGCTGGTCGAGGACGAGCTCGCTCATCGCTCGGCCAGCCGTCGTGCCGGCAGGCCCTGCGACGACGGTGCATCGACCGCTGGCCGCCAGGCCGGTGTCCCGTCGCGGCGCACCAGCAGATTGAGGGCGATCGCCGCAAGGGCGGCCGCCAACGTCAGGTCGACGAAACCGGGGGCGATGGCGGTGATCAGCTTGGGCATCAGCGCCAGGGGCAGAGCCGCCAGCAGGGCCGCACCCAGCCGCGTTCCGCCCAGCCGCCCGATGGCGAAGAGGGCGATGGAAAGCGTCGCCCAGTCGGTCGGTGCGCTGCCCACCACCGGGGCCGGGCCGAGCGCCAGCAGCCCGCCGCCCATGGCCGCAACCGCTCCGGCGAGGGCCAGTGCGACGACCCTCACGAGCGCCGGATCGAAGCCCTGCCCGTCCAGCGGCAGCATCGCCTCGCGCGTCGCCTCGTGCAGGCGCACCACGGGCGATGCGGCGAAGCGCTGGCCGGTCGCCACGAGCAGCGTGGCCACGGCCAGTGGCCAGATCAGCAGGACGGGCGGCCCGGGCGAGGCCAGGTTGAGATCCGGGTCGGCGGTGATCGCCGGGAGCACCGCGAGCGGCAGGAGGACGAGAAGGGAGAGGGCGGCCGCGACGAGATCGCCGAGCCTCCGCAGCAGCAGCCAGAGCAACCCGGCAGCGACGAATCCCAGGGCTGGCACCCCGGCCAGTGCCAGCGCCGTGGACCAGCCGAGATCGAGGGTCAGGAGCGGCATCGCGGCAGCACCCAGCGCCCCGAGGCCGCCCAGGCAGAGCAGCGGCAACCGGGCCACGCCGACCGCGAGCTGGGCCGCGACGACCAGGAGAAACAGCCCGCCCGCATAGCCGGCCAAGGGCAGCGCCCCGGGGTTGCCGGCAAGCGCCAGGAGCACCGGCAGCAGGAGGAAGGGCAAGATCGCCGTCAGCAGGGGGGCCATTGCGCGGTCGTCCGCCCTGCCTAGTGCGCGCCGAGACGTGCCAGGTGGCGCGCCCCGAGGCGGATCGCCAGAGTGCCGGCGAGCGCCACCACCAGCACGTGGCCGAGCGGCGCCAGCATCAGCTCCAGGCCGCCGATCAAGGCCCCCGTCAGCCAGGCCATGAGCACGCTGCGGGTGGCCCGGACCCGCGGCCGGTCGGGGAGGGCGATCACCAGCAATACCAGCGCTGTCAACGGCAGCCAGTCGACCACGACCGGTGGTGGTGCGAGCATGCCGGCCAGGACGGCCAAGGCCAAGCCCTGGGCGAGCGGCAGCACGAGACCCGGTCGGATGCCGGCAGCGACGAGGCCGTCTGCATTGGCGCCCATCGCCCGCCAGAGCCGGCCCGACCGGGTCGCCTCGTAGAGCAGCAGTGCCGAGAGCAGCAGGACGCTGCCGCCGAGCCAGCCGACCGAGGTCAGCCACGCGCGCGTCTCCGGGGTGCCGGCGAAGGCGGCGGTGACGGCGGTGGCGGCGAGTGCCATACCGATCGCCGTGGCGAGGGCGGCGGCGATCAGGGTCGAGGCGGTGGCCGGCACCTGCCGGACCGCCGCCCAGCCGGCTGCCGCCGCGTGCAGGAGACAGGCGGCGTGCGTGACGAGGGCATAGACCAGGGCCAGGGTGAGTGCGTGGGACATGAGCGGGCGTCGGGCACCATGACTGCGAGGGCTTTGCGCACGCCCGCCCGGGCGGTGGGGGCCATCGGCCGCCGACCCGTCGCCGCCGGCCCGAGCCGAATCTGCCGCCGGCTGCTGGCCGCGAGCGTCGTGATCCTGGCCGCCAGCTGTGCGGCCGCTACGGCCATACCGGCTCCATCGCCCGCTGTCACGATCTCCAGGCTCGCCGATGACGCGACGGGCCTTAAGGCTGCCTTGGGCTTGGAGTTGCTCGCGGCCTATCGGCTGCAGAGCCGCGACCCGCGCTTCGGCGGGTTCTCGGCCATCGAGACGGACGGCCGCACGCTCTGGCTGCTGAGCGATCGGGCGCTGTTGTGGCAGGCGCCCGTCACCCTCGACGGGCAGACCGGAGCACTCGAGCCCGGCGACTGGACCGTCGGCCGCCTGCTGCCCGACGCGGCCGACCGTCTCGCTCTGGACAGCGAGGCGCTGGCCCTGGCCCCGGACGGCACGCTCGTCGCCGCCCTCGAGCACGACGACAGCCTGCGACGGCTGGTCGCCGAGGCATCCGGTGACTGGTCGACACGGCGCCTGCACGAAGGACGGCTGATCGACGACGCCCCCGTCAACCAAGGCATAGAGGCGCTGGCGCGCCTCGCGGACGGCTCGCTCATCGCGCTGTCCGAAGGTGCGCGCCTTGCCCCCGGCATCGCCCGGGGTGCCAGGCTCACCCAGGCCAGCGTCGAGACCTTCGGCTATCGCCTCACACCCGGCTTCAGCCCCGTGGGTGCCGCGGCCACCGCCGACCATCTCTACGTGCTGGAGCGCAGCGTCGGGCTGCTCGCGGGCTGGCAGAGCCGCCTGTCGCGCGCGCCGTTGCCGGAGGCGGCCATCGCCGGGGCTCTCGCGGGCGTGGAGCTGCTGCGCATCGATGCGGGGCCGCTCGCGGAGAACTACGAGGGGGTGGCGGTCGTCGAGCGACCGGGCCAGCCGACCCTGATCCTGCTGATCGCCGACGACAATCAGTCGGCGCTGCAGCGCAGCCTGCTGCTGGTGTTCCGCTACGCCGGCTGACGCGCGGCGAGGACGTCGCGCGAGCCCATCAAGAGGCGGAAGGGGATCAGCATCGCCAGCGCCACGGCGAGCTTGACCGCGAGGTCGCCCAGGGCCCAGCCGAGCCATGGCAGGCCGGTCGCGGCGAAGGCGAGGGCGAAGAAGAGCGCGGTGTCGATGGTCGAGCCCAGGACCGACGAGACCAGCGGGGCCCGCCACCAGCGGCCGCGCCGCAGCCGGTCGAAGACGACGATGTCGAGGAGCTGGGCGACGAGGAAGGCCGTGCCCGAGGCGAGGGCGATGCGCGGCGTGGCGAGGGCAGCCGAGCAGAGCACGGCCAGCGCGAAGCCTACGTAGACCACCTGGCGGGCACGGGCAGGCCCGAGCCGGCGATTG
Source organism: uncultured Geminicoccaceae bacterium (assembly GCA_964460465.1). Lineage (GTDB taxonomy): Bacteria > Pseudomonadota > Alphaproteobacteria > Geminicoccales > Geminicoccaceae > SLRI01. The sequence continues at coordinate 698 of CAYWSB010000101.1, read as the reverse complement.
GCGAGGTCGGTGACGAGAAAGGCCACCGGGTAGGTGAACGCACCCCAGGTCAGCCAGTCGTTGACCGGGTACTGGACCAGGATGTTGGAGGCCACGACGATGACCGTCATGGCCGCCACCGCCATGACGATCATGGTCAGCCGCCGGGCGGGGTCAGCCATGGTGCGGGTGCGGGGTTCCGGCACGGCAGCAGACTGGCCGCTCGGTCGCTGGCCCGGAGCCGCGCGTCAGCTGCCGGCCTTGGCGGCCTCGAGCTGCCGGCGCACCCGCACGAGCTCGCTCGGCAGGACGGCCTCGCTGCTGCTCAGGAGGAAGCCGTCCAGGCCGCCGCGCTTCTCGATGGTCCGCAGGGTGTTGGTGGCGATGCGCAGGCGCACGCTGCGGCCCAAGGTCTCGCTGAACAGCCGGCGGCTCTGGATATTCGGCAGGAAGCGCCGCCGCGTCTTGTTGTTGGCGTGGCTGACATTGTTGCCGGCCTGCACGCCCTTGCCCGTCAGACTGCAACGTCTGGCCATGACCCGTCCTCGCATCATCGGGAGAGAACAAAAAAAGAGCGACCGAGCGCGGTCGCATGCTGTCCGAAGCCTAGTCGCGGCAGCGCTCGCCGTCAAGCCGGATGCGCCGGCCGGATACGCCGCCGGCGACTTAGAGCCCGTTTGAGAAGTTTTCGTGCTGTTTCATCGGCTTGCGATCGACCG
>CAYWSB010000100.1:0-19939 GCA_964460465.1 uncultured Geminicoccaceae bacterium | reverse complement strand
GCCGCGACCGCCGCCGCGGGCGAGGCCGGTGTGCCGCGCACCGGTAGTGCCGACACGGTTCTACCGACGGTTGTGTCGCCAGCGGCACCGGACGACGCCGGCGCCGCTGGCGAGACCGTGGACATCGCCCTCGGCCCGGTCCTGCAGGCGCCGCCGCTGCCGCAGCGCCGGCGGATCATCGCCCTCGACCCGGGCCACGGCGGTGCCGATCCGGGCACGGTCGGCATCAACGGCGTGCTCGAGAAGGACGTCACGCTCGACCTCGCCCGGCGGCTGCGAACGCTGATCGAGGCCACCGGCCGCTACGAGGTGGTGCTGACCCGCGACGACGACGTGTTCGTCTCGCTGCGCGACCGCATCGAGCGGGCCCGCCGGTCCGAGGCGGCGCTCTTCATCTCGATCCACGCCGACAGCATCGGCAACCCGCAATTCCGTGGCGCCTCGGTCTACACGCTCTCCGACCAGGCGTCGGACGCCGAGGCGGCGCGGTTGGCCACCAAGGAGAACCGGGCCGACGTCATCGCCGGCACCGACCTCTCGGCGCACGACGAGATCGTGGCCGGCATCCTCATCGACCTCGCCCAGCGCGTCACCAACAACAAGTCGATCGAGTTCGCGGACGTGCTCACGGCCGAGCTCGGCGACGTCACGGCGCTCGTGCGCAACACCCGCCGCTTCGCCGGCTTCGTCGTGCTCAAGTCGCCCGACGTGCCGTCCGTGCTGCTCGAGCTCGGCTATCTCTCGAACCCGACCGACGCCGCCAACCTGGCGAAGCCCGAGTATCGCGACCGGCTCGCCCGCGCGACGCTCCGCGCCATCGACCGCTATTTCGCCGAGGCGGACGCCACCTTGTGAGCGTCGAAGCCTTGCGCGGCCGGCCGCCACCGCCATTTCCCTGGGGTGGCTGTTGCGGTACAAACGCGAGACCGGCGACGGCCGCGAGACTGCCGCCTCGTTGCGTCGTGGCGGCAAGGACGGCGCTGCGCCCCGCCCCGGGGCGCCCGTGCGAAAGGATCGAACGACGTGTTGCGCTGGCTCGTCAAGGCCGTCTCGTGGTTGGCCGTCACCACGGCCGTCTGGATCGTGATCGGCGCCGGCGTGGTGGCCTGGGTGTTCAACCGCTACGGTGACGACCTGCCGGACTACGTCTCGCTCGCCGACTACCAGCCGCCGACCGTCACCCGCATCCATGCCGCCGACGGCCGCCTGCTCGCCGAGTACGCCCACGAGCGCCGCGTCTTCGTGCCGATCGACGCCATCCCACCGATGGTGCGCCAGGCCTTCGTCTCGGCCGAGGACAAGAACTTCTACACCCACCCCGGCATCGACCCCCTGGGCATCGCCCGCGCCGCCTACGACAACCTCCAGGCCATCGGCACCAACCGCCGGCCGCAGGGGGCCTCGACCATCACCCAGCAGGTGGCAAAGAACTTCTTCCTCACCAACGAGGTCTCGATCGAGCGCAAGCTCAAGGAGGCCATCCTCGCCTTCCGCATCGAGCAGGCCTTCACCAAGGATCGCATCCTCGAGCTCTATCTCAACGAGATCTTTCTCGGCCGACGCTCCTACGGCGTCGCCGCCGCGGCGCTGACCTATTTCGACAAGGCGCTGGACGACCTCACCCTCGAGGAAGCCGCGTTCCTCGCCGCCTTGCCCAAGGCCCCCTCGACCTACGACCCCGACCGCGCCCCGGCCATGGCCCTCGACCGGCGCAACTACGTGCTTGGCCGCATGCTCGCCGACGGGGCGATCACCCGGGTCGAGCACGACGCCGCCCGCGCCGCCCCGATCGAGACCCGCTCGCGCGACAGCATCGACTACGCCCGCGCCGACTTCTTCACCGAGGAGGTCCGCCGCCAGCTCGTCCAGGCGTTCGGCGAGGACGGCTTCTACCAGGGCGGCCTTTCGGTCCGCACCACCGTCGACCCCCGCCTCCAGGCGCTCGCCGATCGGGCGCTCAGGGACGGCCTCGCCACCTACGACCGCGAGCGCCAGGGCTGGCGCGGCCCGCTCGGCACCCTCGACCTCGCCGCCCTCGGCAGCGACTGGCAGCCGGCCCTGGCGGCCTTCGACCCCGGCTTCGAGCTCGATACCTGGCGGACCGCCCTGGTCCTCGAGGCCGGCAACAGCCAGGCCACGATCGGCCTCGTCGACGGCAGCACAGCACCCCTGCCCTTCGCCGAGATGCGCTGGGCCACGCCCGAGATCGCCCCCGGCGAGTTCGGCCGGCGGCCCGAGGCCGCCCGCGACGTCGTGTCACCGGGCGACGTCATCGTGGTCGAGCGGCTCGACGATGCCGACGGCAGCCGCTGGGCGCTCCGCCAGCGCCCCTCGGTGGAAGGGGCCCTCGTCGCCCTCGACCCGCATACCGGCCGCGTGCTGGCGATGAGCGGCGGCTTCAGCTTCCGCCAGAGCCAGTTCAACCGGGCGACGCAGGCCTACCGGCAGCCCGGCTCGTCGTTCAAGCCGTTCATCTACCTGGCCGCCCTCGAGAACGGCTTCACGCCCTCCTCGATCATCCTCGACGCGCCTTTGGTCATCGACCAGGGCCCGGGCCTGCCGACCTGGAAGCCCGAGAACTACAGCGACAACTTCTACGGGCCCTCGACGCTCAGGACCGGCATCGAGCAGTCGCGCAACCTCATGACCGTCCGCCTGGCGCGTGAGATCGGCATGGACAAGGTGCTGGAGCTCGCGCGGCGGTTCGGCGTCGACCGCGGGCTCGGCACCAATCTCGCCGCCTCCCTGGGCTCGAACGAGATCGACCTGCTCAACATCACCGAAGCCTATGCCATGCTGGTCAACGGCGGGCGCGAGATCCGCGGCCAGCTCGTCGAGCGGATCCAGGACCGCTTCGGCCACACCGTGATGCGCCGCGACGAGCGCCCCTGCGCCGACTGCCGGAAGCTCGCCTGGGACGGCGCCGGCCCGCCGGCCCTGCCCGACACCCGCCCCGAGGTGGTCGATTCGCGCCACGCCTACCAGATGGTCAGCATGCTCGAAGGGGTCGTCGCCCGCGGCACCGGCACCGCCGCCCAGCGCATCGGCAAGCCGGTCGCCGGCAAGACCGGCACCACCAACGACAGCCGCGACGCCTGGTTCGTGGGCTTCTCGCCGGACCTCGCGGTCGGCGTCTATGTCGGCTTCGACCGGCCCCGCAATCTCGGCCGCAGGGCCACCGGCGGCAGCGTCGCCCTGCCCATCTGGACCACCTTCATGACCGCCGCCCTCGAGACCGCCCCCGCCACCCCGTTCCGCACCCCGCCGGGCGTCCGCCTCGTCCGCGTCGACGCCGCGACCGGTCTGCTGCCGGGCGATTCGACCCGCACCGCCATCGCCGAGGCCTTCCTGCCCGGCACCGAGCCCACCGGCCGCAGCAACGGCGCGGTGCCCGCCACCGGCACCACCGGCGGCGTCGTGGCCGGCGGCGGCACGGCCGGCAGCAGCGCCGGCCGGGGCATCAGCGAAGGCGGCAGCCCGACCGGCCTCTACTGACCTGCACGCCCGCGCCAGCCGAACCGAAGAGGAAGCACTGCCCATGCGCGCCGAGATCGTGAACCTCGAGACCACCATCAAGGACGGCCTCACCCTGCTCCGGAGGCATCTTTGACTGGGATAACGCCCTGAGACGACGCGACGAGCTCGATTCCCTCACCGAGGACCCGGGCTTGTGGAACGACGCCGAGAAGGCCCAGGCGCTGATGCGCGAGCGCCAGCAGCTCGCCGACGCCATCGACGGCCAGCGCCAGATGGAGCAGAGCCTGGCCGACAGCCTCGAGCTCGCCGAGCTCGCCGAGGCCGAGGATGACGCCGCCACCCTCGATTCGATCGAAACCGAGCTCAAGGCGCTCAAGGAGCGGATCGACAAGCTGGCGCTCGAGAGCCTGCTCTCCGGCGAGGCCGACGGCAACAACGCCTACCTCCAGGTCAATGCCGGCGCCGGCGGCACCGAAAGCCAGGACTGGGCCGAGATGCTGCTCAGGATGTATCTCCGCTGGGCCGAAGCCAAAGGCTACAAGGTCGAGTGGATCGAGGAGAGCGCCGGCGAGGAGGCCGGGATCAAGTCGGCCACCGTCCAGATCACCGGCAAGAACGCCTATGGCTGGCTGAAGACCGAATCCGGCGTCCACCGCCTGGTCCGCATCTCGCCCTTCGACAGCGCCGCCAGGCGCCACACCAGCTTCGCCAGCGTCTGGGTCAGCCCCGAGATCGACGACAGCATCGAGATCGACATCGACGACAAGGACCTCAAGGTCGACACCTACCGCGCCTCGGGTGCGGGCGGCCAGCACGTCAACCGCACCGAATCCGCCATCCGCATCACCCACATGCCCACCGGCGTCGTCGTCGCCTGCCAGAACGACCGGAGCCAGCACAAGAACCGGGCGACCGCCATGAACATGCTCCGCGCCAAGCTCTACGACCTCGAGCTGCAAAAACGCCGTGCCGAGCACGACGCCACCGAGGCCACCAAATCCGACATCGGCTTCGGCCACCAAATCCGCTCCTACGTCCTCCACCCCTACAAGATGGTCAAGGACCTCAGAACCGGCGTCGAATCCGGCAACCCAAACGCCGTCCTCGACGGCGACCTCGACGAATTCCTCGAAGCAGCATTGGCCCTAGGCGCAGGGCACAAGCGGGAAGAGGCGGCGCAGTAGAGGAAGAAAAGAGCCGGGGAGGCAGTGCCTCCCCGCGCCCCACCCTTCCCTCAGATTGGGCTGGCAAACCCGGCGACGGCGTGCGAAATCATGCTATCGGCCCAAGGGGGACCCAAGGGGGACCCAAGGGGGACCGGCCCAAGGGGGACACCTCCCTTTTTAACCTTTTGCCATCGCGCCGTCCTACCAGACCGCGCCCCGATCCCCTCACCCGCACCGCCTCCAAATGACCGGAGGTGTGCGAGGAGGCCAGCCTCCTCGCCTCTTCAGCCTTTCGCTTGCCTGATCCGCTGTCGGCTGCTCTCTTGGTTTGATGCCGACGATTTGCCGGCCGCCGGCCGTGCGACTTGGCGGGCCTTTTCCTGCCGACGTTGTGACCGGCGTCACGGCGTCGTGCCCCTTCGACGCCTACGGTCCCGGTCGTGTCCAAGACGATCGGCGGACGGCACGCCGACCGACAACGCAAGGGGAGACTAGCCGTGAACGAAGCCTTGACGGTCGAGCAGTCGGAATTCGTGACCTTCTGGAACGAGGTCCTGGTACCCAAGTTCACCCGCTGGAAGCATGTGCTGGTGGGCGGCCTGAGCCACCACTCGGACGCCATCTTCCCGCGGCTGGAGGTTCATCCGGGCGAGCGGGTGCTCGATGCCGGCGCCGGGTTCGGCGATACCGCCTGCATGCTGGCTGCGCGCGTCGGGCCCGAGGGGCAGGTGGTCGCCATGGACTGCTGCGACGCCTTTCTCGAGCACGGCCGCGAGGAGGCGGCGGCGAGGGGGCTGGACAATGTCGACTTCGTGGCCGCGGACGTCGAGCGCCATCCGTTCGTCGGCGGTTTCGATCTCGTCTTCTCGCGCTTCGGCACGATGTTCTTCTCGAGCCCGGTCGTGGCGCTCAAGAACCTGCGCCGGGCGCTCAAGCCGGGCGGCCGGATCACCCACATCGTCTGGCGCCGGCGCGCCGACAACCCGTGGCTGTCGGCCGCCAAGGACGTCGTGCTGCGCCACCTGCCGGAGCCGGGCGCCGACGCGCAGACCTGCGGCCCGGGCCCGTTCTCGATGGCCGACGAGGCGCTGGTCACCGCCCAGATGAAGGCCGCGGGCTTCACCGACATCACCTTCGAGCGGGTCGATGCCATGGTCCGTATGGGCGACAGCATCGAGGACGCGATCGGCTTCCAGCTCGCCCTCGGCCCGGCCGGCGAGGTGGTGCGCGAGGCGGGCGATCTCGCCCGGGAGAAGGACGCCCTGATCAGGGCCGACTTGGCCGAGCTGCTCCGGCCGCACGTCACCGCCGACGGCATCTGGATGGGCTCGAGCTCCTGGGTGATCTCGGCCCGCAACCCGGCCTGAGCCCCCACCAGCCACCGGGGACAGGTGGGGCGCGGGGAGGATCATCCTCCCCGCATCTCCTTTTCTCCCGCCGTCACTCGTCAGGGCACCTCGACCGCGAACAGGGGCGCGTATTGCTGCGAGCCGAAGACGTCGGTCTCGCCCGGGCTGCCGGACGGCCGGGTGCGGCGGATGGTGAACTTGATGGCGTTGGCCGGCTCGAACACGACGAAGTGGGTGACCCGCTCCTCGGGCACGCCGAAGAGCCCGGCGACGGTCGGTCTCGTCAGGACACCGCTGTCGCGCACCCGCTCGAAATTGCCCCGGTCGCGGAAGATGACGTCGAAGCTGATGTGGTCGACCCCGGCGTTCTTCGAGCGGATGGTCGACGCCAGATCGCGCAGGCTGGCCATCACGCCGCCTCCCTCACCTTGCCGTCGACGGTGACGAAGCGCGTGCGGAACAGCTCCAGCGGGTCACGGACCGCGATCGTGTGGTTGAGCGTCCATTCGTAGCCGGGCTCACCGATCAGCACCTCGTCGGACATGAGTGCCGCGGCGCCGGCCGTGCCCTTGACCTCGGGCAGCCGGGCGTAGAACAGGTTACGGGCCGCCAGCGCGCAGATCTCGGCCGCCTTCTCGCCATCGTCGTGCAGCACCTCGACGACGATGCCGAGCTCGTGCGGCGCAGCCTCGGGCCCCGGGTCGAGGTCCCGCATCACCGCGTTCCGGCCGTAGCTGTGGAAGAACACCTGCCAGCCCCGACCCGGCGGCCCGAAACGCTCCTCGAGCTTGCCCTTCGACCAGTCGATCGCCTTGTCGATCAGCCCGATCGTGTAGGGGTCGCGGATGCCGACGACGGCGAGCCGCCGCTGGCCGGCGAGCCCGGCCCCCTCGAGCTTCACCCGGCAGACCGGGTCGGCGACGAAGACCTGGCCCGAGGCGCGGGTGGTCCTCGGGCCCACCTGCTCGTAGCGGCAGTGGGTCATGTCGATGTAGCCGCCCGCCACGTACTCCCGGTACGGATTGGTGCGCTCGTACATGGCGTGGCTGGCGAGCGAGGCCGGGGTGCAGCGCTGGCCCGGGTGCATGGCGGTGACCTCGACCGCGTCGCCCTCGACCCGGCCCATGATCGACTCCTTGCCCATGTAGGGCTCGCAGCAGAACGACGCGCACTCCATCAGCTTGCCGGTGTAGTAGGCGATGCCGGGGCCGTAGCCGCGGGCCAGGAGCGGGGCGGCGAAGAGGGCGCAGTCGCTCGACCGGCCGGCGACGACGACGTCGGCGCCGGCCTCCAGCGCCGCCCGGATCGGCTCGGCGTTCATCACGGCGACGATCCGGCTGGTCCGCGCCAGGGTCGCCGCATCGGCGTCCGGGCGGCCGTCCAGGCCCTCGATCCGGGCACCGGCCGCCAGCCGGCGCTGCATCTCGGCCACCGGCTGCTCCGAATAGATCGCCGCCAGCCTGAACGGCGCCAGGCCGTGCTCGGCGGCGACGTCGCGGATGATCTCCACGAACTGGTCGACGCCGCGATCGGTGCCGGTGTCCGAGGCCGAGCCCACGATCATCGGCACGCCCAGGCGGCGCGCCTGGAGCAGCATGACCTCGAGGTCGTGGCGCTGCCAGGCGGCGTGGCTGACATGCTGGTCCGCACCGAGGGGCCGGGGCCCCATGTCGCAGGAGCCGGCATCGGCGACGATGTAGTCGGGGTGCTCCGCGCAGCCGGCGAGAAAGCTCGCCTTCTCGAGCGGCGTGAAGCTCAGGTGGCCCGTGGGACAGAGGATCTTGGTCACGGTCATGCGGATCGACTCCTCGGTTGATCGGTCGCGGCACCGGGCAGGGCGAAGCTCTGCCAGGCGGCGCTGCAGGGGGTGCCGGCGGCGTGCAGCAAGCGGCGCTCGGCGGTCAGCCAGACGGCCCCGGCGATGGTGCTGCTGAGATCCGCCCCGCCGTGCCGGCAGAAGGCGGGGCCATGGGCGTCGTCGTGGCTGGCGAGCAGCACCGCCACCGCCTCGGCCGTCGGCCTCTCCGGCAGGCCATCGAGCCGCTGCAGCAGGGTGCGGTAGCGGGCCGCGGAGTTGGCCCTCTGCGCCGCGTTCTCCGGCAACCGCAGGTTTGCCGGCGCCATCCGCGGCGTGACGAAGTGGTTGCTGCGGCCGACCCTTCCCGACGAGCGGTGCTCGAAGCCGATGGCCGAATGGCCGAGCTCGACCGCGGCCACCGCCCCACCGGCATCCCCCATGACCAGGAGGCCGCTGCCGCTGTGCGTCGTTCCGCGGATGGCGGCCATGGCCTCGGGCACGGTCCGGCAGTGGACGAGCAGCCAGGTCAAGAGGAAGTAGCGGTGCAGGCCGGGGCCGAGATCGGTCGTCCGGCTCGCCGTGTCGGCGACGGCGAGGCCGTCCGAGTTCATGCCGGAGGAGAAGTTGCCGGGGCTGCCGAGCGAGCCCAGCACCAGGATCGACCGGTCGCCCCAGGCCGGGTCGACATGTGCCATCACCCGCTGGATCGGGATGTGCTCGGGCCGGTAGTCGCGGTTCTTGGCGACGATGGCGCCGCCCGCGGCACCGGTGACGGCCAGGGCCGTGCAGCCCTCGGGCTCGCGCTCGGCCATGACGGCGAGGTCGGCCGCGGTCGAGCAGTGGAGATAGGTGAAGACCGTCTCGGCCTCGAGGCCGAAACCGTCCGCGATGCCCCGGATCTCGTCGAGCACCGCCGGCCAAACCCGGGCCGTGACACCGTGCTGGGCGGCGATGAACGCCCGGACCTCGGGCCGGGCCAGGGCCGGGGCGGTCTCGGCCAGGCGGTGGGCGACGGCGTCCCGGACGTGTGCCACCTGGTCCGGCGCCTGCGTCGCCTGCGCCCGGCCGCGCTCGTAGGGGCTGCCTTCGAGGACGAGGGCCGTGCCCGGCGTTGCGGCGGAGGGCTTCACGGCCGGCCCTCCCCGTAGAGGTGGCACCGCACGCCGTGCCCGTCGGCCAGCAGCGTGCGGCCGGGCTTCACGTTCTTGCAAACGGCCATGACCCTGGGGCAGCGGGTGTGGAAGCGGCAGCCCGCGGGCGGGCGCAGCGGCGAGGGCAGGTCGCCCTGGAGCCTGGGCGGCCGGCTCCGCCGCCGGGCATCGACACGCGGCACGGCGTCGAGCAGCGCCTGCGTGTAGGGATGCGCCGGGGCGGTCAGCAGCGTGCGGGCATCCCCCTCCTCCACCACCTCGCCCAGATACATCACCGCCACCCGGTCGCTGAGATGCGCCACGACGGAGAGGTCGTGGGAGATGAACAGGTAGGTGAGGCCGAAGGCCGCCTTCAGCTCCTGCAGGAGCTCGATGATCTGCGCCTGGATCGAGACGTCGAGGGCCGAGACCGGCTCGTCGCAGACGACGAACTCGGGGCGGACCACCAGCGCCCGGGCGATGCCGATCCGCTGCCGCTGGCCGCCCGAGAACTGGTGCGGGTAGCGGCGGAGATGGCCGGCCGAGAGGCCCACCCGCTCCAGCATCTCCACGACCCGGTCGCGACGCTGCTGCTGCGTCAGCCGCTCGTGCACCTCGAGGCCGAGGCCGACGATCTGCTCCACCGTCCGGCGCGGGCTCAGGGAGGCATAGGGGTCCTGGAAGATGATCTGCATCCGCCTTCGCATGGCGGTCATGGCCGGCCCGTCGAGGGTCGCAAGGTCGGTCCCGGCGAAGCGGACGCTGCCGGCCGTCGGCTCCTGCAGGCGGAGCACCGTGCGCCCGAGCGTGGTCTTGCCGCAGCCGGATTCGCCGATCACCCCCAGGATCTCGCCCCGGCGGATACCGAGACTGACCCCGTCGAGGGCGTGGACGACATGGCCCTCGGCCCGCTCGAGCAGCCGCCGGAGCCCGCGGCGGGTGTCGAAGTGCTTGACGAGGCCCTGCACCTCGAGCAGCGGCCCGGTCATGCCGCCCTCGCGTGGATGCAGCGGGCCTGCCGGCCGATGCCGACGGCCGCGAGGCGAACCGGCAGCGCGCAGCCCTGGGTCGCCTCCGGGCAGCGGGGCAGGAAGCGGCAGCCGGCCGGCGGGCCGATCAGGTCCGGCACCTGCCCGGCGATCGGGCGGATCGGCCGGTCCGGCTCGGAGAGCAGCGGGATCGAGCGCAACAGGCCCCGGGTATAGGGATGGCGCGGGTCCTCGATGACGTCGGCCGCCGGGCCGGTCTCCACCACCTGGCCCGCATACATCACCGCCACCCGGTCGCAATGCTCGGCCACCACGCCGAGATCGTGGCTGATCAAGACGACGGTCATGCCGAGCTCGCGACGCATGTCGGCGATGAGATCGAGCACCTGCGCCTGGATCGTGACGTCGAGCGCGGTCGTGGGCTCGTCGGCGATCAGGAGGCGCGGCCGGCAGGCGAGGGCAATGGCGATCATCACCCGCTGGCGCATCCCGCCCGAGAACTGGTGCGGATAGTCCTTCAACCGCCGGGCGGGCTCGGGGATGCCGACGAGCCCGAGCATCTCGACCGCCCGGTCGCGCGCCGCCCGCCGTCCGGTCCGATCGTGCGCGGTGATCGTCTCGACGAGCTGGGTCTCGACCGTGAGCGCCGGGTTCAGGGCGGTGAGCGCGTCCTGCATGGTGATGGCGATGTCGCGCCCGCGCAGCCTGCGCAGCTCGGCCTCCGGCAGGCGGCGCAGGTCGCGGCCGGCGAAGAGAATCTCGCCCGCCGCGATCCGCCCGGGCGGGCGGACGAGGCCGATCACCGACATGAACGTCACACTCTTCCCTGAGCCGGATTCGCCGACCACGCCCAGGCACTCGCCGGGCAGCACGTCGAGATCGACCCCGTCCACCGCGCGGACCACGCCCTGCCGCGTGTGGAAGCAGGTCACCAGCCCCTTGATGCCGAGGAGCGGCTCGCTCATCGCCGGAGCCTCGGATCACCCGCGGCGGTGAGCGTCGTGGCGCTCATCGCCGGAGCCTCGGATCGAAAGCGTCGCGCAGCCCCTGGCTGGCGAGGTTGATGGAGAGGACCAGGACCAGGATCATCACCCCGGGCAGCGTGCTGACCCACCAGGCATCGAGCAGGAAGGCGCGGCCGTCGGCCACCATCGAGCCCCAGGATGGCACCGGCGGCTGCACACCCAGGCCGAGAAAGGAGAGCGAGGCCTCGATGATGATGACGGTCGCCATCCGGAAGGTGGCGACGACGATCACCGGCGAGAGGATGTTGGGCAGGATCTCGCGCGCCATGATGTGCCGTCGTCCGGCCCCCAGCGCCCTTGCCGCCTCGACATAGTCCATCTCGCGCGCCGCCAGGGTCTCGGCCCTGACCACCCGGCAGCTCAAGACCCACTCCTTCACCACCAGGGCGATGATGATGTTGGCGAGGCCCGGGCCCATCACCGCCATCAGGCCGATGGCGAAGATCAGGTAGGGGAAGGCCAGCAGCACGTCGACGACACGCGAGACGACGATGTCGGTCACACCGCGCAGGTAGCCGGCCAGGAGCCCCAGCGTCGTGCCGATGGTGACGGCCACCAGGATCACGACGAGACCGATGAACATCGACACCCGGGCACCGAAGATCATCCGCGAGAGGATGTCGCGGCCGAGCGCGTCGCAGCCGAGCGGATAGGCCCAGTCGCCCTCCGGCAGCCAGCCCGGCGGCTGCAGCCGGCGGAGCAGGTTGGACTGGTAGGGGTCGTGCGGGGCGATCCAGGGCGCGAAGATGGCCATCAGGGCCACGACGAGGACGACGACCGCCGAGACCAGGGCGGTGCGGTTGGCGGCGAAGTCGCGGAGATTGGCGCGGAGGATCGAGTCGCCGTCGGCAGCCCGGGTCGGGGCGGCGATCCCGATGGGCCCGGGCAGGCGCTCGGTGCTCACAACCGCACCTTGGGGTTGAGGTAGGTGTAGAGGATGTCGGCCAGGAGATTCAGCAGCACGTAGGTGACGGCGTAGAGCAGCACCGCCGCCTGCACGATCGGGTAGTTGCGGGTGAAGATCGCCTCGACGACCAGCCGCCCGAGCCCCGGCCAGCCGAACACCGTCTCGACGATCATGTTGCCGCCGAGCAGCGTGCCGGTCTCGATCGCCGCCACCGTGACGGTCGGGATCAGCGCGTTCTTCAAGGCGTGACGCATGATCACCCGCCGCCGCGACAGGCCCTTGGCGACGGCGAAGGTGACGTAGTCCTGGGCCAGGGCCTCGAGCATCGCCGTCCGGGTCACCCGCATCAGAAGCGCCGCCATGGCGAGGCCGAGCGTGACGGCCGGCATGGCGAGATGGCGCAGCGCATCGACAAAGCTGTCGACCCGCCCGGCCAAGAGCGTGTCGACCAGGAGGAACCCAGTGACGAACGGCACCTCGCCCGCAAAGCCGATCCGGCCCGCCACCGGCAAGAGGCCGAGCTGCACCGAGAAGAGCAGGATCAGGAGGATGCCGAACCAGAAGGCCGGCATCGAGACGCCGAGCAGCGAGCCCACCGTGGCCAGCCGGTCGAAGAGGCTGTCGCGCTTGACGGCGGCGAGCACGCCCAGCGGAATGCCGACGACCAGCGCGATCAGGAGCGCCGCCAGGGTCAGCTCGATGGTCGCCGGCAGCCGCTCGAGGATGACGTCGAGCACCGGCCGGCGATGGTGGAAGCTCTGCCCGAACTCGCCCGTGACGGCGTTCGCCACGAAGATCGCGAAGCGCTCGTGGAGCGGCCGGTCGAGCCCCATCTCGCGCGTCAGCGAGGCCCGCTGCTCGTCGGTGGCCAGCGCGTCGCCGAGCATGATCTCGACCGGGTCGCCCGGGGTCAGCGCCATCAGCAGAAAGACGATGACGCTGATCCCGAAGAGCACCGGGACGAGCTGCAGCAGCCGCTCGACCAGGGCGATCGGGCTCACCGGCTCAACCCCGCTCGGGCGTCGCCGTCACCCCTCGATGCGGGCGCGGTGCAGCTTGACGATGCCGCGCGGCGAGGGCTGCCACTCGAGCCTGGCGCTGGCGCCGTAGACGTCCTGCGGCAGCCAGAGATAGAGCAGCGGCGCCTCCTCGTGGATGATCGCCTGGGCCTCCTGGTAGAGGCGCGAGCGGGCGTCGACGTCGACCTCGCTGTCGGCGGCGGTCAAGAGCCGGTCGACCTCGGCGTTGCTGTAGCCCGAGAAGTTGCCGCGATCCGCCGTCTTGAGCACCGGCACGAAGATGCCCACCGGATCGAGCGCCCCGTCGCCCCAGGAGCGGAAGTTCATGTGGCGGTCGTGGTCGGGCGCCCGCCAGACATCGGTGAGCGCCGTCCGCTCCCAGAGCTGGACGGAGGCCCGGATGCCCACCTCCGTCAGCATCGCGGCGATCACCTCGGCCTGCTCCTTGAACGGGTTGTCGACGTCGATGGTGACGTCCACCCCGTCCGCGTGGCCGGCCTCGGCGAGCAACGCCTTGGCCCGCTCCGGATCGTAGGCGTAGACCTCGAGGTCCGGGTTGTAGCCGTAGGAGTCGGGGCTGATCAGCGTCGCCAGGGGTGTGGCGAGGCCGCTCAGGATGCGCTCGATGATGAGATCCCGGTCGATCGCATGGTTCGCCGCCTGCCGCACCAGCGGGTTGTCGAAGGGCGGCACCCGGTTGTTGAAGTCGACGAAGAAGCTCCGCGTGCCGTTGGTCCTGAGCACCTTGGTGGCGGGGTTGGCCTCCACCTGGCCGATGGCGTGGTGCGGCAGCTCGTCGATCAGGTCCACCTCGCCGGCCAGCAGAGCGGCGAGGCGCGAGGCCGGCTCCGGGATCACCCGGAAGATCACCCGGTCGACCTGGGCGGGACCGGCCGGCGGAATGTCGACCGCGCCGCCATAGTAGGCGTCGAAGCGTTCCATGATGATCGCGTCGCCGCGCCGCCACTCGACCAGCTTGAACGGGCCCGAGCCCATCGCCTGCGTCGCCATCCCGTCGTTGCCCACCGCCTCGACGAAGGCCTTCGAGACCACCTGGTTGAACGGCAGGTAGGCCTGGAAGATCGGCCAGAAGCTCTCGAGCTCGAAGCGGACGGTGAGCTCGTCGACGACATGCGTGTCCTTGATGGGGCCTGCGAGGCTCTGCCGCGGGCTGGTCTCCCCGCCCATCGCCCCCTCCCTGGTCAGCCGGTCGAAGGTGAACTTGACGTCCTCGGCGGTCAGCGGCGAGCCGTCGTGGAAGGTGATGCCCGGGCGGATCTTGACCTCGTAGGTGGTGGCGTCGATCTGCTCGAAGCTCGCCGCGATCTCCGGCACCACCCGCATGTCGTCGGTCCGGGTCACGACCGCGTCGTACATGTTGTGGATCACCCCCTCGGTGACCCGGCTGCGGTGGTTGGCCGGGTCGAGGGTGACGATGTCCGAGGAATAGCCCACCCTGAGCTCGGCTGCATCGCTCGGTGCCGACGGCAGCAGCAACACCGCCGCGGTCGCGAGAAGGATCTTGCGCATCTTCGGTCTCCCTGTGGCCGCCACGGCTGCCTTGCCGGTCTTGCTGGCTTATCCTGCCAGTTGTGCCCAGCCGATTGCGATGGTCAAGCCGATTTGTCGGTTGGACCACGAGTTGGCGACTTCGATAAATATCGTCTATTGATCACCATAGACGCCGCCTTGCGTCGACCGGTCGGCCACGCCGCTGATCCGGTAGGCGGGCGTCTCGGTGATCACCTGCCGGGCGAGCTCGAGGAACGCCCTGAGCGCCGGTGCCGACGTGCCGGCCGGCCTGGCGATCACGTAGTCGAGCGCCGGCAGCGCCGGCTCGACCGCGAGCAGACGCAGCTCGCCCGCCCCGAGCTCGCTGGTGGCGGCGGTGGCCGGCGCCATCGCCACGCCGAGCCCGGCCCGGGCGAGGTCGAGCCGGGTGCGCAGGCTGGCACAGGCGTGGTGCCGGCGCGGCTCGATCCCGGCGGAGGTGAACCAGCTCAGGGCCAGGCTGTGCAGAAAGCTGCCGCGCCAGTCGGTGATCAGCGGCTCGTCGACCAGATCGGCCGGCGTCAGCGTGCGGTGCGGCAAGAGGCTCGCCGCCCCGGCCAGCCACGCCATCGGCACCCGGCCGAGCGTCTCGGTGACGAGGCTGGGCTCGAACAGCGGCCCGGCGAGGAACGCCATGTCGAGCTCGCCCGCCAGCAGCCGGGCCCGCAGGCTCTCGCTGTTGTCGACGGCGTACTCGGCCTCGATGCCGGGATAGGCCCGCGCCAGCCGGCGCATCAGCCGCGGCATCCAGGTCACCGCCGGGATGCTGGTGACGCCGAAGCGCACCCGGCCGACCAGTGCCGCCCGGGTGCCGACGTGCTGCTCGGCCTCGCCGGCCAACTGCAGCATCCGGTCGGCATAGGCCAGGAGCTCCCGCCCCTTCGCCGTCAGCCGCGCCTTGCGCCCGCTCCGGTCGAACAGGGCCACGCCCAGATGCCGCTCGAGCTCGCGGACCCGCGCCGACACCGACGGCTGCGTCATCTCCAGATGGCGCGCCGCCGCGTGAAAGCTCCCCAGCCTGGCGATCCAGTAGAACGCCTCGAACTGCTTGAGGTTCAAGCCCGCCCCCCGCCGCTGCCCTCGCCGGCCGCCGGCCCGAAGAGGTGCCGCTCGACCACCGGTGCGATGCCGTCGACGATCCAGCCCGTGGCCGCCCCCGAGAGCTGCGGCAGGCCGATGACGTGGCGGGCGACGGCAAGCCCGATCATCTGGCTGCCGAGCAGCTCCGCCCGCCGGGCCGCCTCGGCGGGGTCGGGCACGATGCCCGCCACCAGCCGCACCACCTGCTCGGCGAAGACCCGCCGCAGCCGCTGCCGGGCCGGCTCGTTGGAAACGGCACTGCGCAGCAGCAGGACGAGCCCGTCGCCGCGCCCCTCCTCCCAGCGCCGCAGGAAGTGCTCGACCAGCAGGCGGGAGGCAACCGCCGGCGCCAGCCCCGCCAGATCGGGCAGCCGCAGGTCGACCTCCGCCACCGCGGCGAACAACCCCTCCTTGCTGCCGAAATGGCGGATCACCATGGCCGGGTCGATCCGTGCCGCCGCCGCCACCGCCCGCACCGTCGTCCGCTCGTAGCCCTGGGCGGCGAACAGCCGGCGCGCCGCCTCGGCGATCCGGGCCCGGCTGTCGCCCGCCGGCCCCGTCCCGTCCGGCCGCACATCCCCCTGCCGCCCGCCTTCCGACCGCCCTGGCATCGCCCCTCCCGCGCGATCAACACTTGTTGACAGGAGCACGCCCCGAACCTAGCGTCAACATCCGTTGACCAGCGGCGCCCCGGGCGGAGATCCTCGATGCGGCAAGGCAGAGCGTGGCGCGGCCTCGGGCGGGCACTCCTCGTCCTCGGGCCGCTCGCCCTGGGACTGGCGATCCTCGTGCGGGCCGCCGGCGACCGGCCGGGACCCGTGCTGCTCGAGCCGGCCGAGCTCGCCACCGCCGCCCGGGTCCTCACCCTCGAGCCCGCTCCCTTCGTGCCGGAGGTCGCGGTCATGGGGGCGATCGAGCCGGTCCGCTCCTGGCAGGCGGTGGCCGAGGTGGCGGGTCGGGTCGAGACGGTCCTGCCCGGGCTGCGACCCGGCCGGCTGGTCGACCAGGGCACCGTCCTGGTCCGGCTCGACGCCACCGACTTGGCACTGGCGGCGGCCCAGGCCGCCGCCCGGCTCGATGCCGCCGAGGCCCGGCTGGCCGAGCTCGCCGCCCGCGAGGCGAGCCTCGCCGCCTCGCGCGGCATCGAGGAACGGGTGCTGGCGGTGGCCGAGGCCGAGCGCGACCGCCGCCTCGCCCTGCTCGCCCGCGGTGCGACGACCCAGGCCGCCCTCGACCAGGCCGAGGAGGCGGTCCTCCAGCGCCGTGCCCGGCTGCAGGAGATCGCCAACGAGGAACGTCTGCTGCCCGCCCAGCGCCGGGTCCAGGAGGCCGAGCGCGCGGTCGCCGAAGCCCAGCTCGCCCAGGCCCGCCGCGACCTCGAGCGCGCGGTCGTCACCATGCCCTTCGACGGCCGCATCGCCGAGGTCGCCGTCGAGCGGGACGAGTATGTCGCCCGGGGCCGGGTGATGCTCGTGGCCGAGGATCTGGGCGAGGCCGAGACCACGGCCTGGCTGCGCCTCGAGGAGGCGCGCGCCCTGTTCGCCGAGCACCTGCCGGCGCCCGCCCTGCTCGAGCTCGACGCCGGCGCCATCGACGCCCTGCCGCGGGCCGCCGGCCTCGAGGCCGAGCTCCGGCTGCACATCGACGGGCTGGACGTCCGCTGGCCGGCCGAGCTGCGCCGCCTCACCTTCGCCCTCGACCCCGGCAGCCGCACCCTCGGCATCGTCGTCGCCGCCCGCGACCCCTTCGGCCAGGCCGTGCCGGGGCGCCGGCCGCCGCTGGTCAAGGGCCTGTTCGTCGAGATCGTGCTCCGCGGCCCGCCCCTGCCCGAGGCCCTGGTGCTGCCGCGCACCGCCCTCGAGCGGCAGCCCGGCGGCGCCTGGCAGGCGATGCGGGTCGACGCCGACGACCGCCTGCAGCGCGTGCCGGTCGAGATCGCCTGGCGGCTGGGCGACGTGGCGGTGGTCGCGGCCGGCCTCGCCCCGGGCGACCGGGTCGTCGTGAGCGCCCTGCCCTTCGCGATCGACGGCATGCTGCTCGACCCGCTGCCGGCCGACTGACGGACGGGCCCCCATGATCCGCCTCTTCGCCGCCCACCCCACCGCCGCCGCCCTCCTGGCGCTCGCCCTCGTCGCCCTCGGGCTCCTGTCCCTGCCGCGCCTCGAGCGCGACACCTTCCCCGACTACCGCCTGGAGCGGATCGAGGTGCGGATCGCCTATCCGGGCGCCGCCGCCGAGGAGACCGAGGCCAGCCTCTGCCTCGCCGTCGAGGACGCGCTCGACCGGGTGACCGGCATCCACCGGCTGACCTGCACGGCCCGCGCCAACCTCGCCGTGGCCGAGATCGAGGTGGCCCACGGCCACGACACCGGCCGGCTGCTCACCGAGGTCAAGGCCGAGATCGACGCGATCGACACCCTGCCGGCGACCGCCGAGCGACCCGTCGTCCGCCAGCTCGACGCCACCGAGCCCGTGGTCTCGCTGGCGCTCGCCGGCCCCATGGCCCCGCCCGCCCTCAGGGACCTGGCCGAGCGGCTGAAGACTGACCTGCTCGACCTTCCGGGTGTGGCCGAGGTGACCGTAGGCGGCTTCTCCGACCGGCAGCTCGAGGTCGCCCTCGACGAGGCCAGGCTCTGGGCCCTGGGCCTGAGCGCCGCCGCCGTCGCCGCCGCCATCGAGCGGCAGAGCCTGGACCTGCCGGCCGGCATCGTCGAGACCACCGACCGCGACCTGCGGCTGCGCTTCGTCGACCGCCGGCGCACCGCGGCCGGGCTCGAGCGCCTGGTGCTGCGCGACGACGCCACGGGCACGCTCCGCCTCGGCGACGTGGCAACCGTGAGCGAGCGCTTCGCCACGCCGGAGCTCGAGACCCGCTTCAACGGCGAGCGTGCGGCGATCCTCACCATCCGGCGGGCCAAGGGCACCGACGCGCTGCGCGTGCTCGCCGCCGTCGAGGCGCACGTCGCAGCCCTCGCCCCCACCCTGCCGCCGACCGTCACCCTGGCGCTGACCGACGACGCCACCTCGCTCATCGCCGACCGGCTGCGCCTGCTCGTCACCAACGCCGCCCAGGGCTTCGCCCTCGTCCTCCTCGTCCTCTGGGCGTTCTTCTCCGCCCGCTTCTCGCTCGCCGTGGCCGCCGCCCTGCCGCTCTCGCTCCTCGCCACCGTCTTCGTCCTCGACCTTCTCGGCCTGAGCCTCAACCTGATCTCCATGGTGGGCCTGCTGATCGCCGTGGGCCTGCTGATCGATTCGGCCATCGTCATCAACGAGAACATCGCCCGCCAGGTCGAGGCCGGGGCCGGCCCGGTCGCGGCCGCCGTCGCCGGCGTGGGCCAGGTGCAAGGTGCGGTCCTCGCCTCCTTCCTCACCTCGGTCGCCGTCTTCGCCCCCCTGGGCTTCCTCGCCGGCGATATCGGCCGGGTGCTGGTGGCCGTGCCGATCGTGCTGATCATCGTCCTCGCCGCCAGCCTCGTCGTGTCCTTCCTGGTCCTCCCCTTCTTCACCGCCCGCAGCCTCGCCAGCGGCCGCGCCAGGAGCCGCACCCACCCGCTGCGCCGACGGCTCGACGCCGGCTTCGAGGCCTTCCGCGACCGCGTCGTCGGCCGCCTCGTCCGGCTCGCCGTCACCTGGCGCTGGCTCGCCGTCGGTCTCGCCGCCTTCGCCTTCACCGCCAGCCTCGCCCTGCTCGCCGGCGGCACGCTGCGCTTCCAGGCCTTCCCCGACGTCGAGGGCGACGTCGTCCAGGCCCGGCTGATGCTGGCCGCCGGCACGCCGCGGGCGCGGACCGAGGCCGCCGTCGACCGCCTCGTGGCCGCCCTCGAGCGGGCCGAGGCCCGCCTCGCACCCGGCGTCCCGGACGGCGAGGCCCTCGTCCGGGCGGTCACGGTCGAGCTCGGCCGCAACCCCGACACCGTCGACCAGGGAGCCCATCTCGCCACCGTCGAGGCCGACCTCCTGACCTCCGCGCGGCGCGGCCTGCGCGTCGACGCGATCCTCGCGGCCTGGCGCCAGGAGACCGGGCCCCTGCCCGACCTCGTCGCCCTGGCCTTCGTCCAGCCGGCCCTCGGCCCCGCCGGCAAGGCCATCGCCATCCGCCTCGCCCATCCCGACCTCGACACCCTGGTGGCCGCCGCGGCCGAGCTCCGCACCGCCCTGGCCCGCCACGCGGGCGTGCTCGACGTCGCCGGCGACCTCTACCCGGGCATGCCCGAGATCCGCCTCGCCCTCGCCGAGGGGGCCGGCCGCCTCGGCCTCGATGCCGCGGAGGTCGCCCGCCAGCTCCGCGCCGCCTTCCAGGAGGTCACCGCCGACGAGCTGCCGCTCGGCCGCCAGACCCTGCGCGTCGACGTCCGCCACGACCTGGACTGGCGCCGGGGCCTCGGCCGGCTCGACCGTAACCGGCCGCCGAGGGCCGCCTTCTGCTGCTCTGCGTGATCTGCGAAGTT
>CAYWSB010000099.1:0-20077 GCA_964460465.1 uncultured Geminicoccaceae bacterium | reverse complement strand
TCAAGACCGGCTCGCTCTCCCGCTCCGATCGGCTGGCCAAGTACAACCAGCTCCTGCGCATCGAGGAGGAGCTCGGCCCGGCCGCCGTCTATCCCGGCCGCGCGGCGTTCTGAGCCGGAGGACCGGGGTGGCGCTCCTCGATGCCATCGACGATCGGCTCTACCGCCTCAAACGCGAGGCGGGCCGGCATTGGCTGGGCGTCATCCTGATCCTCACCCTCGCCTATTTCGCCTACCACTCGATCCACGGCAGCCGCGGCCTGTTCGCCTGGGTCGACCGCAACCACGAGCTCGAGATCAAGCGTCTGGAGCTGAAGGAGATCCGCAACCAGCGCCAGTGGCTGGAGGAGCGGGTCCGGGCGCTGGGCGCCGCCGACACCGAGGGCGGCATCGCCGTCGACCTGCTCGAGGAGACGCTCTACGAGCTGGGCTTCGTCTACGAGAACGAGGTCGTCATTCTCGACCCGGCGACCGGGGACTGAGCGGCCGGCCCCGCCCGGGCCTTGCATCGATGCATGAGGCGCATGCAGCGGCAGCCGCTGGCACGACGCTGTTTCTCGGCTATAGTCCGGCCAACAGAGCAGACGAGAACCGCAACGGGAGGGCCGTCGATCCATGTCCGCGACCAAGACCGGCAGTAAAGCCCCGGCCCGCAGCACCGCCAAGAAGAAGACCGTTGCCGCCGACGACCAGTGGCTCGCCTTCTTTCGCGAGATGCTGCTCATCCGCCGCTTCGAGGAGAAGGCCGGCCAGCTCTACGGCATGGGCCTCATCGGCGGCTTCTGCCACCTCTATATCGGCCAGGAGGCGGTCGCCGTCGGCATCCAGCACGCGCTGACGGACAAGGATTCCGTCATCACCGGCTATCGCGACCACGGCCACATGCTGGTCTGCGGCATGGATCCCAGGAACGTCATGGCCGAGCTCACCGGCCGGGTCACCGGCTACTCCAAGGGCAAGGGTGGCTCGATGCACATGTTCGCCAAGGACAAGAAGTTCTACGGCGGGCACGGCATCGTCGGCGGCCAGATCCCGCTCGGCACCGGCATCGCCTTCGCCCACAAGTACCGCGAGGATGGCGGTCTGTGCACCGCCTACATGGGCGATGGTGCCGTCAACCAGGGCCAGGTCTACGAGAGCTTCAACATGGCGGCCTTGTGGAAGCTGCCCGTCGTCTACGTCATCGAGAACAACCGCTACGGCATGGGCACCTCGCAGGAGCGCGCCTCGGCCGGCACCCGGCTCTGCGAGCGGGGTGCGGCCTACGGGATTCCCGGCGAGCAGGTCGACGGCATGGACGTCGTCGCCGTGCACGAGAAGGCCAAGGAAGTGGTCGAGCACGTCCGCGGCGGCAACGGCCCCTTCATCCTCGAGGCCATGACCTACCGCTACCGCGGCCACTCGATGTCGGACCCGGCCAAGTACCGCAAGAAGGAGGAGCTGCAGGAGTATCGCGAGCAGCGCGACCCGATCGAGAACCTCCGGGCCCGGATCCTCGACGCCAAGCTCGCCGATGCCGAGGCGCTGAAGGCGATCGACAAGGAGGTCCGCGACATCGTCAACGAAGCCGCCCGCTTCGCCCAGGACAGCCCCGAGCCGGAGGAGCACGAGCTCTGGACCGACATCCTGCTCGAGGCCGAGGTCGCCACGGTCTGAGCGCACACCGTCGAAGAATGAACGTCTGATCCGGGAAGGCTGAACCGATGCCCACGGAAATCCTGATGCCGGCGCTGTCGCCGACCATGACCGAAGGCAATCTCGCCCGCTGGCTGAAGCAGGAGGGCGACAGCGTCGCCGCCGGCGACGTCATCGCCGAGATCGAGACCGACAAGGCGACCATGGAGGTCGAAGCGGTCGACGAGGGCACGCTCGGCCGCATCCTCATCAAGGAAGGCAGCGAGGGGGTGGCCGTCAACACACCGATCGCGCTCCTGCTCGGTGACGGCGAGGACGAATCGGCGCTCGACAGCTACGGTTCGGGCGGCAACGGCGCCAAGGCGCCCGAAGCGGCAGCCAAGGTCGAGCCCGAGGCGAAGAAGCACGACGCCCCGAGGGCCGCCCTGCCGACCGAGCCGGTCCAGCCCGAGGAGCCCGAGGTCCCGGCCGGCACCGAGATGGTCAAGATGACCGTCCGCGAGGCGCTCAGGGACGCCATGGCCGAGGAGATGCGCCGCAGCCAGGACGTCTTCCTGATGGGCGAGGAGGTCGCCGAGTATCAGGGTGCGTACAAGATCAGCCAGGGCCTGCTCGAGGAGTTCGGCGCCAAGCGGGTCATCGACACGCCGATCACCGAGTACGGCTTCGCCGGGCTCGGCGTGGGTGCGGCGATGGCGGGCCTCCGGCCGATCGTCGAGTTCATGACCTGGAACTTCGCCATGCAGGCGATCGACCACATCATCAACTCCGCGGCCAAGACCCTCTACATGGCGGGCGGCGAGATGGGCAGCCCGATCGTGTTTCGCGGCCCCAACGGCGCGGCCGCCCGGGTCGCGGCCCAGCACAGCCAGGAATACAGCTCCTGGTACAGCCACTGCCCGGGCCTGAAGGTCGTCTGCCCCTACAGCGCCGCCGACGCCAAGGGCCTGCTCAAGGCCGCGATCCGCGACCCCAACCCCGTCGTCTTCCTGGAGAACGAGGTGCTCTACGGCCAGAGCTTCGACGTGCCGAAGCTCGACGACTTCGTCCTGCCGATCGGCAAGGCCAAGATCGTGCGCCCCGGCACCGACGTCACCATCGTCTCGTTCTCGCTGATGATGACCAGGGCGCTCGAGGCCGCCGAGGCCCTCGCCGAGCAGGGCATCTCGGCCGAGGTCATCGACCTGCGGACGATCCGCCCGCTCGACAAGGCGACCATCGTCAAGTCGGTCAAGAAGACCAACCGCCTCGTCAGCCTCGAGGAAGGCTGGCCGCAATCCGGCATCGGCTCGGAGCTCGCCGCCGTCATGATGGAAGAGGCCTTCGACCATCTCGACGCCCCGGTCATCCGGGTCACCGGCAAGGACGTGCCGATGCCGTATGCCGCCAATCTGGAGAAGCTGGCGCTGCCGCAGACCAGGGACGTGATCGAGGCGGCCAAGGCCGTCTGCTACAAGAGCTGAGAAGAGCCGGGGAGGCCCAAGATGCCGATCAAGATCCTGATGCCGGCGCTCTCGCCGACCATGACCGAGGGCAACCTCGCCACCTGGCTCAAGAAGGAGGGCGACCCCATCGCCCCCGGCGACGTCATCGCCGAGATCGAGACCGACAAGGCGACCATGGAGGTCGAGGCCGTCGACGAGGGCCGGCTCGGCAAGATCGTGGTCCCGGCCGGGACCGAGGGGGTCGCCGTCAACCAGGTGATCGGCCTGCTGCTCGAGGAGGGCGAGGACGAGGCGGCGCTCGAAGGGGCCGATGCCGGCGGCAACGGCGCTGCCGCGCCAAAGGCCGAGAGCAGGCCGGAAGCGGCGCCCAAGGCCGAGGCCAAGCCGGCCCCGGCGGCCGGGCCCGCAGCCGGCAACGGCCAGGACGGGCGCATCTTCGCGAGCCCGCTCGCCCGGCGCATGGCCGAGCAGGCCGGCCTCGACCTCGCCGCCCTCTCCGGCAGCGGTCCCAGGGGCCGGATCGTCAAGGCCGACATCGAGGCCGCGCTCGAGAAGGGCGTGGGCAGGGCGGCGCCGAAGGCTGCCGAGAAACCTGCCGAAAAGCCTGCAGCGGCCCCGGCTCCGGTCCCGGCTGCAGGCGCCCCCGATGCGCCGCACAAGGAGATCAGCCTCTCCAACATGAGGAAGGTGATCGCCCGCCGCCTGACCGAATCGAAGCAGCAGATCCCGCACTTCTACCTGACGGTCGACGTCGAGCTCGACGCGCTCCTCAAGCTCAGGAAGGAGCTCAACGAGCGCAAGGGTGCCACCTACAAGCTCTCGGTCAACGACCTGGTCATCAAGGCCACGGCCATCGCCATCCGCCAGAAGCCGGCGGTCAACGCCATCTGGGGTGGCGACAAGATCTACGAGCTGACCGACATCGACGTCTCGGTCGCCGTCGCCATCGAGGGCGGCCTGATCACCCCGATCATCCGCAAGGCCGACCAGAAGGGCCTGGCGACCATCTCCGCCGAGATGAAGGACCTCGCCGCGCGAGCCAAGGAAGGCAAGCTCAAGCCCGAGGAGTTCCAGGGCGGCGGATTCTCCATCTCCAACCTCGGCATGTTCGGCATCAAGGACTTCGCCGCGGTCATCAACCCGCCCCAGGCCTGCATCCTCGCCGTGGGCGCCGGCGAGCAGCGGCCGGTGGTGAAGAACGGGGCGCTGGCCATCGCCACGGTCATGTCCTGCACCCTCTCCGTCGACCACCGCGTCGTCGACGGCGCCCTGGGGGCCGAATGGCTGCAGGCCTTCAAGGGGCTCGTCGAGGACCCGATCAGCCTGATGCTGTAGCGCTGTCGGGCCGGCGAGGCATCCATGAAACGGCATGGTTCTCAAGAGGTCAGCGACTGCCTCGCTGCCGTCGAGCAGATGGCCGCCATGTCCTTGCCGACCGGCTCGGTCGAGGAGCTGAGCGGGAGAGCCTAGCACTGCCAAGCGATGCGGCGCCGCGAGCCTCATGCAAAGTGCGATCGTGCAAGAGTTCAACCGAGCGCTGGCAATAGCCGATCGAGTTCGGCGCGATTGGCCGCCATGAAGGGGTTGATGATCATCAATCCAGCGACGGTCGAGCCGTCCTGCATGTCCTCGCTCAGGAGACACGCGGCACCGGCCTCCAGCGACGCAGCGCAGATCACGGCGTGCCAAAGCTGGAGGCGGTGTCGCTGAGTTAGCTGGATCGCGCTGCGCATTACCGTCGCATTGGTCTCCGCGATCTTGAAAAGCGACGTCAACTCGATGACCAACTCGGAAGCGCCGGGGAATAGCTCGAGCCGCTTGCGGCGTATCACGGCCAAGAATTCACCAAGCACTTGTGCCGGAATGACCGCCTGATAGATCGACGCCCGTTCGATCAGCGAGCCCGCCCAAGCTCCCTTGTGCGTGTCCGGCTCCAGCTCGGCATAGACGAGGACGTTCGTATCGAAGGCGACGCGGGTCAAAGCTCAATGTCGCCGTACTTGTCCTCTTCCGTGATCTTGCCGACGCGATAGCCATCTCTAGGCAGCTCGGCGAAATGCCGCTGCAGCCGCTCATAGGCCGCCCGCACCTGCGGATCGTCCAACCTGCTAGCCGGCCGGGGCTTGAGCTCCGCCACGGGCTTGCCCTGGCGGGTGATCACCACCGTCTCGCCCGCCTCGACCTCCTTGATCAGCCGCGAGAAATTCTGGTTGGCATCGCGAATCGACACCGTGCGCATCTCGGCCGCTCCATGTAGCACAGTTCTACATTGGCGTCGGCCCGGCTGGTTGACAAGTCCGGTGAAGCCGCCACAACCAACGGCTACCGACTGGCAACGACAACACCGGGGAGCTGCGCCATGGCCGACACCTCATTCGACCTCGTCGTCGTGGGCGGCGGCCCGGGCGGCTACGTTGCGGCCATCCGGGCGGCCCAGCTCGGCATGAAGGCGGCCGTGGTCGAGCGCGAGCACCTCGGCGGCATCTGCCTCAACTGGGGTTGCATCCCGACCAAGGCGCTGCTGCGCACGGCCGAGGTCTTCGACAATTTCCACCACGCCAAGTCGTTCGGGCTCAAGGCCGAGAAGGTCAGCTTCGACCTCGATGCGGTCGTCAAGCGGAGCCGCGGCGTCGCCGGCCAGCTCTCCAAGGGCGTCGGCCACCTGCTCAAGAAGAACAAGGTCGCGGTCCTCGACGGCAAGGGCAGGCTCGCCGGATCCGGCAAGCTCGAGGTCGAGCTCAACAAGGGCGGCAAGGAGACGCTCTCCGCCAAGCACATCATCCTCGCGACGGGTGCGCGCGCCCGCCAGCTCCCGGGCCTCGAGAGCGACGGCAAGCTCGTCTGGTCCTACAAGGAGGCGATGGTGCCGGACATGATGCCGAAGTCGCTCCTGGTCGTGGGCAGCGGCGCGATCGGCATCGAGTTCGCGAGCTTCTTCCGCTCGATGGGCGCCGAGGTCACCGTCGTCGAGGTGCTCGACCGCGTGCTGCCGGTGGAGGATGCCGACATCTCGGCGTTCGCGCAGAAGCAGTTCGAGAAGCGCGGCATCAAGTGCCTGACCAAGGCGCAGGTGAAGAGCCTCGAGAAGGGCAAGGACAACGTCACGGCCACCATTGAGGCCGGCGGCAAGACCCAGGAAATCACCGTCGACCGGGTGATCATGGCGGTCGGCATCGTCGGCAATGTCGAGAACCTCGGGCTCGAGGGCACCAAGGTGAAGGTCGACCGGGCGCACATCGTCATCGACGAGTGGTGCCGGACGGGGGAGCCCGGGGTCTACGCCATCGGCGACGTGGTCGGCCCGCCCTGGCTGGCGCACAAGGCGAGCCACGAAGGTGTCATGTGCGTCGAGAAGATCGCGGGCGTGAAGGGCCTGCACCCGATGGACGTGACCAAGATCCCCGGCTGCACCTATTGCAGCCCGCAGGTGGCGTCGGTGGGCCTCACCGAGGCCGCGGCCAAGGACAAGGGCCTGAAGGTCAAGGTTGGCAAGTTCCCGTTCATCGGCAACGGCAAGGCGATCGCACTCGGCGAGCCGGAAGGGATGGTCAAGACCGTGTTCGACGCCGCGACCGGTGAGCTGCTCGGTGCCCACATGATCGGCGCCGAGGTCACCGAGCTGATCCAGGGCTACGTCATCGCCCGGCAGGTCGAGGCGACCGAGCTCGACCTCATGCACACCGTCTTCCCGCACCCGACCCTCTCGGAGATGATGCACGAGGCCGTCCTCGACGCCTACGGCCGCGCCATCCACTTCTGAGCCATGCGCACCGGCGGGGGCAGGGGACCGCTTCGGCGGGGCTGTCGCGGCCAAACAATGCCTTATATGCTGCGGGGTGCGGCCATCCTGTGGCCGCCGGGTACTCTTTGAGAGGTCAGGGAAGACCGATGGCCACCGTCACCCTCGATCGCAAGATCAGCCGCAAGCCTGCCTGGATCCGGGTCAAGGCTCCCACCTCCGAAACCTACCACGAAACCCGCAGGCTGATGCGAGCCAAGAGCCTGCACACGGTCTGCGAGGAGGCGGCCTGCCCGAATATCGGCGAGTGCTGGACGCAGAAGCACGCGACGGTGATGATCCTCGGCGACACCTGCACCCGCGCCTGCGCCTTCTGCAACGTCAAGACCGGGATGCCCAAGGCCGTCGATCCGCGCGAGCCCGACAATCTGGCCGAGGTCGTCGTCGGCATGGGCCTCCGGCATGTGGTCATCACCTCGGTCGACCGCGACGACCTCCCCGACGGCGGCGCCTTCCAGTTTGTCCGCTGCATCGAGGCGATCCGGAAGGCCTCGCCGGCCACCACGATCGAGATCCTCACCCCGGACTTCCTGAGGAAGCCGGGCGGGGTCGAGAAGATCGTCGCGGCCCGCCCCGACGTCTACAACCACAACCTCGAGACCGTGCCGCGCCTTTACCGCACCGTCCGCCCGGGGGCCCGCTACTTCCATTCGCTCCGCCTGCTCCAGCAGGTCAAGGAGCTCGACCCCCGCATCTTCACCAAGTCCGGCATCATGGTCGGGCTCGGCGAGGAGAAGCGCGAGATCCTCCAGGTCATGGACGACATGCGCTCGGCGGACGTGGATTTCCTCACCGTCGGCCAGTACCTCCAGCCGACCCCGCGACACCACGAGGTCGTCCGCTTCGTCGAGCCGGAGGAGTTCCAGGGCATCGAGCGGGCCGCCCGCGCCAAGGGCTTCCTCCTGGTCTCGGCCACGCCCTTGACTCGTTCCTCCTACCACGCCGGGGCAGACTTCGAGCGGCTGCGCGAGGCCCGCAACCGCGCCCTTGCCGCCGCCTGATTCCTCGCCATTTCTGCCGTACAATGCCGACGCACGCCGAGCAACGCCACCTGCCGTACACACCCGAGCAGCTCTACGAGCTGGTCTCCAGGGTCGAGCGCTATCCGGAATTCCTGCCCTGGTGCAAGGCATCGCGAATCACCCGGCGCGAGGGCGACGTCTTCTGGGCCGACCTCGTCATCGCCTTCAAGGTCTTCCGCGAGCGCTTCACCTCGAAGGTGACGCTGATCCCGAAGCAAGGCGTCGACGTCGAGTATATCGACGGCCCGTTCCGCTACCTCAACAACCACTGGCGCTTCCTGCCGGACGACAACGGCGGCTGCATCGTCGACTTCTACGTCGATTTCGAGTTCCGCTCCAAGGTCCTGCAGAGCCTCATCGGCCTCCTTTTCAACGAGGCGGTGCAACGCATGGTCAGCGCCTTCGAGACCCGCGCCGACCAGCTCTATGGGCCCAAGGCCGCAGCCACCGCGCCATCCGGCGACGCCGTGCCGACCTCCAGCTGAGCGGCAGCCGGAGGCGGCGTGCCCAGGCCGAGCCCGATCCGCTCGATCCGCCGTCTGCCGGGGTTCGAGATCGCCTCGCTCGACGGCACCGGCCACAGCTTTCCCAGGCACAGCCACGACGAGTTCGTGATCGGCGCCAACATCGTCGGCCGAGAGAGCATCTGGCTCGACGGCAAGTCGCTCGATGCCTCGATCGACGAGGTGACGGTGGTCAATCCGGGCCAGCTCCAGGCGAGCGAGGCCGGCGGCCGCGACTGGCGGTTCGTCTCGCTCTATGTGGACCCCGAGGCCGCCTGGCGGCTGGCGGGCGTTCGCCGGGGCACGATGCTGGAGCGCGCCGTCATGCCGTCGCGTCCGCACGCGGCTGCCATCCGGCGCGTCGGTGCTGCCGCCCTGGAGCCGGCGATCGAGGCGGCCGAGCTGACGGAGGCCCTTGCCGTTCTGCTCGCTGGCCTCTTCGCCGCTACTGGGCGCGCTGCGGTACCACTGCCGCGGTCGGCGTCGCCCGAGGTGGCGCTCGCCGCCGAGCGGCTGCGCGCCGAGTGGGCCGCACCGCCGGCGCTCGACGAGCTGGCCGGATCGCTCGGCGTGTCGCCGGTGCATCTGGTGCGGGCGTTCAACCGGCAGCACGGCCTGCCGCCCTACGCCTGGCTGAACGCCCTGCGCCTGAAGGAGGCCAGGCGGCGGCTCATGACCGGGCAGCCGGTCGCGGCGGTCGCCGCCGATCTCGGCTTTGCCGACCAGGCGCATCTGACCCGGCGCTTCAAGGCGGCGTACGGCATCACGCCCGGCGCCTATCGGCGGCTGAAATAGCGTTCAAGACGGTCGCCGCCGACTCGGGCGACAACCGCTCGGCAGAACGCCGGGAATCGTCATGCTCGAGCTGCTCGTTTCGGCCTTCCTCTTGGGCCTCATCTTCAACGCCACGCCGGGGATCGTCCTGGCCGAAAGCCTCCGGCGCGGGATGCGTGGCGGCTTCGTCCCGGCTTTCGAAGTCCAGATCGGCTCGCTGGCGGGCGATCTGACCTGGGCGGTCCTCGGCCTTTCCGGGGCCGCCGTCCTTCTCACCATCGCCTGGATCGAGAAGCCGCTGGCGCTGGCCGGTGCGGGACTCCTCCTCTGGCTCGCCTGGCAATGCGTCCGGGATGCTCGGGCACCCTTGCCCGTGCTCGACCCGCAAGGGGCCGGGGCCGACGGCTCGGCGCTGCTGGTGGGGGCGGCGCTGTCGCTCTCCAACCCGCTCAACATCACCTACTGGACCGCCCTCGGCGGTACGATCAGCGCGCTCGGCGTCGGCGATCCCGGCTGGACGGCCTTCCTGGTCTTCCTCGGGGGCTTCATGGCCGCCTCGGTCCTCTGGTGCTTCGTCGCCGCCGCCGCCATCGCCTGGACCCAGCGCCGAATCGGGCAGCAGGGCTGGTTCGCCGTCAATCTCGGCTGCGGCCTCGCGCTTGCCGGCTTCGCCCTGACGATCACATGGCGGGTGCTGGGCGGGCCGTGGCGGGCGGCCATGGGCCTGCCCTAGCCCGGGACCTCAGCCGGCCGCTTCCAGCAGGAGCTCGAGCGCCCGCCGCACGCTCGCCGCACGCACCGCCGTCCGGTCGCCGGCGAAGACGTGGCTCTCGACCCGGGGTGCCCGGCCGCGCCGCTGCACGCCGATGAAGACGAGACCCACGGGCTTCTCCGCCGACCCGCCGCCTGGGCCGGCGATGCCGGTGATCGCCAGGGCGATATCGGCCGGCGAGCGGGCGAGGGCACCTTGCAGCATCGCGCCGGCCGTCTCGGCCGACACCGCACCATGGCGCTCGAGCGTGGCCCCGGCCACCCCCAGAAGCTCGACCTTGGCGGCGTTCGAGTAGGTGACGAAGCCACGCTCGACCACGTCCGAGGAGCCGGCGATCTCGGTGAGGCAGGCCGCCGCCAGCCCGCCCGTGCAGCTCTCGGCCGTGGCGAGCATCAGCCCCGCCGCCCGGCAGCTCGCCAGCACCTCGGTGGCGAGGCGGCACAGCTCGTCGGGGAACGGGCTCATGCCGGGAAGCTCACGGTCACCGCGGCCTGCGCCGCCAACCCCTCCTCGCGGCCGGCGAAGCCCAGCCGCTCGGTGGTCGTCGCCTTGACGCTCACCCGCTCCACCGCCAGCCCGGCGATCCGTGCGAGGGCGGCCCGGAGCGCCTCGCGATGCGGGCCGATCTTGGGCCGCTCGCCGATGATGGTGAGATCGACGTGCTCCAGCCGGCCGTCACGCGCCGCCAGCCGCTCGATCGCATGGCGCAGGAAGCGATCGCTCGACGCACCCCTCCACTGCGGGTCGGAGGGCGGGAAGTGGCTGCCGATGTCGCCGTCGGCCATCGCCCCGAGGACGGCGTCGGTGACCGCGTGCAACGCCACGTCGGCGTCCGAGTGGCCGGCGAGGCCGCGCTCGTGCGGCAGCTCGATGCCGCAGAGCACGAGCCGGCGGCCGGCGGCGCCGGGGGCGAAAGCGTGGACGTCGAACCCGGTGCCGGTCACCCAGCGGCGCTGCCGATCCGGGGCTGGTCGGGCCAGGCGGGCCTCGGCGCGGGCCAGATCCTCCTCGGTCGTCACCTTGAAGTTCTCCTCCTCGCCCATGACCGTGGCGATCGGCACGCCGTCGAGCGCCACCACGCCGGTGTCGTCGGTGCAGGCGACCCCTTCATGCCGGCGATGCGCGTCGAGCAGCGTGGCGAACCGAAAGCCCTGCGGCGTCTGCGCCCGGGCCAGCGCCCCGCGCGGCACCTCGGCCGCCACCGCGCCGCCGGCGTCCAGCCGCTTCAGCGTGTCGACCACCGGCACCACCGGCAGCACCGCCGCCGCCGTGTCGAGCGCGGCCACGACCCGGGCGACGAGGGCAGGGGAGGCGAACGGCCGGGCGGCGTCGTGGACCAGCACCAGGGCAGGGGCATCGGCAGCCAGCGCCTCGAGCCCCAGCCGGACGCTCGCCTGCCGCGTCGCGCCGCCGATCACCGGCGGCGGCAGGTCGAGGCCCGCCACCGCCGCGGCATAGAGCGCCTCCTGGCCGGGACCAATGACGACCTGCACGGCATCGACCGCGGGACAGGCCCGCAGCGCCGCCACCGACCGGCCGAGCATCGCGCGGCCGGCCAGCAGCCGGTACTGCTTCGGCGGCCCGGCACCGAGCCGCACGCCGCTGCCGGCCGCCATCAGCAGTGCGACACACTGTCTCATCCGGGTCCCGGGAGCCCCCTTGCTGCGGCGCACAACCACGCGGCACCGCCGAGGTCGCTTGTCCGCGGTCGCGGAACACCGTAGAAAATTGCTCGCTCGATAGGCACGAGGACACACCTGCCTAAAAAACAATCAACCTCGGGAACGCCCATGTCGGCTCTCACCAATGGCTCTCTCGCTCGCTTAGCCGCCCCCGGCGGCGGCGTCGACCCGGCCGTCATCGTCGAGAACCTGCCGAGCCCGATCCTGCTCCTCGACAACGGCGCCGTGGCCTTCGCCAACCAGGCGGCCGAGCAGCTCCTGTCGATGGGCCGCCCCATCCTGCTCGGCAAGCGGCTCGAGGACCTCATGGCGCCGCACAGCACGCTGCTGGCGCTGGTGGCCCAGGTCGAGGCCGGCGCCGGCTCGATATCGGAGTATGGCATCGAACTTGCTCTCAAGCGCGGCATGATGCTCACCGTGGACGCCCACATCGCACCGGTGCCGGAGGCCGAGGGGCACACCCTCGTCACCTTGCAGCCCTGCTCCCTGGCGGAGCGCCTCGATCGCCGGCCGGCGAACCAGCACACCGGCCGCTCGATCGCCGGGCTCGCCCAGACCCTGGCGCACGAGGTCAAGAACCCGCTGTCCGGGATTCGTGGTGCGGCCCAGCTCCTCCTGCCGGCGCTGAACGAGGAGGACCAGAGCCTGGTCCAGCTGATCTGCGACGAGACCGACCGGATCTGCGCGCTGGTCGACCGCATGGACGCCTTCTCCGCCCCCGGCCGGATCGAGCGCAAGCCCGTCAACATCCACCTCGTCCTCGAGCACGTCCGCCGCCTGGCCCAGAACGGCTTCGCCCGGCACCTGCGCATCGTCGAGCACTACGATCCCTCCCTGCCCGAGGTCGAGTGCGACCGCGACCCGCTCATCCAGGTGTTCCTCAATCTCGTCAAGAACGCCGCCGAAGCGGCACCCGAGGAGGCCGGGCAGATCACCATCCGGACCAAGTTCCAGCACGGCTTCCGCATGAGCGTCGGCGCCGCCGGCGACCGGCTCGAGCTGCCGATCACCGTCGAGATCCGCGACAACGGACCCGGCGTGCCCGCCGACATGGTCGACCACCTGTTCCAGCCCTTCGTCTCGACCAAGCCCAAGGGCAGCGGGCTCGGCCTCTCGCTCGTCGCCAAGATCGTGGCCGAGCACGGCGGCCTCGTCGCCTATGCCGACGGCCAGCCCGGGGCGGTGTTCCGGGTCCGGCTGCCGATCGCGCGATGACGGACCAGAGCCGATGACCCTGGCGGACCGGCAGCGAGGGAGGTGGCCGATGCAGCGACCGTCACGAGCCCCGCGGGACCGACGGCGATGAGCGGCGAAACGGTGCTCATCGCCGAGGACGACGCAGCGATCCGCACCGTCGTCGCCCGCGCCCTCTCGCGCCAGGGCTACAACGTCCAGGCCACCAGCATCGCCAGCTCGCTCTGGCGCTGGATCGTCGCCGGCGAGGGCGACGTGGTGATCACCGACGTCGGCCTGCCCGACGAGAACAGCCTCGACCTCTTGCCCCGCATCAAGCAGCTCCGCCCCGACCTGCCGATCATCGTCATGAGCGCCAGGAACACGCTCTTGACTGCGGTGCGCGCCACCGAGCGCGGCGCCTTCGAGTACCTGCCCAAGCCCTTCGACATCGCCAGCCTGCTCGCCGCCGTGCAGCGCTCCCTCGACCGCCGCAACCACCGCCGGGCACGGACCGCCGCCCCGCAGCTGCCCGAGGAGCAGCTGCCGATCATCGGCCGGGCCCCGGCGATGCAGGAGATCTACCGGATCATCGCAAGGCTCACCGGCACCGACCTCACCGTGCTCATCGCCGGCGAATCCGGCACCGGCAAGGAGCTCGTGGCCAAGGCGCTGCACGACTTCGGCAAGCGCAAGAACGGCCCCTTCGTCGCCGTCAACATGGCGGCGATCCCGCGCGAGCTGATCGAAAGCGAGCTCTTCGGCCACGAGAAGGGCGCCTTCACCGGGGCGTCCGCCAAGCGCGCCGGCCGCTTCGAGCAGGCCGAGGGCGGCACCCTCTTCCTCGACGAGATCGGCGACATGCCGCTCGAGGCGCAAACCCGCCTGCTCCGCGTCCTGCAGCAGGGCGAGTTCATCCCGGTCGGCGGCAACCAGCCGATCAAGGCCAATGTGCGGATCGTCGCCGCCAGCCACCGCAACCTGCAGCAGATGGTCGCCCAGGGCTTGTTCCGCGAGGACCTGTTCTACCGCCTCAACGTGGTGCCGCTGCGCCTGCCGGCCCTGCGCGAGCGGCTCGACGACATCCCGGCCCTGGCCCAGCACTTCCTGCAGAAGGCGACCGAGGAGGGGCTGCCGCTCAAGACCCTCGACCCCGACGCCATCCGCCGCCTCAAGGCGCACGACTGGCCCGGCAACGTGCGCGAGCTCGAGAACCTCGTGCGCCGCCTCGCCGTCCTCTACAGCGAGGACGTGATCGGCGAGAGCGTCATCGACGCCGAGCTCGCCGAGGCGCGCAAGCCCACCACCGGCGAGGCCGCCGACCCCGCCACCGAGAACCTGAGCGGTGCCGTCGCCCGCCATGTCGACCGCTATTTCTCCAGCTACGACGACGACTTGCCGCCGCCCGGCGTCTATGCCCGGGTGCTCGAGGAGTTCGAGCGGCCGCTCATCACCCGCGCACTCCAGGCCACCCGCGGCAACCAATTGCGCGCCGCCGACATCCTGGGCTTGAACCGCAACACGCTTCGCAAGAAAATCAGGGAGCTGGACATCCATATCGTCCGCAGTCCCTGATCGGGATCGTCCCCTCCTGCTGATGATCGCCAGCCGATGATCGCCGAGAGGTGATCCCGGTCGCCGCGCCCCACCCAGCCGGGTGCGGCCCGACCGGGACGGTAGCGGCGTCGAGGAGCCCGTTGGACGCGCCATCGCTCTCGACCATCGCCTCCGCCGTTGCCAGGCTGCAGCCCGGCGACGCGCCGCTGCTCGACCGGCTGAAGGGCCTCAAGCTGGAGCGCCGCCTCGCCCTCGTCCTCACGGTGCTCGCGGTCATCTCGGGCATCACCACCTATGTGATGATCTCGACCGCTCCGCCCTCCGGGCGGAGCGTGCAGACGGTCGTGCTGCTGCTCAACATCGACCTGATCCTGCTGCTCCTGCTCGGCGTCGTCGTCGCCCGGCGACTGGTCAAGCTCGTGCTGCAGCGCCGCCAGGGCCTCGCCGGCTCCAAGCTGCACGGCCGCCTCGTCGCCCTCTTCGCGGTCATCGCCGTCCTGCCGGCCATCGTCGTCTCGGTCTTCTCGGTCCTGTTCCTCAGCTCCGGCCTGGAGACCTGGTTCGGCGACCGGATCCGGACCGCCCTCGACAACTCGCTCGCCGTCGCCGAGGCCTATCTCGAGGAGCACAAGGAGAACATCCGCGCCGACGCGCTCGCCATGGCCGCCGACCTCAACCGCCAGGGGCCGATGCTGGTCGGCGATCCCGAGCGGCTGCAGCAGTTCGTCGCCGGCCAGGCCGCCGTCCGCTCGCTCACCGAGGCCATCGTCTTCGACCAGCTCGGCAACGTGCTGGCCAGGACCGGGCTCAGCTTCGGCCTCGAGGTCGAGTACCTGCCGCCCGAGACCCTTGATCGGGTCCACGCCGGCGAGGTCGTCACCGTCACCTCCTCGGCCGACGACCGGGTCAGGGCCCTCGTCTCCCTCTTCGGCTTCGGCGAGGCCTACCTCTTCGTCGGCCGCTTCATCGACGCCAAGGTCCTGGGCTACATGCAGCAGACCCAGCGGGTGGTCAGCGAGTACCAGGAGCTGCAGAGCGAGCGCGGCCGCATCCAGTTCACCTCGGCCCTGCTCTTCGGCCTCGTCGCCCTGCTGCTGCTGCTCGCCGCCGTCTGGACCGGCATGGCCGTCGCCGATCGCCTGATCGCCCCGATCGGCCAGCTGATCAACGCCGCCGACCGGGTGCGCACCGGCGACCTGATGGTGCGGGTGCGCGAGGACACCAGCGACGACGAGCTCGCCGTGCTCGGTCGCGCCTTCAACCGAATGGCGACCCAGCTGCAGAACCAGCGGGCGGAGCTGATCGAGGCCAACCAGCAGCTCGACGGCCGCCGCCGGTTCACCGAGGCCGTGCTGTCGGGGGTCACGGCCGGCGTGATCGGCCTCGATGCCGACCGCCGGATCATCCTGCCCAATCGCGCCGCCAGCCGCTTCCTGGAGCCGCCGAGCCGGCGCGGCGCCAGCCCCGACTCCCTCGACGCCGACTTCGCGGCCGAGGAGATCATCGGTGCGGACATCGCGACCGTGCTGCCCGAGACGCAAAGGCTCTTCGACCGGGCAGAGCTCGCCCTCGGCCAGGCCGTGCAGGCCCAGGTCCGGGTGCACCGCGGCGGCGCGGAATACACCCTCCTCGTCCGTCTCGCGGCCCAGCGCGAGGGGACGAGCGACGGCGACGGCCAGGGCGGCGGCGGCCGCGCGGGCGACCGGATCGTCGGCTACGTCCTCACCTTCGACGACATCACCCAGCTGCTCAGCGCCCAGCGCCAGGCGGCGTGGGCCGAGGTGGCAAGGCGCATCGCGCACGAGATCAAGAACCCGCTGACGCCGATCCAGCTCTCGGCCGAGCGTCTCGGCCGCAAGTTCGCGGCCCAGATCAAGGCCGAGGACCGCCCCTCCTTCAGCCGCTCCATCGACACCATCATCCGCCAGGTCGACGTGATCGGCCGGCTCATCCGCGAGTTCTCGGCCTTCGCCCGGATGCCCGACGCCCGGATGCGACCGGAGCCGCTGGCCGAGCTCGTCCACCACGCGGTCGAGCTGCAGGAGGGCGCCTGGCCCGCCTTGCGCGTCCAGGTCGCGCTCGGCGACTCCGCCGCGATCTATCTCGATTGCGACGCCGAGAAGATCAGCCAGACGCTCAACAATCTGCTGCAGAACGCGGCCCAGGCGCTGATGGAGGGCCGCGCGGCCAACGACCTCGGCGCCGAAGGCGCGAACGCCGGGCCCGCCAAGGCGATCCCCGGCGCCGAAGGTGATGGCCCGGCCTCGCCGCCCGTGATAAGCATCACCGCTACGCGCAACGACCGCGAGCTCACGATCGAGGTCGCCGACAACGGCCCGGGCTTCCCGCCCGGCGAGCGGCAGCGCCTGCTCGAGCCCTATGTGACCACCAAGGCCAAGGGAACCGGCTTGGGGCTTGCCATCGTGCACAAGATTATGGAGGAACACAGCGGTCGGGTGGAGTTGGACCAGAGTGGGCTGGGCGGTGCGCTGGTGCGACTGGTGTTTCCGGCCGATCGCATCGTCAAGGACCGCCAACGACAGGGGGAGCGCCGAGCGGTTTGAGCCGGGATGCCGGCGGTCGTTCAGCAACGGAAGTCGAGCATGAGCAAGGACGTTTTGATCGTCGACGACGAAGCCGCCATCCGTGAGGTCGTGGCCGCCGTTCTCGAGGACGAGGGCTACCAGCCACGCATGGCCGCGACCAGCGACGAAGCCTTGCGTGAAGTGGCGAAGAAGCCGCCGGCGCTCATCCTGCTCGACATCTGGCTCGAGGGCAGCCGGATGGACGGCGTGCAGATCCTCGACCACGTCCGCGCCAGCTACCCCGACCTGCCGGTCATCATGTTCAGCGGCCACGGCACCATCGAGACCGCGGTGGCGGCGATCAAGAAGGGCGCGCACGACTTCATCGAGAAGCCGTTCAAGTCCGACCGCCTGCTGCTCGCGGTCGACCGGGCGATGGAGTTGAGCCGCCTCAGGCGCGAGAACGAGGAGCTGAGGAGCCGGGCGCACAAGGTCGAGCTGATCGGCGGCTCGCCGGCGATGAGCAAGCTCAAGAGCACCATCCAGAGGGTCGGGCCCACCAACAGCCGGGTCCTGGTCAGCGGCCCGCCCGGCGCCGGCAAGGAGATCGTCGCCCGGCTGCTGCACGCGAGCTCGCGGCGCGCCGACGGCCCGTTCGTGGTGGTCAACTGCGCCGCCCTGGCACCCGAGCGGGTCGAGATCGAGCTGTTCGGCTGCGAGCCCGGCTTCCTGTCGCCCGACCAGCCGCGGGTCATCGGCGCGCTCGAGAAGGCCGACGGCGGCACGCTCCTGCTCGACGAGATCGCCGACATGCCGCTCGAGACCCAGGGCAAGGTGCTCAGAGCGCTCCAGGAGCGCAGCTTCACCCGCGCCGGCGGCAACAACCGCCGCGAGGTCGACGTCCGCGTGATCGCCACCACCAACCGCAACCTCCAGGCCGAGATGTCGGCCGGCCGGTTCAGGGAAGACCTCTACTACCGCATCAACGTGGTCCCGATCGAGCTGCCGCCTTTGGCCGAGCACCGCATCGACATCCCCGACATGGCCCGCCACTTCATGACCATGGCGGCGGCCGAGTCGGGCCTCGCCGCCCGCGACATCACCGACGACGCCATGGCCGTGCTGCAGACCGCCGAGTGGCCCGGCGACGTCCGCCAGCTCAAGAACACGATCGAGTGGATGCTGATCATGGCGGGCGAGGGCAGGGAGCCCATCGGCATCGCCGGATTGCCGCCCGAGCTCACCGACAGCGCCACCAAGAGCATGGATCCCCGCGCCAACGGCGAGTTCGTCTCGATGCCGCTCAGGGACGCCCGCGAGCAGTTCGAGCGCACCTACCTGCAGTCGCAGCTGCAGCGTTTCGGCGGCAACATCTCGCGCACCGCCAACTTCGTCGGCATGGAGCGCTCCGCCCTGCACCGGAAGCTCAAGACCCTCGGCCTGCACAGTGACGACTGAGCCGCGCCTTGGCTGAGCGCGAGGGGCCGCATTGAAGGTCATCGTCGCCGGCGCCGGGCTCGTCGGCTACAACATCGCCCGCTATCTCGCCGCCGCCGGCAACGACGTCGTGATCATCGACCAGCGCCCCGAGCTGGTGAAGAAGATCGGCGACCAGCTCGACATCCAGGCCATGGTCGGCCACGCCTCGCACCCGTCGACGCTGGAGGCGGCCGGGGCCGAGGACGCCGACATGTTCATCGCGGTGACCCAGGCCGACGAGGTCAACATGGTGGCCTGCCAGGTCGCCCACACGCTCTTCAACGTGCCGACCAAGATCGCCCGCATCCGCCAGCAGGACTACCTCCAGGACCGGTTCCAGGACCTCTTCCGCCGCGACCACCTGCCGATCGACGTCGTCATCTCGCCCGAGGTCGAGGTGGCGCACGCCATCGCCCTCAGGCTGGAGGTGCCGGGCGCGATCAACGTCGTCCCCTTCGCCGAGGACCGGGTGCGGCTGATCGCCGTGCGCTGCACCGCCACCACCCCGATCATCGAGACGCCGCTCCGGCAGCTCACCTACCTCTTTCCCGACCTGCACCTGGTCTGCGTCGCCGTGGTCCGCGGCGACCAGTTCTTCATCCCGCATGCCGACGACCAGCTCCGGGTCGACGACGAGGTCCACTTCGTCGTCGAGACCGCCCATCTCGAGCGCGCGCTGCCCGCGTTCGGCTACGAGGAGCGGATGAGCGACCGGATCATCATCGTCGGCGGCGGCAATATCGGCCTCTTCCTCACCAGGGAGCTCGAGCGCCGCTACCCGCACCTCTCGATCAAGGTGATCGAGCAGAGCCCACAGCGTGCGGAGGCCATCGCCGACGAGCTGACCCGGGCCGTGGTGCTCTGCGGCGACGCCCGCGACCGGGCGCTGCTCGACGAGGCCAACGTCAAGAACGCCCAGGCCATCGTCACCGTCACCAACGACGACGAGGTCAACATCATGGCGGCATTGCTGGCCAAGCGGCTGGGCTGCAGCCGCGCCCTGGCGCTGGTCAACAACCAGACCTACAACCTGATCGTCCACCTGATCGGCCTCGACGTCGCGATCAACCCGCGCGAGACCA
Source organism: uncultured Geminicoccaceae bacterium (assembly GCA_964460465.1). Lineage (GTDB taxonomy): Bacteria > Pseudomonadota > Alphaproteobacteria > Geminicoccales > Geminicoccaceae > SLRI01. Next base: position 630 of record CAYWSB010000099.1, on the reverse strand, counting down.
CCGTCTCCTCGATCCTCCAGCACGTCCGCCGCGGCCGGCTCAAGTCGGTGCACACCATCCGCGACGGCCAGGCCGAGATCTACGAGGCCGAGGCCCTCGAAACCTCACCGCTCGTCGGCAAACCGCTCAGGGAATTCCGCGCCTCGGGCGGCATGATCGTCGGCGCCCTCATCCGCGACGACGAAGTCCTCATGCCCAGAAGCGACACCATCGTCCAAGCCCACGACCGCGTCGTCATGCTCGCCAAAAGCGACGTCGTCAGGAAGGTCGAGCAACTGTTCGCCGTCAGGCTCGACTACTTCTGAGCCAGAAGCGGCCTCACGGCCGCTGGGCAAGAAAAGCAGGGAGGCACACCTCCCTGCACCCTCCGGTCGTTTTTGCTGGGGTGGATCGATTGGTACCGTCGGCGCTCGGCAGCTTATATCAGTTGCAATCCGCGGCCAGAATCCTAAACTGCGTCCGTTGGGAGACGAGGATCCGCTAAAAGACTCTAGGAGTATTTTAGCGATATTGTCTCTGCACACCCGTAGAACTTAGAAGGAATACTATCTCTGCGACGGTTTCTTCTTCATGGAACACTAAACGACTACCGGCTGACGCCGGTAGGTTTGGTGAGATGGTTTTCGAGAT
>CAYWSB010000098.1:0-20377 GCA_964460465.1 uncultured Geminicoccaceae bacterium | reverse complement strand
GCCGAGGCCGCCCGCGATGTGGCGGCACCGCCCAGGGCCGCGGCGCTGCGCGCCGCGATGGCCGAGCTCGAGCGGCTGGCGAACCACGTGGGCGACATCGGGGCGGTCTGCAACGACGCCGCCTTCGCCCTGATGCACGCGCAATGCGGCATCCTCCGCGAGGAGGTGCTGCGCGCCGCCGCCACCGCCTTCGGCCACCGGCTGATGCGCGACCGCATCGTCCCGGGCGGGGTGACGACCGACCTGGAGCCTGCCGGCGCTGCCAGCATCAAGGGCGTCGTCGCCCTCATCCGCCGCCGCTTCCCGGCGCTGGTCGAGCTCTACGACCAGACCGCCTCGCTGCAGGACCGCACGGTCGCCACCGGCATCCTCGCGCCCGAGCTCGCCCGGCGCTTCGGGGCCGGCGGCCATGTCGGCCGCGCCTCCGGCCGCGGCTTCGACGCCAGGAGGCATGCCGCCTACCCGCCCTACGACCGGCTCGCGTTCGAGGTCCCGGTGCTGGCGGCGGGCGACGTCGACGCCCGGGTGTGGATCCGCATCCGCGAGGTCGAGCAGAGCCTCTCGCTGCTCGACCAGCTCCTGGACAGCCTGCCCGCCGGCCAGCTCCGCGCCGATGTGCCGCCCGGCGCTGGCGAGGGCGTGGCCCTGGTCGAGAGCTTCCGCGGCGACGTCCTCGCCTGGCTGCGCCTCGACGGGCAGGGCCGCGTCGCCCGCTGCCACCTGCGCGACCCGTCCTGGTTCCAGTGGCCGCTGCTGGAGGCCGCGATCGAGGGCAACATCGTCGCCGACTTCCCGCTCTGCAACAAGTCGTTCAACTGCTCCTACTCCGGCCACGACCTCTGACCCGATGCGCAAGCTCCTGCTCGAAAGCCTGCTGCGACGCCCGCTCACCGAGCCGGCCCCGACACCGGAAGACGCTGCCGTGGCCGAGCTCGCCGCTGCCCTGGGCCGTGCCGGGCGGCAGCGCCTCGGCCGCAGCCTCGCGATCCGCGAGGTCGACGCCGGCTCCTGCAACGGCTGCGAGCTCGAGATCCGCGCCCTCGAGAACGCCTACTACGACATGGAGCGCTTCGGCCTGCGCTTCGTGGCCTCGCCGCGCCACGCCGACGTGCTGATGGTCACGGGCCCCGTGACGAAGAACATGGCGGAAGCGCTCCGGCGCACCTGGCAGGCAACGCCCGACCCCAAATGGGTCGTGGCCGTCGGCGACTGCGCCATCGACGGCGGCTGCTTCGCCAAGAGCTACGCCGTGGTCGGCGGCGTGGCGCAGGTGGTCCCGGTCGACCTCACGATCCCCGGCTGCCCGCCCACGCCCACCGCCCTGCTGCGGGCGCTCCTGGCGTTGCTCGACGACGCCGCGGCGCCTGCCGCTGCCCGGTGACGACGCAGGCCCGGCCGGTCGCGCCGCCCTCAGGCGGCGCTGCGCCGTGCCGCTCCGCCGTCGGACCTGCCCGCCCAGGCGCCATACCAGCGCCGGAAGGCCTGGAGCTGGCTCTCGGCATAGCCGCGCTGGCTCGGGCTCAGGGCATCGTCGGGGTTGAAGTTGAGCTCGTATTCCGGGCTCCCCACCAGCACCATCAGGTGCTTGTAGTAGAGGACGAGGTCCGGACCCTCGTCGAACGACGACAGCACCCAGAGCGCCCGTTCGAGCTCCAGCGCCTGCGCCCTGGCGGCGACGTCTCCCGCCGCCGCCCGCTCGCACAACGCCACGAGCTGCAGCACCTCCCTGGGCAGCACGTTCCCGATCCCGGTGATCGCCCCGACGGCCCCGCAATTGACGAAGCCGTGGAACACCTGGGTGTCGACCCCCACCATCAGCGTCAGGTCGGGATCGTGGCTGGTGATGTGCTCCGCCGCATAGGTGAGCGCCGCCGCCCCGCCGAACTCCTTGAAGCCGACGAGATTGGCAAAGCGCTCGCGTAGCGCGAAGAAGAGCTCGGCCCGCGTCTCGAAGCCGTAATAGGGGCTGTTGTAGATCACCGCCGGCAGGCCGTCCGCGGCCTCCAGGATGCGCTCGAAATGCGCTCTCTGCGCCGCCGGCGAGGTGCCGCGCGAGAGCACCCGCGGGATCACCATGAGGCCGCCGGCCCCGACCTTCCGGGCATGGGCGGCGAAGGCCGCCGCCCGCTTCGGGCTCTGCGCCCCGGTGCCGACCACGACCGGGATGCCGGCCTTGACCAGCGCCTCGACCCCCTCCTGCCGCTCCTCGTCGGAAAGGAGCGGCCAGTCGCCCATCGAGCCGCAATAGACGACGGCCGACATGCCGGCCGCGATCAGCTCCCGGGCCTTCTTGACCAGCGCCTCGAAGTCGGGCGTGCGGTCGGGCTTGGCCGGCGTCATCAGCGCCGGAATGCAGCCCTTGAAGATGGTGGTGGTCATCGGATTCTTCCCCCTTTGAAGCTCGATCCGCGCCGGCTCAGCCCAGCGCCCAGGTGTCGGCCAGACGATAGCCCTCCGGGAACGGGTCGGTCGGATCCAGCGTGTGCTGATGTGTGCCGGTGATCCAGGCGGTGCCGGCGATCACCGGGACGACGGCCGGGCGGCCGGCCACCGTGGTGGTGCCCTCGATGTGGCAATGGAACTCGGTGCCGATGATCGACCGGCCGACGAAGCGCTGCCCCACCCCGAGTTGCCCCCTGGCGTGGAGCACGGCCATGCGGGCCGAGCAGCCGGTGCCGCAGGGCGAGCGGTCGATCTTGCCGGGACGGATGACGACGGCGTTGTCGCCGATCAGCGCCGCGCCCTCTCGCTTCACGGGTGCGGCCATCATGCAGAACGAGAGGTGGTCCCAGCCGGCGTTCTCCGGGTGGCGAAAGCCGAGCTGCGCCTCGGCCGCCCGGGTGATCCTGATCCCCTGCTCGACGATGTCCCCGGCCTCGTCCGGGCGGATGGCGAAGCCCAGCGCCCGGGCGTCGACGATGACGAAGCTGTCGCCGCCATAGGCGATGTCGACGGTGAGCGTGCCCAGACCCTCGACCTCGAGCGGCGCATCCAGCCGGTCGGCGAAGGAGGGGTGGTTCCTGACCGCCACCCGCTCGACCTTGCCGTCCCGGCAGCTGGCCGTGACCTCGACGATGCCACCCGGCGGCTCGAGCACGAGGCGGGTTTCCGGCTCCCGCATCGCCACCATGCCGGTCTCGAGCAGCACGGTGGCCACGCACATCGAGTTCGAGCCCGACATGGGCGGCGTGTCGGCGGGCTCCATCACGATCCAGCCGGTGGCCGCGCGCGGGTCCTTGGGTGGCACCAGGAGGTTGACGTGGCGGAACATGCCGCCCCGCGGCTCGTTCAGGACGAAGTTGCGCAGCGTCTCGTCGCTGGCGATCCAGCGCGACTGCTCCCAGATCGTCTCGCCCGGCGGCGGCAGCACGCCGCCCACGATGACGTCGCCCACCTCACCGGCGGCGTGGCAGCTCACGACATGGATGACCTTGGACGACCGCATCGTCGATGGCCCCTAGAGCACGGCCTTGAGGAAGTCGGCGGTCTCCGGCTTCTGCGGTGCATCGAAGATCTGCGCGGGCGGGCCGATCTCGTGCACCTTGCCCTTGTAGAAGAACGCCACCCGGTCGGAGACCTCCCGGGCGAAGCGCATCTCGTGGGTGACGACGATCATCGTCATCCCCTCCTTCGAGAGCAGCCGGAGCGTGTCCAGCACCTCGCCCACGAGCTGCGGGTCGAGGGCGGAGGTGACCTCGTCGAAGAGCATGTAGTCGGGCGACATGGCGAGCGCCCGGGCGATCGCCATGCGCTGCTGCTGGCCGCCCGAGAGCTTCGAGGGATAGACGTCGCGCTTCTCGGCGAGCCCGACATGGGCGAGCTGCTTTTCGGCGATCGCCTCGGCCTCCCGGCGGCCGAGCTTCAGGACCTTGCGCGGTGCGAGCGTGACGTTCTCCAGCACCGTCAGGTGCGGGAACGCGTTGAACTGCTGAAACACGATGCCGATCTTCTGCCGCAGCCTGTTGAGGTTGGTCGACCGGCTGTGGACCTCGGTGCCGTCGACCAGGATGCGGCCGCTGTTGATCGGCTCGAGGCCGTTGATGCACATCAGCATCGTCGACTTGCCGGAGCCCGAGCCGCCGATCACCGACAGAACCTCGCCGTTCTTGACGGTGAGGTCGACGCCGCGCAGCACCTCGAGCTCGCCGAAGGATTTGTGCACGTCCTGAAGCTCGATCATGTCAGTCGTCCTCGCGCCAGCGGCGCTCGAGCGCCTCGCCCAGCCGGGCGATCGGAAAGCTCATCAGGAAATAGATCAGGCCCGCGATCGTGAGCACGAAGAGCGGCTCGTTGATGCGGGTGACGATCGTCTGCGACGAGCGCAGGAGCTCGACGATGCCGATCCAGAGCACGAGCGAGGTGTCCTTCATCACGCCGAGCGTAAGGCCGATCCAGCTCGGCAGGGCCACCCGGAGCGCCATCGGGAAGACGATCTCCTTGAGATCCTGCCAGTAGGTCAGGCCGAGCGAGCGGGCGGCCCGCCGGGTCGTCGTCGGCACCGCCAGGATGCCGCCGCGAACGATCTCGGCGCAGTAGGCCGAGGAGTAGACGGCAAGCACGACGCAGCCGATGGTGAACGCGGACCAGTTGATGCCGATGATCGACTTGAAGGAGTTGGCGAGCACGAACTGGATCAAGAGCGGCACCGAGCGGAAGACGTCGAGAAAACCGCCGAGCGGGGCATTGATCCACCAGGGGGCGGTGGCCCGGACCAGCCCGAAGGCGACCCCCATGAGCGTGCCGCCGAGCATCGCCCAGAAGGTGATCGAGAGCGTGACGCCCGCCCCCTTCAGCATGAACATCAGGTCGTTGGCGGTGAAGGCGGTGTCGAACATCACCCGGCCCTCAGTAGCGGAACAGCCGCCAGGCGGCGAGCCGGGCCGAGAGGGTCACCGCCTTGGCGATCAGGTAGTAGAGCACGGCCGCGATGGCGAAGAACTCGAAGGTGCGGAAGGTGCGGACGTTGAGCTCCTGGGTGACGCCGGTCAGATCGGTGTTGAGGCCGACGACCACGCCGAGCGAGGTCATCAGGATCGCCCAGACCATCTGGTTGGTCATCGGGTGGAAGACGATGCGGAAGAGCTGCGGCAGGACGACGTGGACGAAGGCCTGGACCGGCCCCATGCCGAGCGACCGCGCGGCGCGCGTCTGGGTCGCCGGGATGGCGCGCAGGCCGCCGCGGAAGGTCTCGGCGAGGTAGCCGGCATTGTTGAAGGTGATCCCGGCAAGCAGGGCCGGATAGGAATCGAGCCTCAGGCGTAGCGGCCCGATGCCGAGCGGTGCGAGGTAGGAGTCGAGCATGAGCCCGACCGAGGCGAGGCCGAAATAGGCCATGTAGATCTGGAACAGGGCAGGGGTGTTGCGCGCCACCTCGACCCAGGTCCAGGCCAGCCCGCGCAAGGCGGCGAAGCGGGAGTTGCGGGCCAGGGCCAGAAGGACGGCCAGGGTCACGCCCAGGAGCATCGAGAGGAGGGCTATCTCGAGGGTGACGAGCGCACCCGCCAGCATGTCCGGCAGGGCGCGAAAGGCCGGGCGCCAGTGGAAGGTGTAGTTGAAGTTCACCGCTGCTGCCCAGGGTGCGACCGGTGCCGCGGCCGTCCCGGCCACGAGTGGCGGGACGGCCGGGCCAGCCGGAAGCTCAGCGGTAGACGCCGGGGATGGTCAGCTCGGGCAGCTCGCCGCCGCCGACCCACTTCTCGTAGAGCTCGGCATAGCGGCCGGTGCGGACCTGCTGGTTGACGAAGAGATTGAGGTAGTTGAGCAGGCCCTGCTCCTGGCGCAGCGCGATCAGCGCCACGTAGTCGATGTCGTAGGGGGCGTCGCCCTTCATCGCGAGGCCCGGGAAGCTGCCGGACTGGACGATCGAGGAGGCGACGGTGGAGGTGACGGCCGTGGCGTCGATCTGCCCCTGGCTCAGCGCCAGGAAGACGTCGGCCTGGGTCTGGTAGGAGCGGAACGAGCCCGCCGGGTCGTTCCACTCGTTGACACTGGCCTCGAGCCGGATCGCCTCGTAGGTGCCGGCGACGGAGCCGACGGTGCGGCCCTTCAAGTCCTCGTAGGTCTCGATCCCGGTATCCTCGCGCGTCAGCACCACGTTCGTGAAGGCGAAATAGGGGATCGAGAAGCCGATGGTCTTGGCCCGCTCGAGCGTGTCGGAGGTCGAGGCGACGCCGACATCGGCGCGGCCGGAGACCAGTGCCGGGATGCGGTCGGGGAAGGGGGTCTCGACATACTCGGGCTCGACGCCGAGAGCGGCGGCGAGGTCGTTGCAGTAGTCGACGTCGAAGCCCACCGGCTGGTTGTTGGCGTCCCGCGAGCCCATCGGCGGGAAGTCGAGCACGACCGCACAGCGCAGCACGCCCGAGGCGATGATGTCGTCGAGCTTGTCGGCGGCGGCCGGCAGCGCCGGCAGGGCGACGGCGCCGATCACCGTCAGGGCGGCGAGCCTGGAGAGCAGGGTCATGGCGAGCTTCCCGTGTTTTTTGGACATCGGGTATATGTTATACAATCGACATCGCCGGTCAATCGACGAAATGGCGGCCGGCGACGCGGCCGGCGCGCTTGCGGCCCTCGATTGCATATTTTATACAAGAAGCCCCGCCACGGCCGGGCAACCCCGCCCGCCGGCCCGCCACCCTGACTGCAGCATGGCCACCCGCATGATCATTCCGCCGACCCGGGCCGTCGCCGCCGCCAACGAGCTGCGCCGGCGGATCCTCGGCGGCGAGTACCCGGGCGGCATGCAGCTGCGCCAGGCGGCCATCGCCGCCGAGCTCGGCATCAGCCGCATCCCGTTCCGCGAGGCGCTGATCCAGCTCGAGGCCGAGGGCCTCGTCCACATGGAGGCGCACAAAGGGGCCGTCGTCGCCGCCATCGCCGCCGCCGACGTGGAGGAGGTCTTCGAGCTCCGGGCCCTGCTCGAGCCCCGCCTCCTGCTCCTCTCGGGCCCCAGGCTCACCGCCGCCGACTTCGCCCGGGCCCACGCCATCCTCCGCGAGTACGGCGAGGAATTGCGCCTGCACCACGTCGAGCGCTGGGGCGAGCTCAACACCGAGCTCCATGCCCTTCTCTACCACCAGGCCGGGCGCCCGAAGACCCTGGCCTTCGTCGACCAGCTCCTGCAGGCCTCCGACCGCTTCACCCGCATCCAGCTCGCCTTGACCGACGGCCGCGCCCGGGCCGAGCGCGAGCACGCCGCCATCGTCGCCGCCTGCGAGGCAGGCGAGCATGCCCGGGCCGCCCGCATCCTCGCGAAGCACATCGAGAATGTGGGCCGGAAGCTCGTGGCGTTCCTGCGGGCCCGCCAGCCCACCGGCAACAAGGAGAACCCATGAAGATCACCGGGATCACCGTCTACCAGACCGGCCTGCCGCTGAAGGAGGGTCGCTACGCCTGGTCCAACGACAACGCCGTCGAGGTCTTCGACGCCACCGTCGTCGCCGTCCACACCGACCAGGGCATCACCGGCCATGGCGAGTGCACGCCGCTCGGCTCCGCCTACCTCCCCGCCTACGGGCCCGGTGTGCGGACCGGCATCCAGGAGATCGGCCCGAGGCTCCTGGGCCACGACCCGCGCGACCTCGCGGTCCTCAACCGCCGCATGGACGCGGCGCTCAAGGGCCACCCTTACGTCAAGTCGGCGATCGACGTCGCCTGCTGGGACATCCTGGGCCAGGCCTCGAGCCAGCCGCTCTGGCGGCTCCTCGGCGGCAGGCAGCAGGAGAAGGTCAGGCTCTACCGCGCCATCTCGCAGGAGGCGCCCGAGACCATGGCCGCCAAGATCAAGCGCTACAAGGCCGAGGGCTACGCCAAGTTCCAGCTGAAGGTCGGCGGCGATCCCGATCAGGACATCCAGCGCATCCGCGAGTGCCGGGCGATCCTGGACAAGAGCGACCTCCTCGTCGCCGACGCCAACACCGGCTGGACCATGCACGAGGCCGCCCGCGTCGTCGCCGCCGTGGCGGACCTCGACGTCTATATCGAGCAGCCCTGCGCCACCTACGCCGAATGCCTCGCCACCCGCCGGCGCACGCCGCTGCCCTTCGTCATGGACGAGAACATCGACAGCCTCGAAGTGCTGTTGAGGGGCCTCGAGGACCACGCCTTCGACGCCATCAACCTGAAGATCTCGAAGCTCGGCGGCCTGACCAAGGCCAGGCTGGTCCGCGACCTCTGCATCGAGGCCGGCATCGCCATGACCATCGAGGACACCTGGGGCGGCGACATCGTCACCGCCACCATCGCCCACCTCGCCCAGTCGACGCCCGAGGAGTTCCTCCTCTCGAGCACGGACTTCAACAGCTACGGCACACGGAAGATCGCCGACGGCGCCCCGGAGCGCCAGCATGGCAGCATGGCCGCCGGCGATGCCCCCGGCCTCGGCTGCACCCCCATCATGAGCGAGCTCGGCGCCCCGATCTTCACCATCGGCGCTGCCTGAGCCGCACGCACCGACCGCAGGCAGCGCACGGCGATAGCCGGAAGGCTGTCGCCGTCGGCCTTGCTTCGGAGGCCACGCGACCAGGAACCGCCAAGCCACGATGCCAGCCCCACGGCTGCACCTGCTCGCCTGTCCTCACCCGACCAAACGATCTGCCGGAGTCGAAGCGGCCACACACACGGTGCGCCTCGGCAACTGGCGGATGGGGTGGGATTCGAACCCACGGTGGGTTTGACCCCACGGCGGTTTTCAAGACCGCTGCCTTCAACCACTCGGCCACCCATCCTGGCCCCCGCATATACGGCCGTCGGGGGTGATCGGGCAATCTTGGCGGGCGGGATCGCCGGGCCATATCGACGACTGCTGACCCGGCGGCCATCGGCTGCTAGAGAGGTGCCAAGGAGAACCGCCCGATGCGTGACTTTCAACTGCCCGGCCGCTCGCCGGCCGTGGCCGCCAACGCCATGGCCGCCACCTCGCACCCGCTGGCGACCCTGACCGCCCTCGACGTGCTGCGCGCCGGGGGCAGCGCCGCCGATGCTGCGGTCGCCGCATGTGCCGTCCAGTGCGTCGTCGAGCCGGCGATGACCGGGATCGGCGGCGACTGCTGGGTGCTCTACGCGCCGGCCGGCGGCGGGGTCGACGCCCTGAACGGCTCCGGCTGGGCGCCCGCCGCCGTCTCGGTCGACCGCATCCGGGCCGAGGGCCACACCGAGATGCCCGACGGCGGCGCGCACAGCGTCACCGTGCCGGGGGCGATCCGCAGCTGGCAGGCGCTGCTCGACCGGCACGGCCGCAAGGGCCTGGACGAGCTCCTGCAGCCGGCGATCGGCTACGCCCGGGACGGCTACCCGGTGCATCCCAAGGTGGCGTTCGACTGGAGCCGTGCCGCCTGGCGGCTCGAGCGCAGCCCGGCCGGCAAGGCCTTCTACCTGCCGGGCGGCAAGGCGCCGGCCATGGGCGACACCATGCGCCTGCCGCAGCTCGCGGCGACGTTCGAGACCATCGCCAGGCGCGGTGCCGACGCCTTCTACCAGGGGCCGCTGGCGGCCGCCATGGTGGCCAGCCTGAACGGCTTCGGCGGGCTGCACGGCGAGGCCGACTTCGCCGACTTCCGGCCGGAATGGGTGGACCCGATCAGCGCCACCTATCGCGGCGTGCGGGTCTACCAGTGCCCGCCCAACGGCCAGGGGGTGATCGCCCTCCTGATGCTGCAGATGCTCGAGCGCCTCGACCTCGCCGGCCTCGATCCGCACGGGGCCGGGCGGCTGCACCTCGAGGCCGAGGTCACGCGCCTCGCGTTCCGCGACCGCGACGCCGCCGTGGCCGATCCGCGCCAGTGCCCGGTGCCGACCGAACGGCTCCTGTCCAAGGCCTATGCCGCCGAGCTCGCCGCCCTGATCGACCCCGACCGGGCCATGGCGGGCCTGCCGCCGCCGCTGCAGCCGGCGCACAAGGAAACCATCTACCTCACCGTCGTCGACCGGGACGGCAGCGCCTGCTCGTTCATCAACTCGGTCTACGACAGCTTCGGCTCCGGCCTCGTCTGCCCCGACACCGGTGTGGTGTTCCACAATCGCGGCCGGGCGTTCAGCCTGGATCCCGACCACCTCAACGCCATCGCCCCCAGGAAGCGGCCGATGCACACCATCATCCCGGGCCTCGCCTTCAGGGACGACCGGCTCTGGGCCACCTTCGGGGTGATGGGCGGCGACTACCAGCCGGTCGGCCACAGCCGCGTGATGGTCAACCTCCTGGACTACGGCATGGACCCGCAGGAGGCCCTCGACGCGCCGCGGGTGATGGCCTATCCGGGGCCGCTGCAGGTCGAGAGCGGCGTCTCGGTCGCGGCGATCGACGGGCTGCGCGCCAGGGGCCACGAGCCGACGCCGGCGGCCGCACCCTGGGGCGGCGGGCAGGTGATCACGGTCGACCGCGAGCGCGGCGTCCTGATCGGCGGCTCCGATCCGCGCAAGGACGGCCTGGCGCTGGGCTACTGACGGGCATGATCCGCCACATCGTGTTCTTCTCGGCGCGCGACCGCAGCGATCTCGCGCGCATCGAGGCGGGGCTCAAGCGGCTCGAGCGGATCGAGGCCGCGAGCCGGCTCGAGGTCCGCCGCAATCTCGGCCGCGACCAGCTCGGCAACGAGATCGACATCGTCGTCTACGGCGAGTTCCGGGACACCGCGGCGCTCGACGCCTACAAGGCCCACCCGCTCTATGCCGAGGCCATCGGCATCGTCCGGCCGCTGCGCGAGCTGCGCTTTGCCGCCGACATCGAGAGCGGCGGCGACGGCTGAGCCTTGACCCGCATCCTGGCACGGCTGGCGGCGGGCGGGCTTCTCTTCCTGGCCGTCGCCTGCGCGCCGGCGATCTCGCTCGACCCGGCGCCCGGCAGCATCCCGGTCCCCCCGGGGGAAACCGCGCTCTCTCGGACCGTGGCGACCCTGGCCGCCGACCATCCGGGCCAGAGCGGCGTCCACCTCCTTGGCAATCCCCGCCGCGCCATGGCCACCCTGCTCGGCCTCGCGGATGCAGCCGAGCGGAGCCTCGACATCCAGACCTATGTCTGGCACGCCGACACCACGGGCTGGCTGCTGATCGACGCCGTCCGCCGGGCGGCCGATCGCGGGGTCCGGGTGCGCATCCTGCTCGACGACCTGAACACGGCCGGCAAGGACTGGATCATCGCGGCCCTCGACGCGCACCCGATGATCGAGGTGCGTCTCTTCAATCCGTTCCGCTACCGCCACCTCAGGTTCATCGACGGGATCAGCCGCTTCGTCGCCAGCAACCGGCGGATGCACAACAAGTCCTTCACGGCCGACGCTGCGGCGACGGTGCTGGGCGGCCGCAACATCGGCGACTCCTATCTCGGCGAGGGTGCCCGGGTGACCTTCGCCGATCTCGACGTGCTGGCCGTGGGGCCCGTGGTGCAGGACGTCATGGCCCAGTTCGAGCTCTTCTGGGACAGTCGCTTCGCGGTTCCGGCAGCGCGACACGTCCGGCCGCGCACGCCGCCGCCTGCCGACTATCTCGAGACGCGCGCGGCGGCCCGCCGGGCCAGCGCCGAGACCGGCGCCTATCTCGCCGGCCTCGACGGCTGGTGGCACACCGACCCGCTTGCCCTGCTGCCGCTGCACTGGGGCCGGGCGCGCCTGCTCTTCGATCCGCCCGAGAAGATCGCCGTCGACCGCTTCGCCGCCGGCGACACGCTGATCCCGGCGCTGATGGCCAGCATGGGAGTCCCCGAGACACGGCTCGACATCGTCACGCCATACTTCGTCGTCAGCACCGCCTGGACCGACGTCTTCGTCGACTGGGCGGGGCGCGGCGTGCAGCTCCGCATTCTGACCAACTCGCTCGCCGCCAACGACCCGGGCATCGCCCATGCCGGCTATGTCGTGCGTCGACGCAGCCTGCTGCGCGGCGGCGTCGAGCTGTTCGAGATCAGGGCCGACGCGACCGATCCGCATCTCGGCGACGAGCAGCGCGGCCTCGGCAGCTCGGCCGCCACGCTCCACGCCAAGGCGGCGGCGATCGACGGCCGCCGGCTGTTCGTCGGCTCGCTCAATCTCGACCAGCGCTCGGCCTACCTCAACACCGAGATGGGCATCGTCGTCGACAGCCCCGCGCTCGCCCTGGCGCTGCACCGGATGTTCGACGAGCGGCTGCCCGAGCACGCCTACCGGGTGGTGCTGGATGCGGACGACCGGCTGCGCTGGATCGAACGGACGGAGGCGGGCGAGATCGTCCACGAGCGCGAGCCCGAGGCCGGCATCCTGCGCCGCCTGGCGACGGGCATCGTCGTCCTGCTGCCGGTCGACTGGTTGCTGTGAGACGGCAGCGACGCGCCCGCTCGTCGCGCCGCGGCCGCTCGCGGCTTGCCGACGGAACCGGTGTCGCCTAGCTCATGAGGGAATGGGGTCGGACGCCGGAGAAGGGTGGGCGGATGCTGGTCGCCGCTGTCTGCACGCGCCGGTCGCGTCCGTCCGGACCGCTGGAGCCCCGTTGAGGGTCCGGGGCCGCCCGCTGCCGGTGGCGGCGTTGCTGGCGTTGACCCTCCTGGCTGCCTGCGCCGGGCGGCTGCCCGAGGTCGAGCGGCCGGTCAGCTTTGCGGTCGCCGACGGCGGGACGACCGCCCTCGGCCGCGACGCGGCCGAGCTGAGCAGCGGCCGGGCAGGCCTCTCCGGCTTTCATCTCCTGGGCCACCCGGGCCGCGCGTTCGCCACGCAGCTCGGCCTCGCCAACCAGGCCGAGCGCTCGCTCGACGTGCAGTACTACACTTGGCACAACGACACCGCCGGCTGGCTGATGCTCGCGGCGGTGCGCACGGCGGCCGAGCGCGGCGTGCGCGTCCGCCTCCTGCTCGACGACCTGCATACGGTCGGCCTCGACCGGGCGCTGCTCGCCCTCGACGCGCACCCGGCGATCGAGGTCCGCCTCTTCAACCCGTTCCCGGCCCGCTACATGCGGCTGGTCGACCTCGTGCGCGACTTCGACGGCAGCAACCGGCGGATGCACAACAAGGCCTTCATCGTCGACAACGTGGCCGCGGTGACCGGCGGACGGAACGTCGGCGACGCCTATTTCGGCCTCGCCGGCGAGCGCAACTTCGCCGATCTCGACGTCATCGCCGTCGGGCCGGTCGTCACCGAGATCTCCGGCCAGTTCGACACCTACTGGAACAGCGCGTGGGCTTACCCCGCCCCGGCCATCATCGACCCCTTCGTGCCGCCCTCGACGGGCTATCTCGACCGGCGCATCCGCAACCGGACCGGCACGCCGCTCTCCCAGAGGGTGGTGGCCGGCCTCGATCCGGACCTTACCGCAGCGCCGCTGCGCCATCTGCCCTTCGTCTGGGCCCCGGCACGGCTGATCGTCGACCCGCCGGAGAAGATCACCGGTGACCCGCTGCCGCCGTCGACGCTGGCGATCCCGATGCTGATGGCCGCGATGGGCGCACCCGAGGAGCGGCTCGACATCGTCTCCGCCTACCTCGTGATGAGCCGGCCCTGGATCGACGTCTTCGGCGAGTGGGTCGATCGCGGTGTCGAGCTGCGCATCCTCACCAACTCGCTCGCCGGCATCGACGTGCCGATCGCCCATGCCGGCCACCTGATGCGCCGGCGGCCGCTGCTGCTCGCCGGGGTGGAGGTCTGGGAGATGAAGGCGGACGGTGCCGACCCGCATTTCGGCGACGCGGAACCCGGCCCGCCGGGCTCGGCCTCCGCCCTGCACGCCAAGGCCGCGGCCCTGGACGGCCGGCGCTTCTTCGTGGGCTCGCTCAACCTCGACCAGCGCTCGGCCTATCTCAACACCGAGATGGGCCTGGTGATCGACAGCCCGGAGCTGGCCGAGAGCCTGCACCGCCTCTTCGACGAGCGGCTGGTCGACCATGCCTACCGCGTCGAGATCGGCGAAGGCAGCCGGCTGCGCTGGATCGAGGCGACCCCGGACGGCGAGGTCGTCTACGACCGCGAGCCCGGCGCCGGCTTCTGGCGCTGGATCGGCACCGGCGTCGCGGCCCTGCTGCCGATCGACTGGCTGCTCTGACCGCCGGCCGTGGCCGACGCGCCATAGTTCATCAGTCGGTTGCGGCCAGGGCCTCGTCCGGCTTGTGAGGGTGGGGCGGGGCGGTGTACCGTCGCTACCGGTGAGCCACTATACGCGCATACCCAGATACCTGCAGGGGTCGCATGAACGTCATCGCCTTCGTCACCCAGAAAGGCGGCAGCGGCAAGACCACGCTCTGCGTCAACCTCGCGGTGGCGGCCGAGGCCGCCGGTGCCCGCTGCCTCGTGCTCGACATGGACCCGCAGGCCTCGGCCGAGGCCTGGTACCACGACCGCGAGGCGGCGCGCCCGAAGCTGGTCAAGCTCGGGGCGGCCGAGCTCGCCGACGCCGTCCGCGCCGCCGAGCGCCAGGGCTTCAGCCACGTCTTTATCGACACGCCCGGCCGCGACGAGCCCTCGGTGGCGGCCGCCATCCGCATCGCCGATTTCTGCCTGGTGCCCTGCCGGCCGACCCCCGCCGACATGAAGGCCACCCCGGCCACCATCGCCACGATCCGGCGGCTGGCCAAGCCCGCGGCCTTCGTCCTCAGCCAGACCCCGCCCCGGGGCTTCCGCATCAAGGAAGCCGAGATCGGGCTCGGCGTGCTCGGCCCGGTGGCCCCGGTCACGGTCGTCTCGCGCAGCGTCTTTCAGGACGCCCAGGGGGCCGGGCTCGGCGTCGTCGAGTTCGAGCCGGACGGCAAGGCCGCCGAGGAGATCGCCGCCCTTTGGGGCTGGCTGACCAAGAAGCTGGAGAAGATGACCAATGGCGCGCAAAAGAACATCGCTTGAGGCCCTGCTCGAGAGCCCGGAGCCGGTCGCCCCGACGCCGCTGCGCCCGAAGGCGCCGGCCGCGGCGGCCCCGAAGCGCACCATCAACAACCGCCCGATCAAGCAGCAGACCGTCTACCTGCCGATCCCCGTCTACGAGCAACTCCGCCGCCTCGCCTTCGACGAGCGCGAGAAGATGCACACGCTGATCATGGAAGGCCTGGATCGCGTCTTCCGCGACCGCGGCCTGCGCTCGGTCGCCGAGCTCGAGCGCGAGGCCTGACCCGCGGCGGCCATGACGATACCACCTGCCGGGCGGCCGCTGCCATGCGCTCCTGCGTCATGAACGGAGCGCCGGCGAGACGTCCCGGGTGCTGATCCTGCGCCTCGCCTGGCGCGACCTGCGCGGCGTCTCCGGCGGCCTGCGCATCCTGGTCACCGCGCTGGTGCTGGCCGTGGCCGCCATCGCCGCCGTGGGCTCGATCGCCGACGGCCTGCTCGCCGATGCCCGAGGCTCGGCCCGGCAGGCGGTGGGCGGCGACCTCGCCTTCCGCCTCTTCCATCGCCAGCCCACCGCCGCCGAGCGCGCCCTGCTCGCCGGCTTCGGCGATCTCGCCGAGGTGGCCGAGCTGCGCGTGCGCGCCGCCCGGCCGGACGGGGAAGCGGCCGCCCTGGTCGAGCTCAAGGCGATCGACGCCGCCTACCCGCTCTTTGGCGAGCTCGTCATCGACCCGCCGGTCGCCGTTGCCGCAGCCCTCGGCCGCGATGCCGCCGGCATCTGGGGGGCGGTGGTCGACGCCGATCTCCTGGCGGCCCTCGACCTCGCACCCGGCCAGCGCCTGCGCCTCGGGTCGATCGAGGTCGAGATCCGCGCCCGCCTCGTGGCCGAGCCCGACCGGGCGCTGCGCACCTTCGCCCTCGGCCCCCGCGTGCTCGTGGCCTTGCCGGCCCTGGCGGCCAGCGGTCTCGCCGAGGCGGGCAGCACGCTCTACTGGTACAGCCGCCTGCGCCTCGCCGACGGCCTGCAGTCCGGTGCCGTGGTGGCCGCGGTCGAATCGCGCTTCCCGAACGCCGGCTGGCGGATCGTCGATGCCGCCGACGGCATTCCCGGCATCGAGCGCAGCATCGCCATCGGCCGTGCGCTCGTGCTCAGCCTCGGCCTCGCGGTCCTGGTGATCGGCGGCGTCGGCATCGGTGGTGCCGTCACCGCCCATCTCGACCGGCGCACGCCGACCATCGCCGTCCTCGGGACTCTGGGCGCCACCGGCCGGCAGATCACCGCCATCTATCTCGTGCAGCTGCTCCTGGCGGCCGGGACCGCGACCCTGGCCGGGCTGGCCCTCGGCGCCATCGCCGCCTTCGCCCTGCGCGCCCTGGGCCTGCTGCCGGTGCTGGCCGACTCTGGCCCCGCCGCCCTGCAGCCGGGGACCCTCGGCCTCGCCGCCGCCATGGGGCTGGTCACGACCCTGCTCTTCGCCTGGTACCCGCTTCGGCGTGCCACCGCCGCCTCGCCGGCCCGCCTGTTCCGCGCCCTCGTCGCCGGCGCCGAGGCCCGGCAGGCGACGCGCCGGCGCCGGCTGGCCGCGGCCGGGTCGTGGCTCGTCGTGGCGACCCTGGCCGGGCTGCTCGGCGGTCTCGTCGTGCTGGCGAGCGGACTGCCGGTGGCGAGCCTCGCCGTTCTCGCCGCGCTCTTGGCGACGGCGGCCCTGCTCGCCGCCTGGGCACGGCTGGTGACCGCGGCGGTGCGCCGCTGGCGCCCCGCCCTGCGCCTGGCGCCGCACACCCGCCTCGCCCTGGCCCAGCTGGCCGGGCCGGGTGCCCCGACCCATGGCGCCGTGACCGCCTTGGGCCTCGGCCTCGCCGCCCTGATCGCCGTCCTCTCGCTCCAGACGGTGGCGGCACGGCATCTCGCGGCGACCCTGCCGGCCAGCGCCCCCGATCTCGTGCTGATCAACCTCGACCCGCGCGACGGTGAGGCCCTGCAGCGCCTCGCGGCCGAGACGGCGGCGATCGCCCGCTGGCGTCTGGCGCCGTTCCTGCACGCGCGGGTCACCCATCTCGACGGCGTTGCCGTCGCCGAGCGACAGGTGCCGCGTGATCTCGCCTGGGTGATCCGCGGCGATCGCGGGCTGTCCTGGCCGTGGGCCGGCGATCCGGCAGCGCAGCGCCCGCCGCCGGCGGCGACGGACCCGGCCCGTGCCTCGCTCGCCGCCGACCTGGCGCCGCGGCTCGGCCTCGCCGTGGGCGATCGGCTGACCCTCGATCTCCAGGGTCGGCCGCTGGAGGTGACCGTCGCCACCCTGCACGAGGTCGACTGGACCCGGCTCGACCTCGACTTCCCGATCCTGCTGGCGCCGCCGGCCGAGCCGCCCCCGCACCGCCTCGTGGCCGCCCTTTGGCTCGACGACGGCACCACGGCCGCCGTCGTCGAGGCGCTCGGCCGGCGGTTCCCGGATGCCCCGGCGATCCGCGTGCCAGAGGTGCTCGACAGCCTGGGGCGGCTGGTGGACGGGCTCGCCGCCGCCCTCGGCCTCGCCACGGCGGTCACCCTGGCCGCCGCCGGCCTCGTCCTCGCCGGCGGCATCGCCGCCGGCTACCGCCGCCGGCGGCTGGCCGGGACGATCCTCTGGACCCAGGGCGTGCCGCGCCGCGAGGTGGCGCGTGCGGCGGCGCTCGAGCTCGCGCTCGTCGGCCTCGCCGCCGCGCTGCCGGCCGGGCTGCTCGGCCTGCTCGCGGCCCGGCTGGTGGCCGAGCGGCTGGCCCCCGGGCTCTGGCAGCTCGACCCGCTCGTCCCGCTCGGCGCCGGCCTCGCCGCGGTCCTGGTGCTGGCGGCGCTGGGCTACGCCCTGCCGTTGCGGCGCCCGGGCGGGCGCAGCCTTCCCGACTGACCGGGCCGGCTCGGTTCGCCTTAACGGAATGGCAAGGAACGGCCTCTAGAATGCCGGCGTTGGACACGTCAAAGGTGGCGCTCGCTATGAGCCATGACCGGGACAGGCCACGGCCGCTTCCCCTCGCCGAACGCACGGTCGGTTTGCCCTTCACGACACCGCTGATCTCCGGTGCCAAGGTGCGGCTGACCAAGGGCGGCGCGGTCGAGCTTCTCGTGCCCAACCCGGCCGGTGGCCGCGGCTTCTATGTCCTCGACCTGCGCGGCACGCGCGACTATTGCCAGCTCACGGTCCACGACGAGATGCTGCTCGAGAATCTCCTGAGCATGGACGCGATCACCCCGGCGACGGTGCGCAAATGCGCCCGCGACGTGGCCCTCGCCGGGGCTGCCGGCCGCGATGTCGCAGCCGCCGCCAGGAAGGCGGCCGAGCGCGACGACGGCATCGTGAAGCTGACGAACTACCTGATGCTGATGCGCCTCCTGCGCAATGTCGGGATCGGCGAGAGCGAGCTGCAGTGGCGCGACGGTGAGAGCCGGGCGGTGCAGGGCGAGCTGAAGCGGCGGCTGGTCTCGCTCACGCCGCGGATCGGCCTGACGGCGGACGAGGTGCTCGACACGGTCGGCGACATCGCCTTCTACGCCGCGGGGATCGGCTTCGCCGGCAGCGACATCCGCACCCGCCACCCGCTGATCCTGGAGCAGCTTCGCCCCTTCGCCCAGGCGATCGGCCGCTGGTCGGCGCTGGAGAGCGGCGAGAACAGGGAGCGGGCCGAGCAGATCATCGATTGCGCCAACTGGACGCATCGCGAGGTGGCCCCCTTGATCGTCGATTGTCAGACCCGGCTCGAGGACATCCCGGAGCTGGTTCGGGCCTGGCGCGACGATCGCGGCGACGTGCGCGAGCGGTTCTCGCTGCCCGACTGGCTGCTCGACGGCTGGCCGGAGATCGTCAACCTCTGGGCAACGGCCGCCGGCGACGACCGCTCGATGCAGCGGGCGGCGGTGATGCAGATCCATCGCCTGCTGCCCCTGGCGCAGCTGATCGCCGAGAAGGGCACGGTCGAGGTCATGCGGGTCGACAGCTCGTTCATCCGCAGCCGCTCGGTGAAGCTGCACGAGGACTGGAGGACGGGCGTGGTGATGAGCGGCATGCGGGCTCGCGCGGAGGCGCTTCGTGCCGGCGTCGCCTGACCGCCGCCGGGTGCCGCCGATGCCGTGGCCCGTGGCCGGCGCCATCGGGCGGAGCGGCGCTGGCCGGGTGGCCCTGGCCGGCCGGAGCCGGCTGCGCCGGTCCGCCGCGGAGCCGCGTTGATGGGCGCCGATCCTGCCTTCGATGCCCTGACCCGGCAGCTCCATCGTGCCGACGACCAGACGCTGCTGAAGATCGTCGGGGTCGTCGACCGGCTGGCGCGTCGCGGTGCCCTCGACCGGCTGCTCGACGAGCATCGGCTGCGCCTTGCAACCATCCGCCCGCCCCGGCCGATGACCGCGGGACGGCTGTTCGTGCTGCCGTTCGAGGAGCTCCTGATCGATCCCGCGGAGTGGAGCCCCGGGCGCATGCGGGTGCCGCGCGACCGGCTGGCCCGGCTGATCGCCCGCACCTTCGAGGGCCTGCCCGCGGGCCTCGAGGCGGCGATCCGCCGCCGCCTCGAGGGGCGAACCATGGACGACGCGGCGTTGATCCTGGAGGTCGGCCGCGATCTCTGGCCGGCCTGCGTCGAGGCCGTGCGCCAGGCGCTGGAGCGCGGCCGGCACAGCCGCGACGCCGAGAGCCGCGATCTCCTGGTGCCGCTGCGCATCGCCGAGAACCTGTTGCCGGTGGCCGAGGCGGTGGTGACCACCGTCTGGGCCCTGCCGCCCAAGCCCATGCTGGAGCTCGACGGCGCGGCCAGGGAGCAGATCGCCGACCTGCTCGGCCGCGCCGCGGCGGTCGGCAAGGACTGCTTCCAGTTGGTGGCCGAGCTGCTCGTCAATCGCTCCGAGCTGCCGTTGTCGATCATCGAGTCGGTGCTCTCCGGAGCCTTCGACTGGGGCACCCGCGAGCGCCAGCAGGCCGCGGCGATGATCGCCGAGGCCTGCCAGGGCGACATGGTCCGGCTCTATCGCGGGCTCGCCGCGGCGCCACCGGCAACCGAGCCGCGCGAGCTGATCGCACCCTTGCGGACCATCGTCTCGAACCTCGAGTCGCTGCAGGACGTGGCGGACCGGGTGAGGTTCGACCATCGCCAGCTGCGCCGGTTGAAGGCCGACACCTTCGAGCTGCTCCGCGCCCGTCTCAGCCTGGCGCTCGAGCAGAGACTGCTCGAGGCGTTCGCGACCCTGGACGACGCCACGCGGCCGATGGACTGGCGCCGACTCGAGCAGAACGCGGCGGCGGCCGCCAACATGCGCCTGATGGCGAGGCGGATCGGCCTCGCGACGAAGATCGACTACGTGTTCACCAGGGCCTTCGAGCAGTATCGCCGCTTCCTGACCAGCGTCGCCCACGATGCCGGCGCGGGATCGGCGGCCTTCCTGTCGCCGCTCGTCATGGATCGCCTGCGCATCATCGAGCTGCTGTTCGGCAGCCGCGCTGCGATGGACCTCGTCGGCCAGCTGCGCCGGAGCATCGGCGACCAGCCCGCCGCCGGCCATCGGCAGTCGTGCGGTGAGCGCCAAGGTGCCGCCGGCTGAGCCCGCCCGCGAGGGGGTGGGCGGCGAGCCGCGGCGCCGCCGGGCG
>CAYWSB010000097.1:0-20549 GCA_964460465.1 uncultured Geminicoccaceae bacterium | reverse complement strand
CCTCTGCTCAATGGAGTGGACGCGAACGGTCGAAAATTAGTGGGGTTGGTATGAGTCGGCGATCTCGACGACCTGCCCATCGTGCGCCGGCTCGACGCCCGGCGGCAGCTTGGCGGCCCAGGTCGCGTAGTCGACCTCGTGGTTCATGTGGGTGAGATAGGCATGGCGAGGCCGCACCCGGCCGATCCAGTCGAGCGTCTTGAGGAGGTGCGAGTGGCTGGGGTGGGGGTCCTCGCGCAAAGCGTCGACGATCCAGACGTCGACACCGCGCAGGGCCCGGAGGTAGGCGTCGTCAAGCTCGTCAGCGTCGGTGGAGTAGGCGAAGCGGCCGATGCGAAAGCCCCAGACATGGCCGCGGCCGTGGCCGTGGCGGAGCGGCAGGAGCTCGACCGGGCCGATCCGGAAGGGCCCGCTGCCGTCGAACGGCATGGGCGCCAGCTCGGGCCGCCAGAAGCCGCCGATGCCGTCCTGGCCGCCGGCGAAGGCATAGGGAAAGCGCTCGCGGATCCGGGCCAGGACGTCGTGATGGGCGTAGGCCGGCAGGGCGCGGCCGATCAGGTTGTTGATCGAGCGGATGTCGTCGAGGCCGTGCAGGTGGTCGGCATGCGCATGGGTGTAGACCACGGCGTCGAGGCGGTCGATGCCGGCCCTGAGGCATTGCTGGCGGAGGTCGGGGCCGGTGTCGAAGAGGATCCTTTGGCCCTGGGCCTCGACCAGGATCGAGCAGCGGAGCCGGCGGTTCCTCGGGTCCGGCGAGCGGCAGACCGGACAGGTGCAGCCGATCAGCGGCACCCCCGCCGAGGTGCCGCAGCCGAGGACGGTCACCCGCATCGGCTGCCCACCCGCATCAGCCCGGCACGGCCTTGGTGAACAGGCGGAAGAAGTTGTCGGTCGTGATCCTGGCCACCTCGGCGGTGTCGGTCGCCCAGAGCTCGGCCAGGACGCCTGCCACATAGGGGATGTAGGCCGGCTCGTTGCGCTTGCCGCGATAGGGGTCGGGCGCGAGGTATGGGGCGTCGGTCTCGAGCAGGATGCGGTTGCGGGGCAGGCCGCGCACGGTGGCGCGGAGCTCGTCCGAGCGCTTGAAGGTGAGGATGCCGCCGAGGCCGAGACAGAGGCCGAGTTCGACGGCCCTGAAGCCCAGTTCGGGCGAGGTGCTGTAGCAGTGGATCACGCCCCGGAGCGGCGCCTGCCCTGCCGTCTCCGCCAGGATCGCGGCCGTGTCGGCGTCGGCGTCGCGGGTGTGGACGACGAACGGCAGCCCGGCCTCGCGGGCGGCCGCGAGCTGGGCACAGAAGCTGGCGGCCTGGAGATCGCGCGGGCTCTTGTCGTAGAAATAGTCGAGGCCGCACTCGCCGATCGCCACGACCTTGGGATGCGCGGCATTGGCGACGAAGCGGGCGGGATCGACGGCCCCGGGCTCCTCGGCCGCCTGGTGCGGGTGCACGCCCGAGGCGACCCAGACGCCGGGGAACCGCTCGGCCAACGCCAGCACGCCGGCGACGGACGACAGGCGCGTGGCGATCGTCAGGATCGTCGTCACGCCGGCCGCCTGTGCCCGGGCGACGACGGCGTCGACCTCGGCCGCCAGCCCCGGATAGTCGAGGTGGCAGTGGCTGTCGACGAACGCCGGTCGCGCGGCGAGCGGTGCCTCAGCCACCCGCCGCCTCCTCGACGAGGCGCGGGAAGACACCCGCCGGCTTCGGCAGCGGTGTCCCCGGCACCAGGCGATGCTCGTCGTCGAGCGCCGCGAACGTCCGCCGGTCGGGGGCGACGGCGAGCTGGTCCAGGATGCGGCCCGAGGCGTCGGGCATGAAGGGCTGGGTCAGGATCGCCACCCGGCGGATCGTCTCGGCCAGCACAAAGAGCACGGTCGCCATCCGCTCGGGATCGGTCCTGCGCAGGGCCCAGGGCGCCGTGCTGTCGACATAGCGGTTGGCGTCGCCGATCACCTGCCAGATCGCCTCGAGCGCGGCGTGCGGCGCCTGCCGGTCCATCAATCGGCGGGACTCGGCGAGGGTGGTTCCGGCCGTGGCGAGGAGTGCCTGGTCGGCGGGCTCGAGGGCACCACAGGCGGGCACTGCCGCGTCGCAGTTCTTGCCGATCATCGAGAGCACGCGCTGGCAGAGGTTGCCGTAGTCGTTGGCAAGGTCGCTGTTCGCCCGGCGCAGCATCGCGGCGTGGCTGAAGTCGCCGTCATTGCCGAACGGGACCTCGCGGAGGAGGAAGTAGCGGGTCTGGTCGAGTCCGTAGCGGGCGACGAGGTCGTGGGGGTCGATGACGTTGCCGACCGATTTCGAGATCTTCTGCCCCTCGTTGGTCCACCAGCCGTGGGCGAAGACGCGCCTTGGCGGCTCGAGCCCTGCCGCCATCAGGAAGGCCGGCCAGTAGACGGCGTGAAAGCGCAGGATGTCCTTGCCCACCATGTGGACGTCGCAGGGCCAGAAGCGGGCATAGAGGCCGTCCGGGTCGTCCGGGTAGCCGAGGGCCGAGATGTAGTTGGTGAGCGCATCGAGCCAGACATACATCACGTGGTCGGGATCGCCCGGCACCGGCACGCCCCAGTCGAAGGTGGTGCGGCTGACCGAGAGGTCGTTGAGTCCGCCCCGGACGAAGCTCACCACCTCGTTGCGGCGGGTCTCCGGCAGGATGCAGTCGGGGTTGGCGGCGTAGAAGGCGAGCAGCCGGTCCTGCCAGGCGGAGAGCCGGAAGAAGTAGGAGGGCTCCTCGACCCACTCCACCGGGGCGCCTGTGGGCGCCTTGCCGTCCTTGATCTCGCTCTCCGCGTAGAAAGCCTCGTCGCGCACCGAGTACCACCCGGCATAGGCGCCGAGATAGATCTCGCCGGCTGCCACGAGCCGCTGCCAGAGGTGCTGCACCGCCAGCTTGTGCCGCGGCTCCGTGGTGCGGATGAAGTCGTCGTGGCTGAAGTTCATGGCCCGGGCGAGATCGCGGAACCGGGTCGAGACCTCGTCGGTGAAGGCCTGCGGGTCCATGCCACGATCCCGGGCCGCCTTCTCCACCTTCTGGCCGTGCTCGTCGGTGCCGGTGAGGAAGCGGACGTCGCGGCCGTCGAGGCGCATGAACCGGGCGAGCGCGTCGCAGGCCAGCGTGGTGTAGGCGTGGCCGATATGCGGCGAGTCGTTGACGTAGTAGATCGGGGTCGTGATGTAATACGCAGCGCCGGCTGCCATTGTCGTCTCCAGCCGCAGTCTCGCCTTCGCCCGCCCGGCCTTCAGCTCGCGCCACGGCTCGCCCGCTCGCCCGCCATGGCGGCGAGGATCAGGTAGAGCGCTTGGCGGGGATCGACATTGAGCTGGTCGAGGTCGAACGGCAGGCGCTGCAGCTTGTCCCACAAGGCCACCCAGCGATCAAGCGGCAGACCGCCCGTCAGGCGGTTCAGCGTCTCCGGCTCGGACGGGACCAGTTCAGGGTCGAGGCCGCCGCGGGTGGCGCGCTCGGCGCCGCGCCGGACGATGGTTCCCAAGAGTTCGGCCACCAGCGTCGTGCTGGAGTTCGCGGCCATGGCGACCAGCCGCTCGGTCGTCTCCAGCAGGCCGGCCGTGCCGCCCCGGGCACGGCTCAGCGCCGCGAGCACGGCCGCGTACTGGTCGAGGAAGTCGGCGGCGGCGAGGCGCGCATAGCGACCGGGCGA
The DNA here is from genome assembly GCA_964460465.1 of uncultured Geminicoccaceae bacterium. Classification (GTDB taxonomy): domain Bacteria; phylum Pseudomonadota; class Alphaproteobacteria; order Geminicoccales; family Geminicoccaceae; genus SLRI01. The sequence goes on along the minus strand of CAYWSB010000097.1, from coordinate 16,894 downwards.
GCCCTGGGCCAAGGCGATGAGCGCGGGTGGCGGCGAATCGGCCAGGCCGGCGGCCGCCAGTGCCTGATGCATGGCGTCCGGGTCCAGTGGCGTCAGGTTCAGCTTGACGCAGCGCGAGACGAGCGTCCGGGGGATCCGCCCCGGGGCGTGGCAGACGAGCAGGAGGACCACCCCGGCGGGCGGCTCCTCGAGCAGCTTGAGGAAGGCGTTGGCGGCCTCGGGGTTCAGCTCGTCGGCGGCGTCGACGACAACGGCCCGGCCGCCATGGCCGACCCTGGTCTCGTGCAGGCCGGCGGTCACCGCGCGCACCTGATCGACGGTGATCTCCTGGCGCAGCTTGCCGGATTTCGGATGCGGCGTGCGCTCGAGAACGAAGAGATCGGGCTCGCTGCCGTGCGCCACCCGGCGGAACAGGGCCCCAGCGGGATCGTCGGGCGAGCCCGCGGCCGCCGGACCGGCGATCACCCGCCGCGCCAGGCGATAGGCCAGAGTCGCCTTGCCGATGCCGGGTGCGCCGGCGATCAGCCAGGCGTGCGGGAGCCGGCCGCTGGCCTGCGCCCGAGCGAACGCGGCGAGGGCCGCGACATGGCCGAAGAGGGCCGGGTTCTCCCTAGGCGCCGGCATCGGCGTCCCGCGGCACCGCCGCAAGCCGGGCGGCGAGGCGCTGGAACAGGCCGTTCTGGACCGCCAGCGCCACCTGTTCGGCCGGGGCCGCCGCATCGACGACGAGAAAGCGTTCCGGTGTTCGGGCGGCGAGCTCGAGGAAGCCCGCCCGAACGCGCTCGTGGAAGTCGAGGCCCTTGGCCTCGAAACGGCTGCCGCCGCCCGCACCCTGCCGGCGCGCCAGGCCCATCGCGACGGGCAGGTCGAGGAGGATGGTGAGGTCGGGCCGGACGGACGCGAGGAAAAGATCGTGGAGACGGTCGATCGTCTCGAGGCCCACCGCCCCGGCGATGCCCTGGTAGACCCTGGTGCTGTCGGCGAAACGGTCGCACAGCACCCAGCGGCCGGCGGCCAGGGCCGGGGCGATCAGCCGCTCGACGTGGTCGAGCCTGGCGGCGGTCATCAACAGCGCCTCCACACCGCCGCTCCAGCGATCGACGGCACCGTCCAGCGCCAGCGTACGGATGGCCTCGGCACCACGCGTGCCGCCCGGCTCGCGGGTGGCGACGACGGTGATGCCGGAACGCTCGAGCCAGCCGGCGATGGCGCGGATCTGCGTCGTCTTGCCGGCGCCCTCGCCGCCCTCGACCGTAATGAAGATGCCGCGCCTGGTGGTCGTCCCGGTCAGCCGCGCACCCCCCAGATCAGGTATTCGAGGGTGCCTGTCATCCGGCCGAGGACGCCCGCCTGCTCGACCGCCCGGGCGGCAACGAGCGGCATCATCCGCGTCGGCATGCCGTCGGCGGTCATCTCGACATGGCCGATCACCTGGCCGGCCGCGATCGGCGCCGGCACCGGGCTGTCGTAGACGACCTTGACCTTGAGCGTATCGCGCGCCTGCCGGGTCAGGGTGATGCCGACGACCTCCCCGGCGACCAGCGGCACGGTGGCCTCGGCCCCCTGCCAGACCGGTGCCTGGACGACCACGGTGTCGGGCTCGAACAGGCGGTACTCCTCGAAGTGGCGGAAGCCGTACTCCAGCAGCCGCTCGGCCTCGGCCCGGCGCTGGGCGATGCTGTCGAGCCCGGCGACGACCAGGATCAGCCGCCGGCCGTCGCGCTCGGCCGAGGCCACGAGACCGTAGCCGGCCTCGCGGGTATAGCCCGTCTTCATCCCGTCGACGCCCGGGATCCCGGCCTGCAGGAGCGGGTTGCGGTTGTGCTGGTTGATCCCGTTGAACTCGAACTCGAGCTGCGAATAGTACTGATAATACTGGGGAAAGCGACCAATGATCTGCCGCGCGACGGTGGACAGGTCACGCACGCTCATCAGGTGCTCGGGATGCGGCCAGCCGGTGGCATTCCTGATCGTGCTGCTGGTGAGGCCGATCTCGATGCCGCGGCGGGTGAGCCGGTCGGCGAAGGCTTCCTCGCTGCCGGACAGCGCCTCGGCGAGGGCGACGCAGGCATCGTTGCCGGACTGGACGATGATGCCCTGCAGGAGGTCGTGGACCGAGACCCGGGTGCCGACCTCGATGAACATCCTGGAGCCGCCCATCCGCCAGGCCCGCTCGCTCACCGGGATCATCTCGTCGAGCTGGAGATTGCCGGCCTCGAGCTCCTCGAAGACGACGAGGGCGGTCATCAGCTTGCTCATCGAGGCGGGCGGGATCGCCTCGTCGGGGTTCTTCTCGAACAGCACGTCGCCGGTGCGGTGATCGATCAGGATCGCCGCCCTGGCCGCGGTCTGGAAGGTCTGGGCCTGCGCACCGCCGGCCGCGACGACGACCGCCAGGACGAGCACGAGAAGACGCAGCATCGTGGTCGACATCCTCTGTGAAGGTCGGGCGGCGCACCAGCGCTGCCCGCCGCGGCTCAGGAGCAACTGACCACCATGGCGTCATGGTAGCCGAGGCCGCGCACCTGGGCGAGCTTGCCGAAGGCGTCACGGCGACTGGGATAGGGGCCGAGGCGCACACGGGCGAGCCGCGCCTCGGCCGAATCGATCTCGACCCGGCCGAGCTCGTCCAGCCGGGCGGCGAGACGCTCGGCGTTGGTGGTCTCGCCGAACGCCGCCACCTGGACGAAATGGGCCTCTGCGGCGCAGCCGCCCTGGCGCGGGCCGGCGGCTGCGATGGTGGCCGGCCGCGGCGCCGGGCTTGCCGCGGGGGCGACGGTCGGGGCCGCTGTCGGACGTGCTGCGGCCGGACGTGCGGCCGCCACGGCCGTGGCCGGACGGGAGGTGGTGCCGGCGACCGGTGGCTTGCCGTTGGCCGGCAGCAGCTCGACGAAGCGCACCCGCACCCGCGCCAGCCCCTTGTCCTCGAAGCCGAGCTCGCGGGCGGCGGCCTGCGAGAGATCGATCAGCCGGTTGTCGTGGAACGGCCCGCGATCGTTGACCCGGAGCTTGAGCGAGCGGCCGTTCTCGAGGTTGGTGACCTCGACCAGGCTCGGCATCGGCAGCGTCGGGTGGGCGGCGCTGACCTGCCGCATGTCGAACCGCTCGCCATTGGCCGTCGGCCGGCCGTGGAACTGCTGGCCGTACCAGGAGGCGACACCGACGACGTCGTAGTCCGGGTCGAACTCCGGGTAGTACCAGACGCCGTTGATCTGGTAGGGCGCGCCCAGCTTGTAGGTGCCGTGCGGCACGGTGCGGCTCGGCTCGCCCGGCACCCCCGGCGGGCGGGTGGAGCAGGCGGCGAGCATCAGGCCGAGGAGCGCCACGACGACGAGCGCACGAGCGCGGAACGGACGCCGGGCGGCCATCATGTGCCGATCGCGTTGGCGAGGAGGCCGACGCTGGTCGCGAAGTAGGTCGAGCGGTTCCAGCGCATCAGCACCCGGAAATTGTCGTAGACGAGGTAGCTCGGCCCGCGGCCGTCGTCCATCCGCACGAGCGAGGCCTCGATCGCCACCGCCGGCAGGTCGCCGCCGTCGGCCCGGCGCACGCCCGCGGACTGCCAGCGCGACAACGGCCGGCGCTCGTCCAGGCCCGTGGCCTGGACGCCGTTGGTCACCTTGACCTCGCGCCCCCAGATGTAGCGACGGTCCCAGCCCATGCGGCTCAGATAGTTGGCCATCGAGGCGAAGACGTCGGCCTGGCTGCCCCAGATGTCACGGCGGCCGTCGCCGTTGCCGTCCACGGCATAGGCGAGGAAGGTCGAAGGCATGAACTGCGACTGGCCCATGGCCCCGGCCCACGACCCATTCATGGCCTCGGGCGCGATGTCGCCGGCGTCGAGAATCTTGAGCGCACTCAGGAGCTCGCCGCGGAAGAAGTCGGCGCGCCTGCCCTCGTGCGCCAGCGTGGCGAGCGAGGCGACCACGGGAAAGCCGCCGGTGTTCTCGCCGAAGTTCGACTCGATGCCCCAGAGTGCCACGATCACCGCCGCCGGCACCCCGTACTCCGCCTCGACCCGGGCGAGCAGCGGGCCGTGCTCCTCGAGCATGCGCCGGCCCTTGCTGATCCGCGCATCGTTGATCACCCGCTGGCGATACTCGACGAAGGTCATCCGCCCCTCCGGCTGGCGCCGGTCGAGCTCGATCACCCGCGGGATCGGCTCAACCCGGGCCAGGGCCCGCTCGAGCGTCCGGTCGCTGATCCCGGCGGCCCGCGCCTCCTGGCGAAACGTCGCCAGCCACTCCGCGAACGGCACCGCGGCACGGGCCTCGCCGACGGTGGCCAGGAGCACGAGGCCGGCCAGGAGGCCGACCAGCCACAGCCGGACGGCGACGGTAGGCAGCCAGTGCTCCTCGGTCGACACGGTGGTGGCAACAGGCATCGAAGCTCCGCGTTCGTCTTGCACCATGGATGAAGCCCTACCCGACGTTATGCTGGTCCCGGCACGACCGATCAACCCACCGCCGCCCGCTCAGTAGGTCAGCGTGATAAAGCGAACACGCTCGGCGATCCCGGCCGCCACGCCGAGGGCGCGCTGATTGGCGCCGGGCGAGCGATCCGGCATGTGGAGGCCGGGCGGCATCGGCAGCGGCGCAAGCTTGGGCGCCGAGGGTGCAGCGATCGGGGCCGGTGGCTGGGGTAAGCGGGCCGCGAGATGGTCGGCCAGGTCACCGATCGAGACCAGCGGCGGCTGCGACCTGCCGCCGCCGCCGCAGGCCTGGCGCAGGGTGCCGCCCGGCAGCACCCGGATCTGGCAGGGCTCGACCACCTGGACCCGGATCTGCAGGGTAGCGCTCCGGTCGGCCGCCGCTGCCGGGCCGGGCGCCATGAGCCCGGCCGAGACCGCGCCGAGTGCGGCTGCTGCCGAGACCAGGATGCGGCCACGCGCCACCCGCTCCACCATCGGGTCATCTCCCTCGTCGCGGGACCGCGTCGGTGCCCGCCTGCACAGGCCGCTATAGCACAACCTGCAATCGAGTGTGTTAGCTAATGTTAACGTTCGGCTAGAGACCTCAGAAGCTCAGCTCTATGGTCAGGGAATCGCTGTAGCCACCCGCGGGAACGGCGCTCTGCTGCGGCACGCGGCCATAGACCGTGAGCCGCTCGGTGGTCTCGCCGTCGCTCACCCGCGCCACGATCTGGCCGGCGCCACTGCCGTCGCCCCAGCGGGTGGCGAAGCTGGAATCGGTGAACAGCTCGTAGGCCAGGCGGCCGCTGCCCGGGCCGGTCATGTAGCGATCGCCGGGCGAGCCGTTGCCCGTGATGGCGACCACGAATGAAGTGGCCACATCGCAGCTCACTGCGATCTCGCCGGTGGTGTCGGTCCGTTGCCGCACGTCGACGACCCCGAAGGCCACGGGCTTGGTATCGACCTGGCAGGCGGCACGCGCCGTGCCCGGGCCGACCGGCCAGCAGGCGAGCGCCGCGGCGGCGCAGATCAGTCGGCGCAACGCACGTCTCCGAGGTGCGGCAGAGGATCGTCGGGCGGGGCCGGCGGCAGGGCGCAGACGAAACGACGGCCTTCGGCGGCGCCGACGAGGTAGCGACGCTCGCCGAGCGGACCGGTGAGCTGGGTGAAGCCGTCGCGACCGATCATCGCCTCGATCAGGCCGTCGTCGCTCATGATGACGTGGCCCGCCGGCAGCGGCCGGTCGGCGCCATCGAGCAGGACCACCGTGGCACGCTGCACCGCCAGGATGCCGAAATCGATGGTCATGCCGCTGCGGGCGTAGGGCACGGCGGCCGTCTCGGCGGTGACGAGATCGGCGGTGATCGGCAGGTCGTCGACGGCGAGGCTGATGCGGTTGGCCTCGTAGGGGCGGAGGTTCGGCAGGAGCAGCTTGCCGTCGGCGTCGGTCGTGCCGGCCTCGCGGTTGTCGAGAAAGACCCGGACGTTGGGGAAGCCCGGCAGGTCGACGAGGCCGAAGGACCGGCCGATGCGCCGGCTGAGCGCGACATTGCCGTCGACCACCGAGGCGCTGCCGCTCACGCCGAGGCGGAAGCGGTTGTCGTCATCGAACCGCTCGACATCGACGTCGGTGCCGAGATGGGCGGACTGGTAGCCGATCCGGGCGTCGACCGGCCGGTTGTCGTCGCCGATCTCGGTGGCGATGCGGTAGTCGAGGCCGAGCTCGGAGGCACCGCGGGTCCGGGTGTACTGCAGCCGGGCCCGATCGCTGTTGCTGCTCAGCCGGCCGGTGCCGGCAATGCTGCGGTTGGCGCCGAGCGGCAACGCATAGGCGGCGGTGATGGCGTAATCGCGGTCCGGCTCCAGGGTGCGGGCGCCGTTGACGACGAGCGCACCGGGACCGATGGGCAGGCTGTAGCTGGCCGAGGCCGAGCGTTGATTCTGGCCCTCGTTGCGCTCCTGGTTCAAGAGCAACAGGCCGACCCGGCCGAGGCCGAGCGCGTCGTAGCCGATGTTGAACTGGTCGACGCGCTCCAGCCTGCCGTCATCGCCCGTGGCCTGGCGAAAGTCGGACGAGGTGTACCGGGTGCGGGCGCCGATGCTGAAGCGACGATCGACGTACTCGTAGGCGAGTTGGCCGACCACCCCCTGACCTTCATCGTCGTCGGTGCTGGCCCCGGCTCCGCCGGTCAGGACGCCGAACGGCCCCAAGAGCATCGCCCCGCCGGCGACCAGGCTAAGCCGATCGGTTTCCACCTCGCCGTGCACCTCGCCGGTCAGCGTATCGGTGAAGCCGTGGCGATGCGTGGCGGTGGCGACGAGATCACCGTACTCGAAGCTGGACTCGCCGAAGTCGTCGCGCTTGAAGCCGGCCTCGTAGGAGAAGTCGCTGAGCCCCTGCTTCAGCAGGCGCGTGCTGACATAGTAGGACTGGGTCACCAGCCGCTCGCGACCGAGCAGGTCGGTCACCCGGAGCTGCACCTCGCCGCCGCCGGTGACCACCGGCACGTTGTCGATCGCGAACGGCCCCGGCGGCACCGTCTCGGTCGCCCGGGTGAGGTTGTCGACGATGACGTCGACGACCGAATCCTGCTCGGCGAGGCCGCCGATGGTCGGCAGCGGGAACGTGACGAAGGCCGGGTCGGTAGCGAAGTTGGTCGACCATTGCAGCCCGCCGAAGCGCAGGCCCTGCGCGAAGGCCCCGCCCACCGTGAGGCTGTCGCCGAAGCGGAAGGTGGCGCGGCGGTCTGGGAAGTCCTTTGACAGGGTGGTCTCGAGCCGCTGCAAATCGGGATCGCCCGCGGCATCCTGCAGGCGCAGATTGCCCAGGAGCACGCTGCCGGCGGCGAACAGGCCCGCCTCGAGCAGGCCGTCGAGCTGGTCGGCCACACCCTGCCCGCCATTGACCAGGAGGTCGTAGTCGAGGAAGGCGCCGGTGCCCGGGGTCGGCGGCAGCCGCTCCTGCTCGCCCACGTCGATGCGCGACGGCACGAACGCCTCGGGCGGCACCTCGAGCTCGAGCACCAGCCCCTGCAGGTCGAGGGCGATCTCGATGCCTGGGACGGCGTCGAGCGGCAGGAACGGCACGCCTTCGAAGCCGAGCACGGCGTCCCGGTCGATGCGCAGCCGCCAAGCTTCGGCGGAGGCCAGCTCGACCGCCAGCCGGCCAGTGCCGGGCTCCTCGATGACCAGGACACCCGCCGGCATCTCCCGGCCGTTGAGGGTGACCGAGAGGACCCATTCGATCCAGCGCCCCTCGTCGAGCAGCGGCGGCAGGATCGGGTCGCGGCGGAACGTGATCCCGGCGGCGGGCTCGATCGCCTCGAGCTGCTCGATCGCCGCCGCTGCCTCGGCCGGCGCGGCGGCCACAGTCACCGCCTGCATGTCTTCGACGGCGATGGCGGCCGGCCGCATCGGCCGGGCCGCCGGCACCGCGATGGGCAAGCCGGCGGGCGCGCCGGCCGTCGTCGCAAGTCCCGACTCGGTCGAGGCCGTGACCCGCCGCGGCCGCTCGAGCGCCAGGATCAGGTTCGCGACATCGAGCCGGGCGACGACGCCGGGGAGCGCCTCCAGTGGGACGAACGGCACGCCGCGAACGGTGAGCAGCCGGCCGTGCGCGACGGTGTCCTGCTGTCCGGCCAGGGCCGCCGCCTCGATCGCCAGCCGGCCGTCGGGCGGCGCCTCCAGCACGCGTGCACGCTCGGCCAAGCGCTCGCCATCGAGCCTGATCTCCATCGTGTACTCAATCCAAGGTGCCCGGCCGGCCACGGTCGGCGCGCTCGGGGCGAGTGGCGGCGGCACCAGAGCGGGCGCGACGGCGGGCTCCGGCGCGCCAGCGGCCGTGGGCCGCAGCGGGGCTCTGGCGACGGGCCGAAGCGCACCCAGGCTCGCCGCCAGCTCGGCCGTTCGGCGCCGCTCGGCGCTCGCCCGGGTCGCATCGCCGGTCGCTGCCGCGGCCTCAAGCGGACCCGCCGCCAAGGGGGTCGAGCCCAGCGCCAGGGCGATGCCGAGGCCGACAGCGACACCGCGGCGCAACAGTCGGGCGAGCCGCTCAACTGCCGAGGTCAAGGGTCAGGCTGCCGAGATTGGTCTGCGCCTCGATGACCACCGGACCACTGGCCGCAGGCACGAGGTCGACCCAGCTGTGCCGCGAGCGCGCCAGCACGTAGCCCGGCTGGTCGTGCTCCGCCAGCACGCGGCCGCTCGCCTTGTCGCGCACCAGCAGGCGCCGGACGTGCAGATGAGCGGCGCCGCGGTTCTCGACCTCAAGCGTGCCACCGCCGCGGCCACGGCGCAGAGCCCATTCGGGCGCCGCCGCGGCGCCGGGCGGCGTGATGAACACCGGCAGGCTGAGGCGGAGCGCGAAGCGGATGCCGGCGGCGGTGTCGGGTGTCGCCGTCGGCACCTCGGTGATGACGAGCCGGTAGGCGGCCTCGATATCGGCGGCGGCCGCCTCGCGGGTCGCCACGCGGATGACCTGGCGGGCCCCGGCCGCGAGATTGAAGACGGCCGGCACGGCGAGCAGCCCGCGCGTCGGAGCCAGTTCCCGGCTGGTGTCGTTGCCGGTCCAGGCGAAGGTCTCGACCTGCACCGTCGTCGGCGTGCTGCCGGTGTTCTCCAGCGTGATCGAGCCGCTGCGGGCATCGGGTGCGAGGTCGATGCGGGTCGGGGCGACGGTGAGGGAGGTGGCCAGCGCCGTCGCCGCGAGGCAGCAGGACAAGAGGGCGGCGGCCACGAGCAGGCGGGCGACGGAGCGCATCGGCAGCCTCAATCGGAGAAGGTCAGGGTGATGTTGACGATGTCGGTGTAGGTGCCGCCCGGCACCGTCTGGCCGCCAGGGATGCGGCCGTGGACGGTCACGTTGCCGCTTTGCGGGGTGGCACCGAGCAGCTGCAGCCGCAGGGCGTCGGCGCCCATGCCCCAGATCGCGTTGCGGGCACTCGTCTTGTAGATCTGGTAGCCGAGTGTCGCGTCGGGGCCGCTCATGCGGCGCGCCATGACGTTGCCGCCCTGGCCGCCGTCCAGATCGAAGGTCAAGGTGCCACTGCAGTTGACGAAGCTGATCTGCCCGGCCGCGTCGCGATTGCCTGGCTGGCCGGAAATGTAGTTGCCGAAGTCAAGCGTGCCGCCGATCAGGGTGCAGCCGGAAAGGACGGTGGCGGTCACGGTGAGCTGGGCCGTCTCGGCCTGGGCGGCGGCCGGGGCCCACGCCGCGGGAGCGAGCATGGCAGCGACCCACAACGCCGCGCGACACGGCCTGCGTGCGGCTCCTCGTGGTGCGCCGGACGGCCTTGCCAGCATCGAATCGTCTCCGTGTGTCGACCGGGCCTCTCAACTTATGAGCGATTATATGGATGAGTTATCTCTTATCAAGCGATGAATCCCGCCGTTTCTCATCCAGCGGTTGACCGAGTTTGCCGTTTCCTCAACACTCGTGGCCCGGCAGGCACGCCCGCCGGGCCCTGGCCCACTTTTGGTTCGAGAAGGACGGACGATGGACAAGCCGCTGCAGATCACTTTTCACAACCTGCCGCACAGCGATGCGCTGGAAGCGGATGTCCGCGGCCGCGTCGCCAAGCTTGAGGAGTTGTTCGACCGGATCACCGGCGCGCGCGTGGTGATCGACAGCCCGCATCGGGGCCAAACCAAGGGCAAGACCTATGCCGTCAGGATCGAGCTCGCCTTGCCCGGGCGCGAGCTCGTGGTGTCGCGCGAGCCGGTCGCGGACCTGCAGCGGGCGATGACGGCGGCATTCGAGACGGCGAAGCGTCGGCTGCGCGGTCACGCCGAGCGCAGCCGCGGGGTCTGACCGCCCGGCGCCACCACCCGCACACTGCCGGCCCGGCCGCCCTCAGGCGGCCGCGGTCACGCGGTCGAGGGTCTCGAGCAGCGCCGCCCGGTCGATCGGCTTGGTGACATAGCCGGACATGCCGGCCGCATAGCAGTCTTCGTCGTCGCCCTTCATGGCATTGGCCGTGATCGCGATGATCGGCAGGCCCGCACGGCTCGGATCGGCCAGGGCCCGGATCCGCCGCGTCGCCTCGAGCCCGCCCATGACCGGCATCTGGATGTCCATGAGCACGGCGTCGAACCGCTCGGCGGAGACCGCCGCCACCGCCTCGGCGCCGTTGGGCACCACGGCCACGCTGTGGCCGGCCTTCTCCAGCATGATCCCGGCGAGCCGGCAGTTGATCGGGTTGTCGTCGGCGATCAGCAGGCGCAGCGGCCGGCCGCGACGCTCGCCCACGCTGTGCACGGTCAGGATCTCGCCCGCGGCCAGCGCTCCATGCAGCTGCTGCAGCGCGTCGAGCAGGGTGCTCGCCGTCACCGGCTTCTGCAGATAGCCGTCGAAGCCCATGGTCTGGACCGCCGCGGCGTCACCGCGCACCCCGCCAGCCACCAGCAGCACGAGCTTGAGCCCGGCGAGCGCCGGGGTGGCGCGCAGCACCGGGCCGAGTGTGTCGCCGCGACGATCGGGCAGGGCTCGATCGATGACGGCGACGTCGAACGGTGCCTGGCGGTCGGCGCTCTCGCGCAGCACGGTCAGCGCTTCGGCGGCACTGGCCACGACCCGAACCTCCATGCCCCAGAGGCGGGCGAGCTCGGCCATAACCTGGGCCGAGCGTGGCTGGGCGTCCGCGATCAGCAGCCTGGCACCAGCGATGGCGGCACGGCTGCGCCGGGTGACGCTCTCCTGCGGGACCTGTAGTGACACCGTAACGTCGAAGACGGTTCCCTCCTCGGTCGAGCGCACGAGCGCCACGGCGCCGTCCATGGCCTTCGCCAGGCGCTGGGCGATCATCAGGCCCAGCCCGCTGCCGCCATAGAGCCGGGCCGTGCCGGCGTCGGCCTGGGCAAAGGGACTGAAGACGTCGGTGTGGCGCTCGGCTGGAATGCCGATGCCGGTGTCGCTGACCCGCAGCAGGAGCGTGTGGCGGCCTGCCGCGCCGGCAGCGTCGCGATCGACCGTCAGGCGCACCTCACCCCGGCTCGTGAACTTGACAGCGTTGCCGACGAGGTTGGTAACGATCTGCCGCAGGCGGCCCGGATCGCCGCGGACGAACTCGGGCAGGTCGTTAGCGAGCGCCAGTTCGAAGCCGATCCCCTTGCTCTCGGCCCGGCGGCGGAACAGGGCGGCCTGCCGCTCGAAGAACGGCCTGAGCGCGAAATCGACGGGGTTGAGCTCGATCCGGCCGGCATCGATGCGGGAGAGGTCGAGGATGTCGTTGACGAGGGTGATCAGCGTCTCGGCCGAGCCGATCACCGCCTCGACATAGCCGGTCTGCTCCGCATCGAGGCGGGTGTCGGCAAGCAGCCGCGCCATGCCGAGCACGCCGTTCATGGGCTCGCGCAGCTCGTGGCTCATGACGGCGAGAAAGGAGCCGCGCTCAGCCAGTCGATGCTCTGCCGCTCGCAGCTCCCGGCGCAGGGCCGCGATCTCGTCGCTGTCGGTGGCTGGCGGACTGTCGGTCGACATCGGGCACCTCATGCGGTGAGCGCACGATTTCTACTAATGGTAGAAAACTCTCGCAAGCCACTTGAACTAGGGTGTTATTCCTATATACTGAGCCGTCGAGATGAATACCGGGGGATGACCGCAGATGGTCGGGGCAGCCTGATGCCGATCGATTGGAGCAAGGCCGCTTGGCTGACGGCACAAGGCGCCAAGCCGGGCGACATCGTTGCGGCGGTCGGCTGCTCGCGCAGCCAGCTTCGTCGCCGTCAGCAGCAATGTCCGCTGTTTTGCGCCCTGGTCGCTCAGTACAGCCTCACCCTAGCCGAGGTTGGGGCATCCCAGGGCCGCAGCCTGCAGCCCCCCTCGCCTGGCGAGCCGCGGCTGCCGCTCGCGGAGACCGTGCGCGCACGTCTGGAGCAGGAGATCCTCGATGGCAATCTCAAGGTCGCGATGTGGCTGGCCGAGCGCCTGCGCCTGTTCTCGCCCGACGACAAGGAGGGCACCGACGGGACGCTGCGCCGGCTGCTCCAGACCATGACCGAGGCAGAGCGAACGGCGTTCAGCCGGCGGGACTAGCGGTCGACCGCCCCGCCGTCGTCAGGCGTGGCCCTCGCCGTTGCCACCCAGGATCACGAGATCCATCGAGTCCTGATAAAACAGCTTGGTGCCGTTATCGAAGGCGACGAAGCGGTAGCCGGTGACATCGTCGCCGGCCGCGGTCACGTGGCTGCCGACCTCGCCGCTCTCCACCAGGCGGCTGTCGGCGCGCACGGCCAGAGCGGGCAGATGCGAGTCGTTGAAGAGGACGATCTCGCCGTTGCTGTCACGCACGAGATCGGCGAGCTCGAGGGTCACGACGTTCTCCCGCTCCGCGGTCATGAAATCGCCGACCGCCGCCTCCAGCGGAAGCGAGATCGTGTTCTGATCGGCAGCGTCCGGGATTTGGGCCGCCGCCGCTGCTTTGTTCCTGCTCATCTGGCTCAGCCGTTGTTGCGATCCGTACGGCCACCACGGGTTCGTCGCCCGTGTTTCACTAAGGAGAAATTAACCATGATCGGGCAGGGCAACAAGCCTGATCACTTTCGACGGGAATGCATCGGGGTATGACTAAAGCGATAGGAGCATAACGCGCCGCTAAATCATGGCGCGCTATGCACGGCCCGGTTCAGGCGCCGCCGGCAGCGACGCGATCGATCCAGACCGGGTGCGCGAAGGCGGCCGCGTGGACCTCGGGCGTGTAGTAGCGGAGGCCCGCCGGAATCGGCCGCGACCGCAGGGTGTCGATCCGCACGCGGCGCCGCGTGGCGTCGTCCGACGCCCAGCCGAGCGCCATGAAGCCGCCGATATAGGTTGGCACCACCGTCAGCAAAAAGTCGACGTCGGCGAACCCGGCCGCGCGCTTGCGCGCCATCACCTCGGCCAGTTCCTGCGGCGCCTGCGCCGGATTGCCCGCCTGGGTGACGAGAATCCCGCCGTCGTTCAGGCGGCGGCGGCAGTCGCGGTAGAAGGTCTCGGTGAACAGCGCCGCACCGGGGCCGATCGGGTCGGTCGAATCGACCAGAACGACATCGAACCGCTCCCCGTCCTCGGCCATGAAGGTCGCGGCGTCACCGAAGCGGACCGCGAGCCGGGGATCCGCGAAGGCGCCGTCGCTGAGCGTCGGCAGATGCTTCTTGCAGAACTCGATGACGCCGGGGTCGAGCTCGGCCTTGACGATACGCCGCACGCCGCCGTGCTTGACGACCTCGCGCAGCGTGCCGCCGTCGCCGCCGCCGACGATGCAGACGCTCTGAACGCGGCCGTGCGCCAGGAGCGCCGGGTGGACGAGCATCTCATGGTAGGCGAACTCGTCGCCGGTCGTCGTCTGCACGACGCCGTCCAGGGCCAGCACCCGCCCCCAGCGCGTGCTCTCGAACAGGATCAGGTCCTGGTGCTCGGTCTTGTCGTGATAGAGGACCTTCTCGATCTCGATCTGCTGCCGCCAGCCATGATGCAACGTCTCGGTGAACCACTCCATCGCCGGCATCCTGCTCCGCTCGGTTATCCCGTTCCGGGCGATGCTCTAGGCGCCGGGACGGCCGAGGTAAAGCCTCGCCGCCGGGCACCCGGTGCCACCGGGGCCCGGACAATGGCTCAGATGGCGATCCGCCTCGCCAGCACCAGCCGCACTGTGCACAGGATGGCGCTCGCGAAGACGAGGCAGCCCCAGGCGAGAATGAAGAGGCCGACCGGGACCGCTGCCGCCTGACCCGAGAGAACAAGCACCCAGAGCAGGCCGATGAAGAGGAGCGTGGCGCGCCACGCACCCGCCACGATGGCGCGCGGCACGTTCAAGACCGGCGGCTCCGGCGGGTCCAGGAGGATGACCAGCATGTTGAGCAGCAGGAGGGCCAGCGGCAGCACGCCGACGACGGACCGCGTCGCCTCGCCTGCCACGACCTCCGGCGCGGCCAAGAGCGTGGCGACCGGAAAGGCCAGGACGACGACGAGACAATCGGCGAGCACGGCGGCGAACGGCATGCGGCGATCCGGGAGGTAGCAGACGGTCCGCATCAACGGGCTCCACGGGACACGATCCAGTCAGCATAACATGCCTGTCTTCGCCGATGCCACCGTGCGGTGGACACCGACATACCGTGGGACCGCCTGCCCACGGTTCGCCACCCGCCCGCGTGCCCGAGGCTCGGCAAGCCAGCCAGCCCCGGGGGCTCAGAGATCGGCGTAGACGTGCCGCTCCGCCCGGCCGCCCGGATGGGTGACCGCACCCTTGTCGGCCGGACCCACGGTCTGGGCGTACTTCCACAAGGCTCCGGAGCCGTAGAACGTGTCGCGTGGCTGCCACTGCGCACGCCGGGCGGCCAGCTTGGCGTCGTCGAGCTCGACGTCGAGCGTGCCGGCCTCGGCGTCGATGGCGATGATGTCGCCGTTCTCGAGCAGGCCGATCGGCCCGCCCTCGGCGGCCTCGGGCCCGACATGGCCGATGCAGAATCCGCGGGTGGCACCCGAGAACCGGCCGTCGGTGATCAGGGCGACCTTGTCGCCCATGCCCTGGCCGTAGATGGCGGAGGTGACGCCCAGCATCTCGCGCATGCCGGGCCCGCCCTTCGGTCCCTCGTAGCGGATGACGATGACCTCGCCGGCCTCGTACTTGCCGGCCTGCACTGCGGCCATGGCGTCCTCCTCGCAGTCGAAGACGCGGGCCGGGCCCTTGAACTTGAGGCTTTTCAGCCCGGCCACCTTGACGATGGCCCCCTCGGTCGCGAGCGAGCCCTTGAGGCCGACGACACCGCCCCAGCTCGTGATCGGGTCAGCGGTCGGTCGGACGATACTCTGGCTCTTGTTGAAGGTGACCTCGGCCAGGTTCTCGGCGATCGTCTTGCCGGTCACCGTGATGCAGTCGCCGTGCAGGTAGCCGCCGTCCATGAGCGCCTTCATCAGCAGCGGCACGCCGCCGGCCTCGGCGAGATCCTTCATCACGTACTGGCCGGCGGGCTTGAGGTCGGCGATGTAGGGGGTGTCGCGGAAGATGGCGGCGACGTCGTGCAGGTCGAAATCGATCCCGGCCTCGTGCGCGATCGCCGGCAGGTGCAGGGCACCGTTGGTCGAGCCGCCGGAAGCCGCGACCACACGGGCGGCGTTCTCGAGGCTCTTCCGGGTGACAATGTCGCGCGGCCGGATGTTGTCGGCCAGGAGGCGCATGACGGCCGCGCCCGACGCCTCGGCCCAGCGGTCGCGCGCCTCCATGGGCGCGGGCGTGCCGGCGGAGCCCGGCAGCGCCAGGCCAATGGCCTCGGAAACGCACGCCATGGTGTTGGCGGTGAACTGGCCGCCGCAGGAGCCGGCCGACGGGCAGGCCACGGATTCCAGGAGCTCGAGGTCGGCGTCGCTCATCTTGCCCACGGCGTGCTGGCCCACCGCCTCGAACACATCCTGGATGGTGACGTCGCGGCCCTTGAAGCGGCCGGGCAGGATCGAGCCGCCATACATGAAGACCGAGGGAACGTTGAGGCGGACCATCGCCATCATCAGCCCGGGCAGCGACTTGTCGCAGCCGGCGAGCCCGACCATGGCGTCGTAGGCATGGCCGCGCATGGTGAGCTCGGTGGAATCGGCGATCACCTCGCGGCTGACCAGCGACGACTTCATCCCCTGATGCCCCATGGCGATGCCGTCGGTCACGGTGATCGTCGTGAACTCGCGCGGCGTGCCGCCGGCCCGGGCGACGCCGTGCTTGACCGCCTGCGCCTGCCGGCCGAGGGCGATGTTGCAGGGTGCCGCCTCGTTCCAGGTGGTGACCACGCCGACGAACGGCCGTGCCATGTCCTCGCGCGAGAGGCCCATGGCGTAGTAGTACGAGCGGTGGGGGGCACGGTCCGGCCCAACAGTGGCATGACGGCTCGGCAGGCGGCTTTTGTCGAAGATCGTGACGGTGGTCATGGGCTCCCTCATCTCTCGCCGCCCCGGGCGCCGGCGCCGCGGCTTTGCGCTGACGGTGTTGGCCCCGGACCATAGTCACGGCCGGCAGCGCTGACTAGATAGGGAGCACGGGCGACGACCGGCTCCGCCACCCAGATCGCGAGACGCAGACTGCCGGAGCATCGCAACGACGAGGATATCTCAGGGCGGATGGCGAGCGGACAGGACATGGTCAGGCGCAGGTCGAGGCGCGGCCGCCATCGGCCGGCCCTGCTGCAGCCGATCGAGCCGTTCGCGACGACCGGACTGGAGAGCCCGACCTCGCCGGTGCGCACGCGCCGCATGCGGCCGCCCGATCTGGGCTGGATCCGGCGCATCCTCTGGCCGGCGATCGACCATTTCGTCAATGACGAGGGCTTCGTGCTGGCGGGCTATATCGCCTTCACGGTGTTCTTCGCCGTCTTCCCGTTCCTCATCTTCCTTCTGGCGCTGGCCGGCTGGCTCGGCCAGGGCGACGCCGCCGGCGAGTTCATCACCATCTCGCTCGAGGTTCTGCCCGGCGAGGTTGCGAGCGTGCTGCAGCCGGCGATCATCGAGATCCGCTCGGCCCC
>CAYWSB010000096.1:0-20724 GCA_964460465.1 uncultured Geminicoccaceae bacterium | reverse complement strand
TCAAAACTACATCGACAATGCAGGATATGTACGGTCAGCGTGAAAATGCTCTAGAGCGCAAGTGCTAGACAAGTGCTAGGCAATTTATCAAGCGTTAACATGGCGTTAGCAGAGGCGCCCCGTTGTCCTCGGCATTCGCGGTTTCTGGGCATAGGGGGGGGAGACGGGCTCGCGCGGTTCCTCGGTCAAGAAATCTAAGAGAAAAAACCTAATGCGTGCGGCGCGCACCTTTCGCCTTTCCTGGCCCTTTCAGCGAAGGATTGCACACAAAATGATAGGTTTTTCCGGGGGGGCTTTGGTGAGCGGGTCCATCCGCTTCAGGCGGGCGGCTTCCGTTCGGCTTCCGGCGGCTCTCGGGCGTCCATGATGAAGGCAGCCAGCGCCAACGGATAGGGATGGTGGGCCCGGCAGGATTCGAACCTGCGACCAGACCGTTATGAGCGGCCAGCTCTAACCGCTGAGCTACGGGCCCGACCGCGCCGAGCTATAGAGGAGCAGGAGCGGGCTGGACAAGCGATGCCGGCCGTCCCCGGGCTTGCGGTCGCGGGAACCCTAGGCCGGGCTCCGGCCTTTCTCGGCCGTGCAGCCACGGCAGGAGGAGCCGACCCATGGCGAAAAATCCCTATCAGGTGCGCGAGGAGGGCAGGGGCACCTCGCTCGCCGACTACTGGCCCCTCGCGGCTTTGGTCCTCGTCGCCGCGCTGGCCGCGACGGCGCTCGTGGCCGGTGCCGGGGTGGGTGGCATGACCGGCTGGATGCACTTCTACATGGGCATCTTCCTGGTCGTCTTCGCCTTGCTCAAGCTCTTCGACCCCGAGGGCTTCAAGGACGGGTTCGCCATGTACGACCTCATCGCCAAGCGGCTGCCGGCCCATGGCTACGTCTATCCCTGGATCGAGCTCGGCCTCGGCCTCGCCTACCTGGCGTTCCTCGCCCCGCCGCTGGTCTACGGCCTGACCATCCTGGTCTTCGCCGTCGGTGCCGTGGGCGTGATCGGGGCGCTGCGCGAAGGGCTGGACATCGAGTGCCCCTGCATGGGCAACGTGCTCGCGGTCCCGCTCTCGACGGTGACGCTGACCGAGGACGTCCTGATGATCGTGATGGCGGCGGTGCTGCTCGTGGCTCCTGGCGGCGGTGCCGCCTAGGTCCCGGCCTCCCAGCGGGCGGCTGCCGCGTCGTCGCTGGCACGGGCCTCGACCCAGCGCTCGCCCGACGGCGTCTCCTCGAGCTTCCAGAAGGGCGCCCTGGTCTTCAGCCAGTCCATGAGGAAGGCGCAGGCCTCGAGGGCCGCCGCCCGGTGGGCGGAAGCGGTGCAGACGAGCACGATGGGCTCGCCCGGCAGCATGCGGCCGAAGCGGTGGATGACGAGGCAGTCGTCGAGCGGCCAGCGCTCGCGGGCCACGGCCTCGATCCGCTCGAGCTCGCGCTCGGTCATGCCGGGATAGTGCTCGAGGGTCATGGCGATGATGCGCTCGCCGCCATGCTCGTCGCGGACGAGGCCGATGAAGCTGGCGACCGCCCCGATGTCGGTGCGGCCGGCGGCGAACCGGGCGAGCTCCCGGCCCGGCTCGAAGAGCTCGGCCTGGACCCGGACCATGCTAGCCGCCAGTCACCGGCGGGAAGAAGGCGACCTCGCGCGCCCCGGCCAGCCTGGCCGACGGCTCGGCGTGGGTCTGGTCGATCGCACAGCGGACCACGCCCCGGCCGCAGGCCGCCTCGGCGAAGCGCGGGTGGCGCTCGCCCACCAGCCGCATCAGGTCGGCCACGGTCTCGACCCCGGCCGGCAGGACGATCTCCTCCTCGGCCACGCCGGTGCGCTGCTTGAGCCAGGCGAAGTAGCGGATGCGCATCAGGTGCTGCCCTCGTGGAAATGGTCGTGGATGGCGCGCGCCACCGCCTTGCCGAGACCGGGCACCTGCTCGAGATCGTCGAGCGAGGCGGCGGCCACGTCGCGGGCCGAGCCGAAATGATGCAGCAGCGCCTTCTTGCGCTTGCCCCCGATCCCGGGCACGGCGTCGAGCACGGATTGGCCGATCGCCTTGGCCCGCTTGCCGCGGTGCCGGGTGATGGCGAAGCGGTGCGCCTCGTCGCGCCAGCGCTGCAGCAGGTAGAGCACGGGATCGCGCGGGTCCAGCATCACCGGGTCCTGGCCGGTGCGGAAGAACCGCTCAGCACCGGCATCGCGGTCGGGACCCTTGGCCACGCCGATGAGCTCGACCCCCTCGATGCCGAGCTCGTCCAGGACCGCCTGCGCGGCCGAAAGCTGCCCGGCCCCGCCGTCGACCAGCACGAGGTCCGGCCAGGTCCCCGACTGCCGCTCCGGGTCCTCCTTGACCAGCCGGGTGAAGCGGCGGGTCAGCACCTCGCGCATCATGGCGTAGTCGTCGCTCGCACCCGTCTCGGGCGCCTTGATGGTGAAGGTCCGGTACTGCCGCTTGTCCAGCCCCTCGGGTCCGGCGACGATGAACGAGCCCATGGCGTTGGTGCCCTGGATGTGGCTGTTGTCGTAGACCTCGACCCGCTCGGGCACGGCGTCCAGGCCGAACCGCTCGGCCAGCTGCTCGAGCAGCCGCGCCTGCGACGCGTGGTCGGCGAGCCGCCGCGCCAAGGCCTCCCTGGCGTTGCGCCTGGCGATCTCGACCAGGTCCCTGAGCGCGCCGCGCCTCGGCTCCCGGACCTCGACCTTGCGTCCGGCCCGCAGCGCCAGGGCCTCGGCGAGCAGCCCGGTCTCGCTGGGCTCGTGGCTGACCAATACCAGCCGCGGCGGCACCCGCTCGCTGTAGAACTGCGCCAGAAAGGCGGCCAGCACGTCGGCCGGCTCGGCGTCCCTCGCGTGTGCCGGATAGTAGGCGCGGTTGCCGTAGTTGCGGCCCCCTCGGTAGAAGAAGGCCTGGACGCAGACCTGCCCGCCGTCCGCATGCAGGGCGATGACGTCGGCGTCCTCGACCGCAGCCGTGTTGATCCCCTGCCTGGCGGCGATGTGCGCGATGGCCTTGAGCCGGTCGCGGAGCAGGGCCGCCTTCTCGAAGTCGAGGCGCGCCGCGGCCTTGGTCATCTCGGCCTGCAGCTTGGCCTGCACCTCGCGGGTCGAGCCGCCGAGAAATCCCTTCACGTCCTCGACGATCCGCGCGTAGTCCGCCTTGTCGATGCGTCCGACACAGGGGGCCGAGCAGCGCTTGATCTGGTACTGCAGGCAGGGCCGGGTGCGGTTGGCGAAGATCGAATCCCGGCAGCTCCGCAGCGGAAAGGCGCGCAGCAGCGCGTTCAACGTCTCGTTGACGGCACCGGCCGAGGCGAACGGCCCGAAATAGTCGGCACCGTCGCGCTTCGCCCCGCGATGCTTGCCGATCATCGGGTAGTCGTGGCCCCAGCGCAGATAGAGGTAGGGGAAGCTCTTGTCGTCGCGCAGGACGATGTTGAAGGTCGGGCGGTGCCGCTTGATGAGGTTGGCCTCGAGCAGCAGCGCCTCGACCTCGCTCGCCGTGGTGACGAACTCCATGGCCGTGGTCAGCGCCACCATGCGCTGCAGCCGCACGGTCAGCGCCTGCGGCTTGGTGTACGCAACAACCCGCTTCTTCAGCGACTTGGCCTTGCCGACGTAGAGGAGACCGCCCTTGGCATCCAGCATCCGGTAGACGCCGGGCGCCTGGGGCAGATGCCGGAGCAGGCTCGCGACCAGGGCCGCCCCGGTCAGGGGAGCGGTCGGGCTGGCGGGGTCGTCGAGCTCGAGGGCGGACATGCCCAGAAAGTGCGCATCCCCGGCACCCTGGTCAAGCCGGGGGACGGGGATGCGGTGGAGCGGGGCGGGCTCAGGCGGGAACCGCCGTGAGCAGCATCTCGTCGCCCGGGTCCTTGACCTTGCGGAGCAGCGCCACCTTGAGCTTCTGCAGCGCCCGGTGCTCGATCTGCCGCACCCGCTCCTTGCTGATGCCGAGCCGGCGGCCCAGCTCCTCGAGCGTCCGGCCGTCCTCGCGCAGGCGCCGCTCGTGAATGATCGTCCGCTCGCGCTCGTTGAGCTCCTGCAGCGATTCGCGCAGCCAGGCCGTGCGCGCCTTGTTGTCGTGGCGGTCGCTGACGACCTCCTCGGGGCTTGGGCGCTCGTCGGCCAGGAAGTCCTGCCAGACGTCCTCGCCGGTCTGGCTGATCGTCGCATTGAGCGACTGGTCGCCGGCCGAGAGGCGCATCTCCATCGAGGCCACGTCGTCGACGTTCACGGACAGCGCCTCGGCGATCGAGGCGCGGCCGGCGTCGGTCATCGAGCTGCCCAGCCCGTCGTCGATCTTGGCGCGCAGCCGGCGGAGGTTGAAGAACAGCGACTTCTGGGCCGCCGTGGTCCCCGTGCGCACGACCGACCAATTGCGCAGGATGTAGTCCTGCATGGCGGAGCGGATCCACCAGGCGGCATAGGTCGAGAAGCGGACGTCGCGCTCGGGCTCGAAGCGCGCCGCAGCCTGCATCAGGCCGACGACACCCTCCTGGATGAGGTCGCTCATCGGCAGGCCGTAGTTCTTGAACCGGCTGGCGGCGCTGACGACCAGACGCATGTAGGCCTTGATGAGCTCGTGCAGGGCCGCCTCGTCGCCGTCGTTGCGCCAGGCCCTGGCCAGGTGCAATTCGTGCTCGCGCGTCAGCAGCGGCGCGTTCATCGAATCGCGGATGATTTTCCGGCTCGCCTGCTCCGTGCCGCCCCGGTCCATGAATGCCATCCGCTACCTCCTGAGACGCTTGCGACAAGCTGCAGAGCAACTGGCCAATGCCTTTGCCGTCCCCCTCACAACCGTACTATACGCCAACGGTTGCAGAGAGGATCAGCGTCGCAAAGGGAATCACGCGGTAGTGATGGAAAATTAACGGAAGCGTAATGATCGGTGATCGGCCTGGTCGATGCGCTCCGTTCAGGCGCGCTCGGTGAACAGCGCCGCCAAGCCGGCCTCGCTGGCGTCCGCGATGCCGCGCTCGGTCACGAGCCCGGTCACCAGCCGCGCCGGGGTGACGTCGAAGGCGTAGTTGGCGGCCGGGCTGCCCTCTGGCGTGATCCGCACCCGCTCCACCCGGCCGTCCGCCGTCCGCCCGCTCATCACCGTCACCTCCGCGGGCGAGCGCTGCTCGATCGGCACCTCCGTCACCCCGTCGGCGATCGTCCAGTCGATGGTCGTGGACGGCAGGGCGACGTAGAACGGCACGCCATTGTCCTTGGCCGCCAGGGCCTTGAGATAGGTGCCGATCTTGTTGCAGACGTCGCCGGTCCGGGTGGTCCGGTCGGTGCCGACGATGCAGAGATCGACCATGCCGTGCTGCATCAGGTGGCCGCCGACATTGTCGACGATCACCGTATGCGGCACCTTCTGATGGAGCAGCTCGTAGGCCGTGAGCGCCGCCCCCTGGTTGCGCGGCCTGGTCTCGTCGACCCAGACATGGACCGGGATGCCGGCCTCCTGTGCGGCATAGACGGGTGCCGTCGCGGTGCCGCGGTCGATGGTGGCGAGCCAGCCGGCATTGCAGTGGGTGAGGATGTTGACCGGCTCGCCCGGCCGCTTCGTCCTGGCCGCGGCCTCGATGAGGGCCAGCCCGTGCCGGCCGATGGCGGTGCAGATGGCGACGTCCTCGTCCGAGATCGCCGCCGCCCGGGCCATGGCGCCCGCGACGCGCTCCGCGCGCGGCTGGTTCCCGAGCGCGCGGCGCATTTCGTCGAGCGCCCAGCGCAGGTTGACGGCGGTGGGCCGGGTGCGCAGCAGGCGGGCGATCGCCGCCTCGAGCCCCGCATCGGACGGGTCGGCCTGCAGCGCCAGCGCCACCCCGTAGGCGGCGGTGGCACCGATCAGCGGTGCGCCCCTGACCTGCATCGTCTCGATGGCGACGGCAGCACTCTCCAGGTCGGCGAGGTCGACGATGCGCAGCTCGTGCGGCAGCAGCGTCTGGTCGATGATCCGCACCGTCCGGCCGTCCTCGGCGACCCAGATGGTGCGATAGTGCCGGCCGTCGATCTGCATCCCCGTCTCCGCTGCGCTCGCTGCCGGGCGCCACGATAGCGGAGATCGCGGCGGTCGACGACACCACTTGCGAATAAGGTCATATTCCTATAATAGGACCGCTGTGGTCACGGCTTGCAGGAGTACGGCATGGGTCCGGTTCTCAGGCGCGGCGCCAGCGGTGCCGCGGTCGAGCGGTTGCAGCAGGCGCTCAAGGCGGCCGGCTTCAGCCCCGGGGCGGTGGACGGCCGGTTCGGCCCGGCGACCGAGGCGGCGCTGATCGCCTTCCAGCGGGCGCAGGGGCTGCTCGCCGACGGCATCTGCGGGCCGCTGACCCGGGCCCGGCTCGACGGCCAGCCGGCCCCGGCCGCGCCCGACGCGACGCGCCGGGTCACCGTCGAGATCGTGGCCGACATGTTCCCCTTCACCCGCCTCGACCCGATCGCCCGGCACCTGCCGGACGTGCTCGCCGGCCTGCGCCGCTTCGCCGTGGTCGAGACGCCGATGGTGCTGATGGCGCTGGCCACCATCCGCGCCGAGACCGAGACCTTCGAGCCCGTGGACGAGCTGCCCTCGCGCTTCAACACCTCGCCCGGCGGCCATCCGTTCGACCTCTACGACGCGCGCACCGATCTCGGCAATCGCGGCCGGCCGGACGGCGAGCGGTTCAAGGGGCGGGGCTTCGTCCAGCTCACCGGCCGCGCCAACTATGCCGAGATCGGACGGCATCTCGGCCAGGGTGCGAGGCTCGAGCAGGAGCCCGAGCGCGCCAACGACCCGGCCACGGCCGGACTGATCCTCGCGGCCTTCCTGGCCAACCGGCGCCTGCCGATCAAGGAGGCGCTGCTGGAGAGCGACCTCGCCCGGGCGCGGCGCCTCGTCAATGGCGGGCGGCACGGCCTCGACCGCTTCGCCGAGGCCTTCCGCATCGGCCAGAACCGCCTCGGCGACGAGGTCTGGTGGCCGCGCCCGACCGCCCAGATGCCGGCTGTCGCCTCGCCGGCCAACGGCGCGGCACCCCTCGACGCCTACCCCGACGAGGCGGTCGCCGTCGCCTGAAGCGCCGCCGCCTTGGCGGTCACCGCCTCGACGCTCGGGATCTGCCGGGCCTGCTTGACGAGGTCGACGGCGAGCAGCAGGGTCCGCCGCTCGCAGGCGGCGCGCAGCCCCGGGTCCGCGATCAGCTCCATGTCGATGTTGTGGGCGAGGCCGAGGATGCGGCGGATCATCGAGGTCCCGGCATAGCCGACCGCATCCTCGAAAAGCTGGCGCATGAAGGCATGCTGGGCCTGGGCGAGCGAGCGCAGCCCCGTCTCGCCGCCGTCGTCCTCGGCGTTCTCGAAGAGGTCGGGCGGGTAGGCGTCGCCCGTCCGGTTCTGCGTCCAGAGCTCGAGGAAGCGCCGCTCGAAGCCGTTCCAGAAGCGCTCGATCACGTCCAGCGTCCACTGCCGGTAGGCGTCCCGCTCGCCCGGCTCCCGCTCGTGCCCGGTCTGGCTGAAGAAGCTGAGGAGCAGGTTGCCGATCAGCTTGCCGACGTCGAAGGCCATCGGCCCGAAGAAGGCGAACTCGGGGTCGATCACCCGGGTGTCGGACTGGGTGATCATGATCGAGCCGGTGTGCAGGTCGCCGTGCAGCAGCGCCTCGCCGTGGCTGAGGAACTTGAGCTTGAGGATCGAGACCGCGCGCTTGAGCTCGGCGTCCGAGCGGATCGCGGCGGCCACGTCGTCGAGCTCGGGGCTGGTCCAGCGGTTGAGCGGGGCGATCCGGTAGGGATCGGTGAAGATCAGGTCCTCGGTGATCCTGCAGAGGGCGGTGTTGGCGGCGAAGAGCGCCATGAGCGGCTTCTTCTCGGCCGCCGGCAGCGCCAGGTCGGAGGTGAAGTAGAGGCTTTTCGCCGTGTACTCGACGATGTGCTCGACGAAGGCCGGGTAGACCACGGCGTCGATCATGCCGCGCCGCATGATGATGTGCGGCTTCAGCCGCTCCATGATGATGAGGAAGAGCTCCGGGTCGTAGTGCAGGAGCGCCGGCACCAGGGCACCCACCTGCCGCGCCTGGATGACCGTCGCCTGGTACTCGAAATAGGCCCGCTCGAGCGGCAGCGGCCAGCTGTCGCCGACCAGCCGGACATAGGGCAGGGCCTGCTTGACGCAGATGTCGCCCGCCGGCCCCTCGACGATGAAGACGAGGTTGAGGTTGCCGTCGCCGACCTCGCTCACCCGCCAGTCGCCGGAGCCGCCGCCGAGCCGCTCGGCGATCGGCGGCAGGGTGGCGAGGAAGGCCGGAAGGCTCGCCTCGTCGAGGGCACGATAGCCGGGCGGCGTTGCGATGGTCATACTTCGCGATCCTCCCTCTCTGCGCGCGGTCGCGGCCCGGCCGCAGACCCGCCGTCGGTCGCCTGGGCATGCTTCGATTGCCGCGAGCGGCTGTGCTATGCCAGATGCCGACGGCTTTCGTAAACCACCGGCGGCGGTGGGGCGGCCCGATGCACGAAGCGAGAGGTTAGCGATGCCCGGTCTCGACTCCGCCCTCGTCCGGCCGATCTGGTGGACCAGCTTCCTTCTCGGCGCGGCGCTGGTGGGCTCGATCCTGATCTTCGGCAGCCGCTTCCTGATCCCGCTCGCCGTCGCCTTCATGCTGTGGCTGTTGATCAACGCCATCGGCAAGCTGTACGCGCGGCTCGAGCTGGCCGGCTGGCGCCTGCCCGACCTCGCCTGCCGCCTCCTGGCGATCCTCACCATGGCCGGCCTCTTCTGGCTGATCGTCGACATCGCCGCGCGCAACGTCGCCCAGGTGCGCAGCGCGGCGCCGGTCTACCAGGCCAACCTGATCGACCTGATCGAGCGCACCACCGCGCTGTTCAACATCGAGCGGCCGGTCGTCGACGAGCTCATCGGCCGGATCGACTTCGCCAGCGTCGTCTTCTCGATCACCACCGGGCTGGGTGCGCTGCTCGGCAATGTCGGGCTGATCGCGCTCTACACCGCCTTCATGCTGCTCGAGCAGCGCAATTTCGACCAGAAGATCGACCGCCTGTTCGACGACCGCCGGCAAAGCGAGGCGCTGCGCCAGTCCCTGGTCGAGATCGAGCAGCGGATCGAGCGCTACATCTGGATCAAGACCCTGGTGAGCCTGGCGACTGCGGTGCTCTGCTGGGTGGTGCTGGCCCAGGCCGGGGTCAACTACGCGAGCCTCTGGGCGCTGGTCATCTTCCTGTTCAACTACGTGCCCAACATCGGCTCGCTGTTCGCCGTGATCCTGCCGGGCCTGCTCACCCTGCTGCAGTTCAACGACTGGGGCACCTTCTTCAGCGTGACCTTGTCGCTCACCCTGATCCAGGCCGTCATCGGCAACTATGTCGAGCCGCGGCTGATGGGCACGACCTTGAACCTGAGCCCGTTCGTGATCATCCTGTCGCTCACCTTCTGGGGCGGAATCTGGGGGGTGGCGGGGATGTTCCTCTCCGTGCCGATCACCGTCATCATCGCGATCGTCTTCGCCAAGTTCGCGCCGACACGGCCGGTGGCGGTGCTGCTCTCCAGCCGCGGCGAGGTGCCGCCGCGGCTGCAGGTCGAGGGCGAGATGGCGGCGATCAGGGAGATTGGTGGAGCCGACCGGGATCGAACCGGCGACCTCTAGAGTGCGATTCTAGCGCTCTCCCAGCTGAGCTACGGCCCCACGGGTGAGCGGGATATCGGTGGCCGGGGGGGCGGCTGTCAAGCGTCTTGATGCGCGGCCGCGGACCCGCGGCCGCGGCGCCGTCGCCGAAGTCCTTGTCACCGGCGAGGCCGGCGCGTAAGTCCGAGGCGTCACGCCCGTGCCTCGGCGGCGACCGCCGCGCGCCGGCCCGGCTGCGCGTGCCGTGCCGCCCGTGTCACCATGCCGACCCGCCGGAGCCCCGATGATCGCCGTCTACAATCTCATCAACACCGTGATCACGATCTACATCTGGCTGCTCATCGCCATGGTGGTGCTCAGCCTCCTGGTCACCTTCAACCTGGTCAACACCGGCAACCGCCTCATCTATACGATCGGCGACTTCCTGCACCGGATCACCGAGCCGCTGCTCCGGCCGATCCGCAACATCCTGCCCAATCTCGGCGGCATCGACATCTCGCCCATGGTGCTGATCCTGGCACTCTACTTCATCCGCGACCTGGCCTTCCAGTTCCTGGTGCTCTGAGGGGGCTCAATCACGCTCGCGCGTCGCCTGCCGTCCCGCATAGAGCGCGCTCGCCAGGTACCGGGAAAGTGCGAAGCGGGTGAGCACGCCCATGGCGGCGGCCACCGGCACCGCCAGCATGACGCCGAGGAAGCCGAACAGCGAGCCGCCGGCGAGCAGCGCGAAGATCACCCAGACCGGATGCAGCCCGACGCGCGAGCCGACCAGCCTCGGGGTCAGGAAGTTGCCCTCGATGAACTGGCCGACGGCGAACAGCCCGGCGGTCAGGCCGAGCATGAGCCAGGCCGTCGGCCCGTACTGCACGGCGGCGAGGACGATCGAGGCGACGAAGCCGCTGATCGAGCCGACATAGGGAATGAACGAGATCAGCCCGGCGAGCAGGCCGACCACGAGGCCACCCTTGAGCCCGAGCGCGGCGAGGCCGAGGCCGTAGAACAGGCCGAGCAGCACGCAGACGGACATCTGGCCGCGCAGGAAGCCGGCGATGCTCCGGTCGATCTCGCCGAGCAGACGGCGGATGGTGTCGCGGTGGTCGCGGGGCAGCCAGCCGTCCACGGTGTGGACGAGGTCGTTCCAGTCGCGCAGCAGGTAGAAGCTGACCACCGGCGTGATCACCAGGAGCGAGACGATGTTCAACAGGACCGCTCCGCCCGAGGCGAGCCCGCCGAGCAGCCCGGTCGCCCACTCGCCGAGATTGCCGGCATAGGTCTTGAGCGCCTCCTGCAGCTCGGCGTCGGTGGCGAGGTCGAAGCGGGCGCGGAGCTCCTGGATCCAAGGGCCGAGCCATCCCCAGCCCGACTCGATCATCTCGGGCAGGCTCGCCAGGAGGCTCCTGACCTGACCGTCGACCACCGGCACGAGCAGCAGGATGCCGCCGAGGATCGACAGGATGAAAAGGACGGTGAGCAACGTTGTCGCCAGGGTGCGCGAGAGCCCGAAGGCCTCGAGCCGGTCGGCCAGCGGATCCAGGAGATACGCAATCACCATGCCGGCGACGAACGGCACGAGCACGTCGCCCAGCAGCCAGAGCAGGGCGACGAAGGCGACGAGGACGCCGAGCCAGGAGACGGCTTGTCGCGCCGGCGTCATCCGGATCGTGGCCTGGACGGACCGCCGGGAGCAGGGCGATCGCCCGCCGTCCGTCGCTCCGCGGGCAGCCGGGTGACCCTCACGCGAGGTCGGTCGGCAAGGGAGGTCGGTTGATGCATGTGCTCGGAGCCTGCGAGCGGCCGTCGTTGCTGCAGCGATGCCACACCGGGACCTATGGGCTCGCTGGCGCGCTGGCAAGCGTCGCGATCGGGCCGTCGCCGCGGTGCGGCGCTGCGCCGCTGCAGCACCCCTCGACCGGCCACCTGCCGGTAAAGTTGGTCAGGAGGCCGTGGCGATCGCGCCGGCGCGCCGGCCTCGACCCCGCGACGTCAGCCAGTGGCGGGCGGGGTGCTCGACCAGATGGTAGGCCAGCGACGCGGTGACGAAGGCGGCGAGCAGGGCCACGGGCCCCAGAGACCAGACCCAGGCATCGTAGCGCTCGCCCAGCACCAGGCTCATCGCCTTGAAATAGAGGATGAAGACGATCGCATGGGTCATATAGAGCGCGTAGGAGGTCTCGCCGAGATAGACCAGGGCGCGGTTGCGGAGAAAGCCGAGAGCACCCTGGCGCTCCAGGGACGCCGCAGCGAAGATCACCACTGCCAGCAGCAGAACCGCGGGATAGTGGCCGAGGTCGAGATGCGCCACCGCCAGCAGCGCCGCGACCAGGAAGGCGAGCAGCCAGGGCCCGCTGCGCCGATCGAGATCCCAGTCCAGGCTCAGGTGGTAGAGGGCGATGCCCAGCATGAACTCCGGCAGGATTCGCAGCATCGCGAAATCGTAGGTGAGCAGCGTCAGCTCCTGGCCGACGAGAGCCGGCGAGGCGAGGTAGAGGAGGGTGAAGGCCGCGAGCGCCAGTGCCAGCCGCGCCGCGTGGCCACCCGGCAGGCGGATGAACAGCAGCGCCAGCGGCAGGAACGAGAGATAGGCGAACCACTCCGCACTGATGGACCAGGCGACGTAGTTCCAGCTCATCGAGTCCGAGACGCCCCAGGCATGGATCATCAGGAGATTGTGCCAGAACGTCGCCCAGGTGTAGGCGTCGGGGTTCTCGACGGCGATGCCGAGCGAGCGACCCGCCGCGACATAGGCGAGCACGGCGAGCAGCGTGGCCAGGTGCAGGGGGTAGAGCCGTGCGAGGCGCCGCGCCACGAAGGTCGGGAACGAGAAGCGCCCGTCCCGCAGCTGCCGCAGATACACGTGGGTCAGGATGAAGCCGGAGAGAACGAAGAAGAAGTCCACGCCCAGCCGGCCGTTGACGAAGAAAGCGGTCCAGGCGCTGAAGGCGTCCGGCATGCGCTCGCTGTAGTGCAGGGCCAGGACCCACGCGGCGGCGAAGAAGCGCAGCGAGGTGAGGCAGGCGACGTCCCGGGCGTGCGGCGCGGTCGCGGGCCGGAACAGGCGGACGGGCGCTGGCGCCAAGAGGACCTCCGTCGGCGGACGTGGCGGCCCGGAACCTGGCTCGGGCAGATTCCGCAAACCGACGAGTTCGCACTCTGACCGACGCAGGTTAAGGAACGCTGAAGCGGCGCCCGGCGGCGTCGGCGACCGGGTTTGTGCCGTCCCGACGCCGGACGGCAGCCACCCCGGACCGCGTCGCGCCCGGACCACGGTCGGAGCGGCTCGGCCAGTCGGGTGGCCGCCGCCACCGCGTGGTCGAGCACGCGGCGGGCGAGGGCGCCGCCGCCGGGCCCGTAGCTGCCGTCGTAGCCGGCGATGAAGACGTGGCCCTGCCGGACCTGTCCGGCAGCGTCGATGCCGCGGGCGGGGGCGACGAAGACGGTCAGCGAGTCGAGCCCGACGACGAAGCGCAGCCAGCCGCGATGGCCAGGATGGGGGCGACGCACCGGCTCGATCAGGTCGGGACGGATCTCGCTCGCCAGCGCCGCCTCGGCGATCGTCAGCGCGGCCTCTTGCGCGATCGGGAACACCGGGCTGGCGACGACCGCGGGCGACGGTGCGCCGGGCCGCCCGCTGCAGCCGGCGACGCCAAGGGCGAGCAGCGCCAGCGCGGCGACGGCGCGGACGCGCATGTCGGCCGGCGGGCCATGTGCCTCAGGCAGCGGCGAGCGACCGCAGCCCCGCCCAGTCGAAGACGATGCCGTGGCCGGGGCGGTCTGGGGCCACGGCCATGCCGTCCTCGATCACCAGTGGGTGCTCGATATAGCGCTCGAGGCCGAAGCCGTGCGCCTCGAGGAACCGGCCGTTGGGGCAGGCGGCGAGGAGGTGGACGGTGACGTCGTGCGCCCCGTGGCTGGTGACCGGCAGGTTGAAGGCCTCGGCGAGGTGGCAGATCTTCATGAACGGCGTGACGCCGCCGCAATTGGTGACGTCGGGCTCGGGCCAGGTCGCCCCGCCGGACGCGACCAGGTGGCGGAAGTCCCAGAGCGTCCTGAGGTTCTCGCCCGCGGCGATCGGGACGCCGCCTTCCCGGGCGACGCGGGCGTGACCGGCCATGTCGTCGGGGGCGATCGGCTCCTCGAGCCAGGTGAGGTCGAAGGGCAGGAAGGCGCGCGCGGCGCGGATCGCCTGGTCCTGGGTCCATTTCATGTTGGCGTCGACCATGAGCGGGAAGCCCTGGCCCAGGTGCTCGCGCATCGCCCGCACGCGCTCGACGTCGCGGCCAAGATCCGGGCTGCCGACCTTCATCTTGATCGCCCGGAAGCCCTTGGCGAGGTTGCCGTCGGTCTGCCGCAAGAGGGCGTCGAGCGGCAGGTCGAGGTCGATGCCGCCGGCGTAGCAGGAGACGCGGGCATCGTTGCCGCCGAGCAGCTTCCACAACGGCAGGCCGGCTCGCCGCGCCTTGAGGTCCCAAAGCGCCGTGTCGAAGGCGGAAAGGGCGAGAACCGTGGGGCCGCCGCGGCCGCCGTAGTGGGTGGCCCACCAGACGTGGTTCCAGAGCCGCTCGATCCGGTCCGCGTCGTGGCCCGCCGCCAGCTCGACGATCTCGCGGGCGAGGGTGTCCATGACCGCCCCGCCGTTGCGGCCGACGGTGAAGGTGTAGCCGACACCTTCGGCCCCGTCGGCGTCGCGCACCCGGCAGGTGACGAGCTCGAAGGCGCGCATCTCGCCGTGGGTGCTGTCGCTCAGCACCTCGGGCAGCGGGATGCGGTAGAACCCGGGCTCGATGGACGTGATGGCCGGCATGGCTGGTCTCCCCCTTCATGCGATGGACGCGACAGGCTTGCCGGCGAGCTCCGCCGTTGTCCAGGCCGGCCGCGGCAGCGCCGGGGCAGGAGCTGCCGGGCGAACGGCAGGGGGCGCCCGGCGGACGCCCGGTGTGGCCGCCGTATGGTTGAAATGCCTGGCAATCGGTCCAATCGACGGCTTATCGTGGCGCCGTCGAGGGCTGTCGACGCGCGCCCGTGGCGGTGCCACCGTCCAGGTCCGGGCCGCGCGCTCCCCGGCGGCGGGCGGCGGGTCGACGATCGCGGCTCGCCCGGCCCGGTGCCGCCGCGGCGGCTGCCGGACTTCTGGCATGAGGGGATTTGGCGCATGCGGATCGATGTGGTGTTCGACCGCCCCGAGCATGAGCCGCGGTCGGGGCCGGTGCGGGTCGGCTGGCTCCTGGCCGAGGACAAGGCGGGCGTCGTCTTCGCGCCGCCCGAGCGCATCCGCTCCACCGAGATGTCGAAGCAGCATGCGAAGTCGGCGAGCCGCTGCCCGGCCGTCATCAACATGGAGACGCGCTACTTCGCGGTGCCGTGCCCGTTCGACCTGCACCTGCGTTTCGTGCGCGGCAAGGAGGGGCAGCCGGCGGTGCAGAACATGCTCGGCGACGCCTCGCCGGTGCGCCCGGCGAAGCTCAGCCAGCACCTGCACGTCACCAGCGAGGCCGAGTGGCGCTACCCCGACCGACCGACGATCCAGGTGTCGCTGCCGTACATCTTCCTCGCCGACGAGCCGGTGTTCATGAGCCAAGTGGCGCCCTTCATGCACTACCGCCAGGAGCAGCTGCCGGGAACGATCTTCGGCGGGCGGTTCCCGATCCATGTCTGGCCGCGGCCGTTGATGTGGGCGTTCGAGTGGCACGAGCCGGCCAAGGACATCAGGCTCAGCCGGGGCGAGCCGCTGTTCTACTGCCTGTTCGAGACCGAGCCCGCCGACCGGCCGGTGCAGCTGATCGAGGCGGCGCGAACGCCCGAGCTGCAGGAGTATCTCGACCTGATCTCGGGCGCGGTCAACTACGTCAATCAGACGTTCTCGCTGTTCAAGGCGGCGGCCGAGCGCCGGCCGCCGGTGCTCCTCGAGCCGAAGCGCCGCACGGCCGCGGCTAGATCCTGTCCAGCCTGACCGAGAGCTCCGGGCGCTTGTCGAGGGTCTGGAAGACCACGCAGTAGCGCTCGGTGAGCTTCAGGAGGGCGTCGAGCTTGTCCTGCGGCACATCGGTGCGGACGTCGAAGCGCAGTCGGATGGCGCGGAAGCCGACCGGCGCCTCGCGGTCGACGCCGAGCGTGCCACGGAAGTCGAGGTCGCCCTCGGCGGTGACCTCGGCGGCGTGCAGCTCGATGCCGAGCGCCGTGGCCACGGCCTTGAGCGTCACCCCGGCGCAGGCGACCAGGGCCTCGAGCAGCATGTCGCCGGAGCAGAGCTCGAGGCCGCTGCCGCCCGTCGCCGGGTGCAGGCCGGCGGTCTGCATCGCCCGGCCGGTCTCGACCTTGCAGGCGATCGCCTGGTCGTCGATGTGGCCCTTGGCCTTGAGGGTGATCAGGGCGGCGTCGGGGTCGTCCTTGTAGCGGGCCTTGAGCGGGGCCTGCAGCGCGCGGAGGGCGTCGGCGTCGAGCATCGTTGGTCCTCTTGTCGAAAAAGGGGGGTCGGCTCACCAGCCGCCGGCAGCGACATTGGCCTGGCTGCTGGCGCGCTGGCGGGCGAGGCTGAGCGAGCCGTCGAGCGCATGCAGCACGCGGCGCTCGACCGCAATGAAGGCGTCGTCGAGGCGGCGGCGGGGGCGCGGCAGGTCGACCCGAATCTCGGTGAAGACCCGGCCGGGCTCGGGCTGCATCACGACCACGCGGTCGGCGAGGATGACGGCCTCCTCGACGTCGTGGGTGACGATCACCAGGGTCGGGCGCGAGGCGGCCCAGAGGTCGAGGAGTGCGGTCTGCAGCGCCGCCCGGGTGAAGGCGTCCAGCGCCGAGAAGGGCTCGTCGAGCAGGATGACCTTGGGGCGGGCGACCAGCGCCCGGGCGATGGCGACGCGCTGCGCCTGGCCGCCCGAGAGCTCGCGCGGCCAGGCTTGCTCGTAGCCGTCGAGGCCGATGCGCTCGAGCGCCCGGGCGACGCGCTCCTGTCGCTCGGCCCGGGGCAGGTCGTCGATGCCGAAGGCGATGTTGTCGCCGATAGTGAGCCAGGGCAGCAGGCGCGGCTCCTGGAAGACCATGCCGACCGCGGGGTGCGGGGCCGTGATCGGCGTGCCGTCGAGCAGCACGCGGCCCCCGGTCGGGCGGTCGAGCCCGGCGGCGAGGCGGAGGAGGGTGGACTTGCCGCAACCCGAGCCGCCGATCACGGCGACCAGCTCGCCGGCCGCGAGCTCGAGGTCGATCCGCTCGAGGGCATGCGTGCCGTTGGGGTAGGTCTTGTCGAGCTGGTCGAATTGCAGCATGGCGGCGGTCTAGCGGCCCGGGGCCACGTCCTGCCAGCGCAGGAACGGGCGGGTGGCGGCGACCAGCACGGCGTCGGAGAGCTTGCCGAGCACGGCGAAGGTGAGAATCGCGGCGATGATCTGGTCGGGCTTGCCGAGCTGCTGACCGTCGACGAGGAGGTAGCCCAGGCCCTCCGCGGCACCCATGAACTCGGCGGCGACGACGAACATCCACCCCAGGCCCAGGCCGGCGCGCAGCGCCAGGACGTAGGCCGGGAGGATGGCGGGCAGCAGAATGCGGCGGACCAGCGCCGGACCGGAGAGGCGGAAGACGCGGCCGACCTCGACGATCTTGCGGTCGACCGAGAGGATCTCGCCCATGACGCCGAGATAGACCGGGAAGAAGACGCCCGTCGCGATCAGCGCCACCTTCGATTCCTCGAAGATGCCGAGCCAGAGGATGAACAGCGGCACCCAGGCGATCGACGGCACCGCGCGCAGGCCCTGCAGCGTCGGGTCGAGGAGCTGGCGGGCGAGGGCCGAGTAGCCGGCCAGGGCGCCGACGACCGTGCCGGCCACGGTGCCGAGCAGGAAGCCCACGCCGACCCGCCAGGTGGTGGTGGCGACATGCAGCCAGAGATCGCCCGCGACGGCAAGCTGGGTCAGGGTGGCGGCGATCTGGCTCGGTGGCGGCATCAGCCGGCGCGAGACCAGGCCGAGGGCGACGGCCGCCTCCCAGAGGAGCGCCAGCAGCGCCGGGACCGCGAGGCCGAGGAGCGGGCCGTGCCAGGCGAGTCGCCGGCCGGGCGCGCCGCCGGCCGGCCGCCGCGTGCCGGCGGTCGTGGCGGCACGCGCGGCCGCGGCCGGGTCGATCGACGCCTGGTCCCGCAAGGTGTCGGCGGCGGCGGCGCTCAGTTGCCCAGCGCCGTCGAGAAGCGCGGGTCGAGCAGGCTGTCGACCATCGCCTCGACGTCGACCGAAGCCTCGACGACCCCGGCCTTCTGCAGCGCGAGGCCGGCCTCGAGGATCGAGGCGCGCTGGGCGTCGCCGATCCGGTTGTGGGTCAGCTCGGTGCGCTCCTCGAGCTGCTTCTTGGCGACCTCGATCGGGATGCGCGCCTCGCGGGCGAGCAGTGCCGCCAGCTCGTCGGGATGCTCGAGCGCCCAGAGACGGGCCTGCTCGTAGAGGGCCAGGACCCGCTCGATGATCTCCGGATGCTCGGCCGCGAACTCCTCGCGGACGTTGAGGATCCCCCAGGTGTTGGCCTCGGGCTTGCGGAAGAAGAGGCGCGCACCGTCCTCGAGCTCGGCCGAGGCCATCATCGGGTCGAGGCCGGCCCAGGCGTCGACGTCGCCGCGCAGCAGGGCGGCCCGGCCGTCCGCGTGCTGCAGCAGGACGAAGCGGACGTCGCGGTCGGAGAGCCCGGCATCGGCGAGCGCGCGCATCAGGAAGATGTGCGGGTCGGTGCCGCGGGTGACCGCGACCGACTTGCCGGCGAGGTCTTCGACACTCGCGATGCCGCTGTCGGCACCGGTGACCAGGGCCGTCCACTCCGGCCGCGAATAGACGTAGATCGACTTGATCGGGTTGCCGTTGATCCGGCCGACCAGTGCCGCGGCGCCGGCGGTCGAGCCGAAATGGATGGCATCGGCACTGAGGAACTCGAGCGCCTTGTTGGAGCCGTGCGACTGCACCCAGCGCACGCCGATGCCGTCGTCGGCGAAGGCCGCCTCGACCAGCCCCTGGTCCTTGAGCACGAGGCTCACCGGGTTGTAGAAGGCCCAGTCGAGCCTGAGCTCGTCGATGCCGGCGGCCTCGACCGCCCTTGGCGCGCCGTGCAGCAGGGTCGCGACGGCAGCGGCAGCCAGGACGAGTCGTCGGGAGATCGACGGCATGGCGGATCCTTCCGGGGTGGTTCTACAAAGACCGTGTGATTTTTCTATTTTCACACTGTCTTTTTGATGATTTAAGATAGAAATGCGCCGAGCCGGTGTCAAGCGGCCGCGGCGGTGCGCCGGTCGGGTCTGCTGCCGTCTCAGCTGTCGGGCACCGGGGCCGCCTCGGGCCGCACGGCGGCGCTCCCGTCGGCAAAGGTGACGTCGACCAGCGTGGCCTGCACATAGGTCACCGGGCGCCCGGCGAGCGTGTTGGCCCCGGCGAACGCCACCCGGGTCAGCGTGGCACCGTCGAACGAGGTGGCGCTGAAGGCGCAGTCGCGGAACGTGCAGTCCTCGAGGACCGCGCCCGCGAAGGTGACGCCGCCGAGCTGGCAGCGGTCGAGCGTCATCCCGGTCAGCCGGGCGCCGACGAGCTTTGCACCGCCGAGATTGCAGTTGACGATCCGGCCGCTCGCCAGGCGCGCCCCGGCAAGATCGATCGCGGTCATGGCGGTGTTGTCGATGGCCGTGCGCGACCAGCCCGATTCCGGGAACCGCGCGCCGCGCAGGCTCGCGTGCGACAGCGTCGAACCATAAACCTTCAGGGCCCTGCCCCGGGCGTGGTCGAGCCTGGTCTTGCGGAGCCTGGCACCGTGGAGCTGGACGCCGGGGACGGAGGCGTTGGACAGATCGGCGGCCTCGAGATCGGCATCCTCGAGATGGCTGCCGTCGAAGGCTGAGCCGGCCAGCCGGCCATCCTTGAAGGTCGCATTGCGGGCGCGTACGGCGACGAAGCCGGCCGGCCCCGCCGCACCGGTGAAATCGGCCTGCTCCAGCCGGGCCCGGGTGAACCGGGCTCTCTGCAGGAGCGCGCCGCGAAAGCTCGCCTCGCGCAGGTCGGCGCGCGTGAAGTCCGCCTGCTCGAGCCGGCACTTGCGGAAGTTGGCCCGCTCGAGGCGTGCCGCGCGGAACCATGCGGCCGAAAGATCGACGTCCGCGAGATCGATCTCGGCGAGCGAGCCCGCCTCGGCGTTGACGATGATCTGGTTCATCACCCGCTTGACCCGCTGCAGCCGCTGCGTCGCGGAAACACCCGCCGCTCCCGTGTCGAGCAGGATGGTCGCGGACGGCTCGCCGCCGTCCGGCTCATCCGTCACGGCCTCTCCCTGAGACGCCGCCAGCCGGTTCATCCGGGCGAGCGCCGGCAGACTCTGCGTGCCGAGCGAGGTCAAGGCCGTCTCGACACCCGAGGCCCCGGCCGCGTCGATCTCGCCCAAGGCAATGGCCAGAAGCGGCAGGGTGTGGTCGGGGTAGAGGGAGAGCGCCATGGCCGCCCACATCCGCGCTTCCGTGTCCTTGGCCTCGCCGAAGGCCCGGACGAGCTCGGCCGCATTCTGGGTCCGGCGCTGTGCCGCCGCCTCGCGCTCCTGTGCGAGCCTGAGCGCGTCCTGCCTCGCGGCCTCGGCGCGTCGTTCCTGCTCCCTGGCGGCCTCGGCCCGCTTCTGGTCCAGCCATTGGAGAAAGACCCAGACGGCGCTGCCGGAAGCGATGACCACCGAGAGCAGGAGCTGACCGGCCTCGACGAGAGCCTTGATGAGATCGGGAGTCATCGGCGTCGGCTCCGGTGCCAGGAACTCGCTGCGCGGGCCGGCCTCCGTCCTCGGCCGGGCGGCGCCGAGACCACCCCCCGCCAGGTCGCCGGCATCGCCCGGCCAGCCCGCTGCCGACCGCGCCGGATCTAGCCCGCTGCGCGCTCGCCCGCGGTATGCGCCTCGTAGGCCGCCAGCGCCGCCACATTGATCATGTCGGAGACCGTGGCGTTCATCGGCACGATCTGGATCGGCTTCTCGAGGCCGATCAGCAGCGGGCCGATCACCGTGCCGCCGCCGAGCTGCTGCAGGAGCTTGGCCGAGATGTGCGCGGTGTGCAGCGCCGGCATGATCAGCACGTTGGCCGGGCCGGTCAGCCGGCAGAACGGGTAGAGGGCCATGAGCTCGGGATCGAGGGCGACGTCGGCGGTCATCT
>CAYWSB010000095.1:0-20780 GCA_964460465.1 uncultured Geminicoccaceae bacterium | reverse complement strand
GGGCCGCAGCTCCAGGCCGGGCTCGACACCGATGCCATGGGGCGGCTGGCGTACCGGCAGATGCTGGGCGATCCGCTCTCTCTGGACGATCTCCGCATGCTCGGGCGGGGCATGGGGGCAGGGCTCGCCGAGACGGTGCCCGGTGCCGCCGCCAACCTCCTGGGCTCGATGCTGCCGATGGTCGGCAGCTCGATCCAGGCGGCCCTCGCCGGCGCTTCGGCGGGTGCCGCGATCGGCGGTGCCGCGACCCTGCCCGCCGGCGGCGTGGGGGCCGTGCCGGGCGCCGTCTTCGGTGCATCGGCCGGGGCGATGGGCGGTGCCCTCATGCACTCCTACCAGGTCAATGCCGGGCATGCCTGGGCCGATTACGGCGAGATCGTGGACGAGGACGGCCGGGGCCTGGATCCCGAGCTGCGCCGCGGCGGCGCCATCCTGGCGGGCGTCCTCTCGGCCGGGCTCGACAGCTTCGGCCTCGGCTATCTCGTGTCCAAGTTCCCGGGGCTCGACAAGCTCACGGCCGGCGGTGCCCGGGCGCTGGTGCGCCGGCTGCTCGAGCAGCCCACGATGCACCAGGCGATGCGCCGCTTCGCCGGCGCCTATGCCGGCGGCATCGTGGTCGAGACCGGCACCGAGGTGCTGCAGGAGACCGTGCAGATCGCCGTCGGCGAGCTCCTGAAGCTGGTCGACGAGCGCGAGCTCGCCGCCATCTCGGCCGAGGAGCTGCAGGAGCGGCTCGGCAGCGCCGCCTGGCAGACCGCCCGGGGCATGGCGCTGCTGGCGCTGCCCGGCCCGGCCGCGTCCTTCACCCTAGACGCCCGCGCGGCCTTGCGTGCCGGGAACGAGCGCCAGGCCTATCTCGACCTCGGCGAGATCGCCGGCCGCTCGCAGCTCCGAACCGGCGACCCCGGCGCCTTCCAGCGGTTCGTGGGCGAGCTGCAGGCGGAGGTGGGCGCACCGGTCCAGGACATCCTGGTCCAGGCCGAGGCCTTCAACACGTTCTTCCAGTCGGAAGGGGCCGATCCGGCGGCGGCCGCGGCCGAGCTCGGCGTCGAGCGCCAGTGGCGCCAGGCGACCGAGACGGGCGGCGACATCGCCGTGCCCCTCGAGGCCTGGGCTGCCAGGATCGCCGGGACGAAGGCGCACCAGGCGCTCGCCGACCACGTCCGGCTGACGCCGGATGCGATGACCGCGGCCGAGGCCAGGACCTTCGCCCAGGAGGTCGAGGAGCTCGCCCGCTCGGCCGCTGCCGCGGGCGACCGGCAGAGCCCGCGGGCGCGCATAACGGCCGACTTCCAGGCGCGCCTCGAGGCGGCCGGCCGGGCGCCGGACGTCGCCGGCCAGGAGGCGCAAGTGGTGGGCGCCTTCTTCGCCGCCATGGGCGAGCGGGCCGGGATCGACGGGTTCGAGCTCTACCGCTCGCGCGGCGTCGACGTCGAGCGGGCGGTGGACGGCGAGGGGGCCGCCGGGAGGCGGGCCCGCGAGCCCGAGACGCTCCTGGCGTTCCTCAGGCGCTCCGGCGGGCTGCGCGACGACGGCGGCGAGCTGCGCTCCCGCGATCTGGCGAAGGCCTGGCCGACCATGGTCCGGCGCGAGGGCCGGTCGCTCGACGACGCCGCCCTCGCCGCCTGGGAAGCCGGCTATCTGGGCTCGCGCGAGGGGCCGCGGCCGACGCCGGACGCGCTGCTCGCCGCCATCGACGAGCAGCTCGCCGGCCGGCCGGTCTATTCGGAGCGGGACAGGGCGGACGCGGAGGCCTTCGCGGCGCAGCGCGACCAGGCCCGGCTCGACGACGAGACCGCCTATCGGCGCGACGAGATCCAGGCGGTCGCCGACGAGCTCGGCTATGCGGTCGACACCGGCATGCTCGATGCGGCGCTGGTGATCGCCGGCCGCGACGGGCTGACGCTCACGGACGCGCTCGACCGCGTCGTGGCGAGCGATGCGCAGCAGGCCGAGGCCGGCGTGCCGCGCGAAGCGCGGACGTTCTACCAGTCGGTGCCGACGCCGGACTGGCTCGGCGGCTGGCTGGGGCTGGAAGGCGGCCGGGTGTCGGTCAACGCCGACGGGCTGTTCAGGAAATACCAGAAGCGGGCAGGCGAAGCGGGCAGTATGCGCTTTGCCTCGCCTGCCGAGATCCAGGCCTTCGTCGAGGAGACCCTGGCCAATGCGCACGTGGCCATTGAGGCCTCGAGCGCGGAGGCGGTTCTGGTGGCGCGCATCGGCGATCGCGAGCAAGCCGTCGTGGTCGAGGACAAGGGGCCGCGCGGTGGGGTCGTGATCTCGGCCTTCGCGCCAGACGCCGGCCAGCTCGATGCCAAGATCGCCAAGGTGGTGGAAGATGCCCGGCGGCGGGACGCGGTCCCCGCGATCCTGGTGAGTCCGCTCGCGGCGGCTGACGCCGACACTCGCTTGCTCGTTTCCAGATGGCTCCCCCTACCTCTCGATAGGGTTCAACCGGGCGCCTACGATCTTACCACGGGCAAGTTCCTGGGCAACAGGACGCTTTTCCAGCGGAAGGGCACCAAGCGCGGCGCGATCAGCTTCCTGCCCTCCGGCCGGGCGCTGATCCGCCTGTTCGACAAGGCCGATCTCTCGACCGTGCTGCACGAGACCGGCCACCTGATGATCGAGGTGATGGGCGACCTGGCGACGGCACCCGAAGCGCCGGCCGCGCTCAAGGCGGACTACGACAAGCTGCTCGCCTGGCTCGGCGTCGCCGACCGCAAGGGCATCGAGACGAAGCACCACGAGAAGCTGGCCAGGGCTTTCGAGGCCTACCTCATGGAGGGCCGCGCCCCCTCGCTCGAGCTGCAGACCGCCTTCGCCCGGTTCCGCGCCTGGCTCGCGACCATCTACCGCTCGGTCCGCTCGCTCAAGGTCGAGCTCGACGACGACGTGCGCCGCCTCTTCGACCGCATGCTGGCGACCGACGACGCGATCGCCGCGGCCGAGGCCGCCAACCGCTTCGAGCCGCTGCTCAAGGAGCCGGTGGCCGGCATCACCGAAGGCGAGCGGAAGGCCTATC
Source organism: uncultured Geminicoccaceae bacterium (assembly GCA_964460465.1). Lineage (GTDB taxonomy): Bacteria > Pseudomonadota > Alphaproteobacteria > Geminicoccales > Geminicoccaceae > SLRI01. The sequence continues at coordinate 17,755 of CAYWSB010000095.1, read as the reverse complement.
TCGACCAGGCGGCCCGCGCCACGGCCGAGGCCGGGCGCCGGGTCGAGACCGAGCTGCGCGAGGCCGAGGCCCGGGAGCGCACCGCCGAGTGGGACGCGGCGCTCGAGCGCAACCGCGCCATCGTCCGCGCCGAGACGGCCCGCCTGCCGGCCTATCGCGCCATGGCTTTCCTCGGCCGCGGGCTGGACGAGCGGGGCCAGCCGCTGCCCGACGAGCTGAAGGACATCAAGCTCGACCGCGACACGGTCAGGAAGGAGCACGGCAAGGCTGCGCTCGCCGCCCTAGACGCCAAGGCTGCCGAGGGCCGGATCGCGGCCAAGGGCGGCATCACCCCCGACCAGGCCGCCGAGCTGCTCGGCTTCTCCTCGGGCGAGGCGCTGGTCAAGGCCATGGTCGACGCTCCGGACCGCGACACCATCGTCGAGCGCCAGGCGCTCGAGCGCACGCGGGAGGAACTCCGGAGCCAGCCGGGGCCGGGGGCGATCGCCGAGCTCGCGGCCGAGGCCGTCGCCAACGACGAGCGCTCGGCAGCGCTGCAGGCCGAAGCGCGGCTGATCGGCAGGAAGGCCGGCTTCGACGTCATGCCGCTGCAGGCGGTGCGCGCGGCCGCCGCCCGCGCCGTCAGCCAGATGACGGTCCGCGAGCTGATGAGCCACGACCGCCACCTCTACAGCTCGCAGCGCTTCGCCAAGGAGGCGCAGGCCGCCTTCGCCAAAGGCGACTGGCGCGGCGCGGCGATCGCCAAGAACCGGCAGCAGTTCCATTTCGAGATCTGGCGGATCGCCAAGAAGGAGCGCCTGGCCGCCGAGAAGGCGCTGGAGAAGTGGAAGAAGATCGCCCGGTCCCCGGTCAAGAACCTCCCGGCCGGCCACCGCGACCAGATCCTGACGCTGCTCGAGCGGTTCGAGCTCCGGAAGGTCTCGGCCGCCGAGGTCGAGCGCCGCCGCTCGCTCGGCGACTGGATCGCGGCACAGGAGAAGAGCGGCCTGCAGGTCGACATCCCGGAAAAGCTCCAGGCCGAGGCGATGCGCCGGCACTACACGGAGCTGACCGTCGAGGACTTCATGGCGCTGAAGGACGCCGTCGCGCATATCGAGCACCTGGGGAAGATCGAGGGCAAGCTGCTCGCCAACGATCGCCAGGCGGATTTCGAGACGGCGGCCGCCGCCATCGCCTCCTCGATCATGAACAACAACGCCTGGCAGCCGCTCCGCGCCGACTTCGGGCCGCGGCGGATGGACGGCGTGCGGCGGGCCTTCGTCGGCTTCCTGGCAGCGCACACCAAGGTCGAGTTCCTGCTCGAGCGCCTCGACGGCTTCAAGCTGGGCCCGGCGTGGGACGCCCTCTTCCGCCCGCTGGCCGAGGCGCAGGGCAGGGAGCAGGAAGCCTCGACCCGGATCAGCGAGGCACTGGGCCAGATCTTCGGCCGGTACTCCCGCCCCGAGCGCATGCTGCTCTATCGCCGCCGGATCGACGTGCCGGAGCTCGGTACATCCTTCACCAGGGCGTCGCTCCTGTCGCTGGCGCTCAACTGGGGCAACGAGGGCAACCGCGCGGCCGTCATGCGCGGCTACGGCTGGGACCAGCCGTCGATCCAGGCCGCCCTCGACCGGCATCTGGATGCGCGCGACTGGCAGGTGGTGCAGGAGGTCTGGGACCTCGTCGACAGCTTCTGGCCGGAGATCGAGGCCCTGCAGCGCGACCTCGTGGGTGCTGCCCCGCCCAAGGTCGAGCCCGTCCAGGTCAAGACGCCGCACGGCACGCTCCGCGGCGGCTACTACCCGCTGGTCTACGACAGCGACCTGAGCTTCAAGGCGTACCAGCGCGAGGAGGCGCAGGCCTCGGCCGAGCTGTTCGGCGGCAACCACACGCGCCCGGCGACCCGCAAGGGCCACACCATCGCCCGCCTGGGCTCCGGCGGCCAGCCGCCGCGCCTCGACCTCTCGGTCCTCCCGCAGCACCTGAGTCAGGTGGTCCACGACCTGACGCACCGCCGGGCGGTGATCGACATCGCCCGGCTGATCGCCGACGACGGCGTGCGCGAGGCGATCGAGGCCACGGCCGGGCGCGAGGCCTACCGGCTGCTGCGGCCGTGGCTGACCAATGTCGCGGCGCCCGCCTACGACCCGGGGGTCGGGCTCGAATCGATCCTCGCCCGGGCGCGCACCGGCACGACGATCGTCAACATGGGGCTGAAGATCACGACGGCGCTGTCGCAGCCGCTGGGCTACCTCACGACGATCAGCCATGTCGGCCCCAGATGGGCGGCGATCGGGCTCAAGGAGGTGTTCGGCAAGGGGCCGCGCTCGATCGTCGATGCGCGCGACTTCGCCTTCTCGCGCTCGGCCGAGCTGCGCAACCGGGCCAAGAGCTTCGACCGCGACGTGCACGACACGGTTCGCCGGCTGACCAAGGCCGGGCCGCTCTCCGGCATGGAGAAGAGCTACTTCTGGCTCACCGGCTTCCTCGACATGGCCGTGGCCCTGCCCACCTGGCACGCCGCCTACCAGAAGGCGCTGGCCGCCGACCCGGGTGGGCCGGAGGCCGATGCGGTGGCGGCCGCCGATGCCGCCGTGCGCATGACACAGGCCGCCGGCGGGGCCAAGGACCTGGCGCGCATCCAGCGGGGTGGCGAGCTCGCCCGGATGTTCACCCTGTTCTATTCATGGTTCTCCGTCGCCTACAACCAGTTCGAGCGGGCCTTCCGCAAGACCGACTTCAAGAAGCCCCGCGACTATCCGCAGTTCGTCGGCGCCATGGCGATGCTCTGGCTGGCCCCGGCGATCCTCGGCGAGCTCGTCGTCGGCCGCGGCCCGGAGGAGGACGAGGACCTGGCCGCCTGGGCCGGCAAGGCGCTGCTGGCCTATCCCGCGGCCGCGGTGGTCGGCGTGCGCGACGTGGTCGGCGCCGCCACCTCCGGCTTCGGCTACGAGGTCTCGCCGATCGGCGCGGCCTTCGGCGGCATCGCCAAGGGGGCCGTGGACCTCGCCACCGGGAATTTCGACAACCGCTCGGCGGTGCAGAGCGCGTTCCTCACCGCCTCCATCTGGGGGCATCTGCCCGGCCGCCAGGCCTGGATCACCGGCGAGTTCTTCTGGGACTGGCTGGTCAACGACCTCGAGCCCGAGAGCTTCGGCGAGGTGCTCCGCCATGCGCTCTTGCAACGCCGGCCGGCCGATGAGCGACCATAGCGCCACCGCCCGCCAGCCAGCCGTGGATGTCCTGAAATGACGGTCACCAGCCAGACGCGCACGGCCTCGCTCGCCTGCGACGGGATCACTACTTCCTGGCCGCTCGCCTGGGGCTTCGACCATCCGAAAGACCTGGTGGCCGAGTTGGTGCAGGACGACGAGCGCACGCCGCTCGCCTGGCCCGCCGACTTCGATGCCGTCCCCGGTCCGGGCGAGGCCGGGACGTTCACCACCACCACCACGCACCCCGCCGGCGCGGTGATCGCAGTCGAGCGGCGCACCGTCGCCGTCCAGGAGCGCTCGATCTCGTCCAAGGCCCGGCTGGACCTAGAGGGGGTCGAGCGCGGCTTCGACCGGCTCACCTTCGCCCGCATCGACGAGCAGGCGCTCCGCACGGACGGCCTCGCCCGGGCGCTCAGGATCCCCGATGCCGAGCTCGGCACCATCGCCCCCTTGCCGCCGCGCGCGGCCCGGCGCAACCGCTTCCTCGGCTTCGACGACGACGGCGATCCGGTGGTGGGCGAGAACGTCGGCGGCGGCGGCGGCGGAGGCGGCGAGTCGGGCGGACATTTTGATCTGCCGCAAGAGGACGGGGTCGACATCGCCCCGGCGCTGGGCGCCATCATGGCGGAGCGGCAGGCGGCGGGCATCACGCTTACCCGCTACGTCCCGCGCCAGGGCGAGCCCCTGCCCTGGATCAACAGCTTCCTCAGAGTCCCGCCCGGACACACCTTCGACCGCAGCCAGGTCGTTTTCCGCCGCGGCAAGCACGCGCGCATCGGGATGTCGGGTGGCCTCGTCGAGCTGCCCGAGACGGGCAAGTACCGGCTGGCGTCGCCCGTCGCCCCCGGGGCCACGACCATCCGCCTGCGCGTCCCGGTCGGTGGCTCGATCGTGCCGCTGCAGGAGGCTGCCGCAGCCGGCATGGATCTCGTGTTGCGCGGCGAGAACGACGCGGCGGGGCAGGCCTTCACCGTCGAATCGATCGGCTTTGCCATCGTCGACGACAGCGACGACCAGGATATCGAGGTGGCGCTCTCCGAGCCCGTCGAGCACGCCTATGCCGTCGTCTACCCCGAAAGCGCTTGGCAGCCACAGGGGCCGGGCAGCGACTTCAGCCTCGCATCGGTCGCCGTCGGGGCGGTGCTGGCCGAGCCGGCCGTGGCCGGCAATATCGCGATCGAGCTGGTTGCCATCCCGACGGGCCTGCAGCCGGGAAGCACGGTCGTGCTGCGGAGCGACGAGCTCGTGCCGAGCGGCAGCAGCGTGCTGCCGCTCGGTCTCGAGGTCCATCGGGTGCGCTCCATCGACGGGAACGTCGTCACCCTGACCGAGCCCGTCGAGCGGTACTTCCCGCTCGACCAGGCGCCGCGCCTGCTGCTGCGCAAGCCCTTCGCCGGGGCCAAGATCCTCTGCGGCCATCGCGAGGACCTCTGGCTCGAGGCACCGGACCCGGCACCGGCCCGGCGGATCGACGGCTACACCATGCAGTACGTCGACGACTGCGTGATCTGCGATGCTTGGGTGAACGACGCCGACACCGAGCGCTACATCCGCGGCTGCGGCGTGCTCGACCGCCAGGGCTACAACAACCGAACCATAGACGCCCGGATCTTCCGCCGGCCCGGTGCCGGCGCCGGCGACCAGAACGGCATCGGCCGCTACAACTGCGCGTTTGGCCGAGACGAGCGGTCGTTCATCAGCGGCGCCAGCAACGGCGTCCTCAATCAGGGCGGCTATTCCGGGGGCACGTGGGATTATGCCGCCGTCGACTGCGGCCTGGCCTGGGACACGCACGGCTGCGGTCATGTCGGCGCCATCCTCGACGGATTCGAGATCGTCGGCGGCACCGCGCTTTCGGCGAACCAGCAGGACCAGCGAGGCGTTGAGGTCGGCAACAGCTCGCACCGCGCGACCGATCGCCGGACGACGATCCGCAACGGCGTGATTCGCGGGTTCTCGCGCGGGAATTCGGCGGCGGTCGTCGTCCGGCCGGCGGCTGCCGGGACATTGATCGAAAACGTCCGTATCGAGGATTCTATCACCGGTGTTCGGATCATCCGCGACCGGCGCGCCGGGTTCGGCTCGACTCTCTTCAAGATCGATGACGTGTCGCTGCGCTCGCTTTCGTTCCGCGATTGTCCGACCAGCATCTCGGCCAGCGGGCATTTCGGTGCCTGGGATTCGTCGGAGAGCTACGCCGGCACAGCCGCCCGCCCGGTCTACGTCATGGCCGCGAACGGTCGCGAGTACTACACCACGACCGCCAAGCTCGGCGGCGCCGAGCCGTCGCACACCGGCGGCGTCGTCGACGGCTGGACGCATGTGGGGCTGGCGATCGAGGGCATCGAAGGGCTGAGGCTCGAGGCGATCGACGACGGCGACGGCGTCCGCGCAATCGACGAGGAGACGATCGACGGCTTCCTCGATGTGGCCGGCTCGCAGGGGCCGCAAGGGCCGCAGGGGCCGCAAGGGCCGCAAGGGCCGCAGGGGCCGCAGGGGCCGCAGGGGCCGCAGGGTGACGCCGGCGCCGGCGTCACGTGGCAGGGCGCATGGACGGCCGGCACCTACGACGCCTTCGACGCGGTCGAGCATCAAGGCAGCGCCTGGATCGCCCACGCCACGACCACGGGCGAGCCGGGCATCTCCGCCGATTGGGACCTGTGGGTCGCCAAGGGCGAGCCTTGGGGTAGCGGCACCTATCTGCCGCTGTCGGCCGCCGACATAGCGCTCGACAACGAAATCGATCCGGAGTGGAGCGAGCATCTCTATGTCGATCTCGTCGACGGGGGCGATCATCAGCTCGTGATCGCCAGCGAAAGTCTGCCGGATGCTGCCGGACACTCTACCGCTGTTGCGTTCCTGGTGCGCAGCGGCTCGTCGGTCAATTTTGTGTCGGACTCCGCTTTGGAGGAGCCGACCGAGCCGGATGTGGCCATCGCCAGCGCGTTCCAGTCGGTGGGCTCGACCAGCACGGTCCCTCTGGACATCGCCGTCGCCGGCGCGACGCTTGCGCTGGCCGGTGACGACAGGCGGTTGTACGCGTTTTTGACCTTCTACCCCGCGACCAGCGCCGAGCCGCTGAGCAGCGACGACATCGCCGTGACGCTCTCGAGCTCGACGGGCGGTTTCTCTCCGGGGGGCTTTGCCGTGGCCCTGACGCGGTTCAACACGGGGCAGGTGCCGGGCACCGCCTCGCCGTGGACGCAGGACCCGCATCGGCTGATGTTCGAAGTCGACCTTGGCGACGCGGTGGCCAACCAGCAGCTCACGGTCAGCGTCGAAGGCCCCGACGCCATCAAGTGCTACCAGGCGTCGATGACCGTCGTCGTCGTCACCGGCCGGGCCGTCGACGCCTACGCGCCGGTGGCGAGTGCGTTCGACACCGCCGGCCTCGCAGATCCCAACGACGAGCGATCGACCCAGCCGACCTATCGCGCCGTCGGCGACATCGCCATCGCGGTCGCCCATCATCGGCGCGGGGCGAGCGGGACGTTGCCTAGCCCCGCAGCAGTGTTGCCGTCAGGGATCGCCTCGAACGTCGCTTCGAGCAACGGGGTCGACCAGTTCACTGCCGCCTGGGCGCTGACGATGGTTGCCGCGCTCGAGGCGGAGCCGGCTCCGATCACTTGGGAAGTGGCTGGAGGCGACGCGAACAGCAGGACCGTCGTGTATCGCCTCGAGGTGGCGGAGCGTGTCGGTGCCCAGGTGCTGATCGAAGGACGCAATCCGGCCGCTGCCGTCGACGGCCCCGAGATCGTGGCCCTGCTGCTGCAGCCCGGCAGGGCCATCGTGGTATGAGCGCGCTGGTGCGTCTGGCGGGGCGGCGGCGGCCACCGCCGCCACCACCACCACCGCCGCCGCCGCCGCTGCTCGAGCGGCCGGAAATCGGGACCTGGTCGGAGACCATCAGGTCTTCGGCGGGCAGCAACGTCGACTATATCGACGTAGCCCACACCACCGCGACCGGCGAGATCGTCTGCGCGCTCGCTGCCGGATGGAACACCAGCACCGGCCCCGACTCCTGGTCGATCATCTGGATTCCGGCCGAAGGCGACCCGATCGAGGTCGAGGCGACGCGGACGTTCTTCGGGACGACGGCGGTGCGCCTGGCGGCGATGATGGGCACGATCTCGGTCCCGCCCGGGGCCGGGACGGTGCGGATGCAGATTCTGCACCCGGACGAATCCGGCAAGATCCGCCAAGCTGTCGCGATCGCTGCCGACATCGTCAAGGGGCGAGCATCGTTCATCGGCGCGCTGCCGGCCACGGTCGGCACGACCACGTCGGGCACCGATCTCTCGATCGCGATCACGCCGGCGAGCGAGGAAGGCAGCCTGCTGCTGGCGCTCTACCCCGTTCGGGGCGCCGGCGGCGGCAGCCCGGCGCCTGGCTATGCAGTGCCGTCGGGGTGGACGCGCACCTATCAGGCGCGCAGCACCAGCGACACCGCGAATGCTGCATCGCTGATGGCGGCGACGCGGCCGGCGAACGACGAGACGGGGGCCATCTCGCCGACATTCTCGATCGGCGCGTCCGCGGCCAACCGGGCACTTTTCGCCATCGAGCTCACCCCTGTCGCCGCCCCGGGCGGGGGAGGAGGCGACCCCCAGCCCCCGCCGGCGCCCCCGCCGTCGGACATCCCCGTGATGCCTTCTGGCAGCGTGGTCAACGTCGCCAACGGGTCGCAGCTCGCCGCCGCGCTCGCCGCCGCGACGCCCGGCCAGAACATCGTGCTCGCCAACGGCACCTACAGCGGCGCCTTCGCGATTTCGAAGGACGCGCCGGGATCCGCTCCGATCGTGATCCAGGCGGCCAACGCGCACCAGGCGACGCTGACCGGGACGCTCACCGTCACGGGCTCCAACGTCCAGGTCTGGCGGCTCAATTTCAACGGCGCGAACGCACGGATCGTGCTGTCGAACGCCCAGTCGTGCCTCGTGGCTCGGTGCAAGTCGATCAACTCGGCGAGTTCGTCGGGGTTCGTGCGCTTCGAGGCGGGCACAAGCAACTCGCGGGCGTTCGCCAACCGGGTCGAGGATTATAGGAACCGCGGGTTCACGATCATCGTCGGCGACAACCCGAGCCGCAACAACCGGGTCGACCGCAACTACCTGCTCAACAGCCTGGCGCCGTTTCAGGATTCGGACGGCACCGCGGCGATCATCATCGGCCAGTCGAAGGCCGACAGCAACGTCGCGATGTCGTGCCGCATCGAGTACAACCTCGTGGTCGGGTTCGCCACTGCCGCCGGGTGTGTCGAGGCGAAGAGCAGCAACAACACCTTCCGCAGCAACACGCTCAAGGATTGCCGCGGCCGGCTCGAGAGCCGGCACGGCCGCAACAACCTGTTCATCGGCAACGTGCTGCGGAACTCCGGCGGGCCCTGCCTCTGGGGCAACGGGCACCAGGCGATCGGCAACGACAACGACGGCGTGCGCACGGGCTCGTGGCTCGACATGGGGCCGGGCCGCGGCGACGGGCACCAGGACAACTTCCAGGGCGGGAGCTTCGCCTACCCGCTCGGCAGCAGCTGCCTGTTCAGCGGCAACAAGGGCACGCTCAGGCTCGGCGTCGGCTCGGCGTCCCAGGCCGCGCAGAACACCAGGATCGAGCAGCACACCGGGTCGATCGTCACCGTGCTCGCCACCGGGACGACCGGCTCGGCGGGCACGCCGGCGACGGTCGAGGTGCCGGTGGCCGTCGAGCTCACCACCGCCGACGTCGGCCCCGACTGGGGGCTGTGATCGGCCGAGCTACCCGAGCTGGTCGACGGCGTTCCTGAGCCCCTCGGCCTGGCGATGGATATAGACCCGCTCGGTGGTCCGGCTGTCGGTGTGGCCCAGCACGCCGGCGACGCGGCGAAGATCGGTGCCGGCCTGGTCGAGCCAGGTGGCGACGGAGTGACGCAGCACGTGCGGCGTCACGGCCTCTAGCCCCGCCCTGGCACAGGCAGAGGCGAAGGCCTTGCGGGGGTCGCCGATCGGAGCGCCACGCCAGGCGACGACGTGGGTCGTGGTGGCCAGGGGCCGCGCGCGCGCGAGCGCTTCGAAAAGCGTGCTGTTGATCGGTAGCAGGGCTCGGCCCTTGCGGGTGGCGCGCCGCGACGGATCCGCAAAGTCGACCAGCCGCCGGGCGAGGTCGACACGATCCCAGGTCAGGCCGCGGATCGCTCCTGACCTGGCGCCGGTGTGGAGTGCGAGCAGAACGAAGAGACGGAGATGCGGCGCTCTGCAGGCGTCGACGAGTCTGGCCGCCTCGTCGCGCGTCAGCCAGCGCTGCCTGGGCTCCGGCCGTGCAGGGCTGCGCAAGCCTGGGGGCGCCGCGTCGAGCAGCTCGTCCTCGTGCGCCAGGCGCAGGGCGGCGCGAAGCTGGCCGAGTTCCTGGCCGATGGTCCCTTCGCCGATGCCGTCCCGCCGGCGCAGCTCGACGTAGCGCCTGGCGTCGGTCGCGCGCAGGGTGCAAGCGATCCGGCTGCCGAGATGCCGCAGCAGCGCCTTTGCCCCGTGCTCCAGCCGGCGGTGGTCGACCACGCTGCCGGCCCGTTCGGCGAGGTAGTGGTTGACGACCCGCTCGACCGTCGGGCGCTCACCATCCTGCGTGCTGCGCAGATCCTCGAGCCACCGGGCGAGCCAAACGGCAGCCTCGGCCTGTGAGCGACAGCCCGTCGAGCGGCTGCGGGTAGTGCGCCGATCGGTCCAGCAGACGCGCCAGATGCCGTTCGGGTAGCGCCGGAGGCGGTATTGCGAGGGGTCGATCGGATCCATGGCCGCTGCCAGAGTGGAGTAGCCGATCTTGCCGCCTCGCCAGCGGCCGCGCGCAACATCACCGGCCATAGTGGTTCGATCGCCCCGAGGGGCGCCGTCTGCAGCCGAAAAAAAACCAGCAAACGCATGGTCGGAGTGGCAGGATTTGAACCTGCGACCCCCGCCTCCCGAAGACGGTGCTCTACCAGGCTGAGCTACACTCCGACGACGCGCGGAGACATAGGCGAAACGGATCGGTGCTGCAAGCGGCGAGACGGAGCCGATGGCCGTTCAACGGGTCACCCCGGACGCGCCACCGCATCGATCTTGGCCGCGAGAATGAAGTCGTTCTCGTGCAAGCCATCGATCTTGTGTGTCTGCAGCGAGAACCCTGCATAACCCCAGCCGACGGAGATGTCGGGATGATGCCCCTCGGCCTCGGCGATCGCCCCCACCTCGTTCACGAAGGCCAAAGCCTGAGCGAAGTTCCTGAAGCGGAACTCGCGAGTGATGCGCTTCGCGTCGGACGCCAACCACCAGTCCGGCAAATCTGCAAGGTATCGCCTGGCGGCATCCTCATCGAGCGGCGCGACGCCGCCACGGCAGGGTGTGCAGGAACGCTCCTTCAGACTCTCCATCATGGCAGATGACCTCGGCGGTGATGCTCACCAAGCTTGAACGACGCCCCGCAGCCGTCAAGACCATCGCCAAGGGTGAGGATGCCGGAAATGGGCCGCGGAGAGGGATGGCAGGCTCCCTCTCCGCGCTATTCTCGCAGCTGCCCGGGATGCTACTCCCCCGATCGGACGACTGCGTCCTGTTGAACCCATGATCGAAAGCTCGCCAGGTGGGGATACACTGCCATGCTCTCGCCCTGCCGCATTGACCTGAGTCAACGAGTTGCAGGCCGCATCATCGGCGACATTTGCCGCGTGCCGGACGCTCAGTCGCGGATGTAGACGTGGTTGGTCATGCCGTTCAGTGCGGTCGGACCCGATGCCGCCGTCACGTACACCTCCACCATCCTGTTCAGCTCGGTGATGATGTACTCGCTGGCGCCGCCCGGCGCCTTGAGGACCATCGGCGAGATGGCCGCGATCCGGACGTTGGCGTTGCCGGCCTTGACGAGCTTGATCCAGGCGGCCTCGGCGCCGAGCGGCACCAGCCCCGGCCCGAACACGACATCGACCTGGGCGCTGCCGTGCGAGACGTGGACGATGTTGCCCATGTGCACCGGGCTCACGCCATCCGGATAGCCGATCGAGGTGCGGGCGCGCAGGGTGTAGTGAAGATCGACGTCCGGATCGAGGTAGTTCACGTAGCAGGTATTGTCGCCGAAGATGACAAGCTCAGCCGCCTGGTAACGCTTGGCAATGAAGTTGCGCTCCGGCCGCGGCAGCCGCAGCGTCATCCCGGCGCCGGCGACGAAGAAGACCTGCCCCTCGCCCTCGCGAATGAACCAGATCCGGCGCGCGCCTACGTCCGGTGGCACCAGGTTCGCCGGCACGGTAATGGTCCGGTCGTTGCCATGGCTGACCCGCAACACCTTGCCGAAATCCGCGGCGGATACCGTCCGGTCAAAATTGACCATGCGCGTCGGCACGGCACCACGCTGCACCGCCACCGGCGAATAGTCGCCGTTGTTCAGCCGGCAATAGACCCCCTGGCCGAGGTAGTAATCGCCGCCACCGCTCGTCGGCAGGGCCGTCGGGGCGACAGCGTAGTGCATCAGGCCGTCGATACGGCGCAGCGGCTCGGTGGTTCGCGGCGCGAGATAGAGCGGGTCGTTGATCTGCACACGCGCCAGCTCGCCCCGCGCGTCGCCCTCGCCGTTGCCCAGCTCGAGCCGGACATCGAGCATCTCGGCACCGTTGTCGGGGTCGGCAGCACCGTAGCTGATCGGCCGGGTGAGCTTGGCGGCATTCTTCGAGGCGATATCGACGAGCAGGCCACGATAGGGGTTGTCCTGCGTCGCGTGACCGTCCGCCTTCGCCTGCGCCGCTCCCTTGTTGTCGCCGGTGAGCAGCATGATGTTCTTCTGCGGCGACCGGAGCTGGATCGACGGCTCGCTCCAGCGGTTGAACAGCCAGGCGCCCGTCAGGAACGCGTCGCCGTCCTGGCAGCGGCCGAGTTCAGCTTCGAGCCGCGTGTTGAGCGGCGCCATGTTGTCGCAGCCGAGGAAGGTCCGCTGGACCACCGAGCGGGAGTACTGGGCGTTGCTGTCCCTGTAGGCCGTCGGGCACCAGTGGGTGATGCAGCCGACGAAGTTGTTGCCGACGCACGCACCGGCTGCGGCGCCCACGCTCTGCGAGTATTCCTCGAACCCGGTCTCGACCACCTCGACATCGCAGTCGATCAGGTTGATCCGCGCCGCGTTGACGAGCTTGATCCCGACCGTCCCGGCGAGAGCCGTCGTGCCGCCGCCGTTCACCGGAGCGTTCACCTGCACACGCTGCAGGATCATGTTGTTGATCCAGTTGGCGGCACTCGCAGTGCTGCCGTCGAGCAGGATGCCGACGGTGTTGGCCGAGCCGATCTTGAAGGAGACCTCCGAGATCAGGCTGTCGCCGTAATTGACGTTGGGCTTCGCCGCCCGGTAGCGCACGCCGCTGGCGAACAGCCGGAACCCGGCACCACCGTAGCCGCCGCTGACCTTCTCGACGACGCACTCATTGGCGTCGATCAGGTCGACGCACCAGCCGGCAGCCGCGCCGCCGTAGAAGTTGACGTCACTGAGACGGAACTCGTGGCCCCAGACATCGACGCCGCCGACCGCCATGCGGATCGAGAGGTTGGCGAGCATCGAGCGGCACCAGTCGTCGGTCCCGCCGGGCTCGATCGCGAACGCTCCCTCGTTGCGGCGAAAGACGAAAGCCTTGGCCGCGTCGGCGACGATCTCGGTGTCGTCGCGACCGGCACCGAGGATCGTCCGGCCCGGTCGGACGTCGAGCACCGTCCCGAGGCGGTAGCGTCCAGGCGGCACGAAGAGGCTGCGATGCGCGGCGAGGGCCGCCGCGAACGCCGGTGCATCGTCCGTCACACCGTTGCCGACGGCGCCGAAATCGCGCACCGACACGGCGTCGGCCAGCTTGGTCGCGACGCGCCGGTCGATCGCGCCACTCCCGGGCATCCTGGCGGCGATGCCGTCGAGGGTCGCCTGGCGTGTCAAATTGCCGCTTGCGGTCGAGACGATGATCCGGTCCTCGCCGGTCAGCGCTGCCGCAGGCGGCAGCTCGTGAATCTGCTTGGTCGCCATCAGGCGGTCTCCGTGATGATGCGAGCGCCGGTCTCGGTCGCGATCTCGTCACTGGCGTCGGTGACGAGGAGCGCCTGCGTTCCGACCTCGGTCGGTGGCGGAACGGTGATCGATGGGCTCCGTGTCGCGCGAATGGTTCTCAGGCCGCGCGCTGTTGGCGCGAGCGCCATGGTCATCTCACGCGCGGCCGATAACGTAGACGACGCAAGCGTCGCTTTCGGCGATGAATGCCACGTAGCGCTCGCCACGACGCAGCGGCACGTCGACATAGATGCCGGGATAGAGAAACGGGCTGGCGCTCGCGTCGGCGGTGACGCCAGAGTCGCCTACCTCGAAGCGGCAGGCACCGGTCGCGATCAGGGTGATAAGCTGGACGTTGGCGGGCAGCGGCTCGCCGGTTCGCACGGACGAGCCGGCGACTGCGAGTTTGGTCGTCCCCAGGCGACTGAAGCCCAGGACTTGAATGGGATTGCCGTTGTCGTCCACGGGCAGAAGCATGCTCATCGCGCTCTCCGCTGCATCGCTGGTTTACTGCGGGAGCCATCATATAGGAATATGATCTTATGTCAACCCTCGCAGTCGCTCGCGTGCCCGGCAACAAAGCTCTTCCGTTGAGGCATATCGATCTGACATAGTCCCACCAACGCAGCGCGCCTCGGAACCATGCAAAGCGGTCGTCGCCTTCTGATCTACAGTCACGACAGCTTCGGCCTGGGCCACCTGCGCCGTTGCCGTGCGATCGCGCACGATCTGGTCGACCGCTATCCGAATCTCTCTGTCCTGATCCTGTCGGGCTCGCCGATCATCGGCAGCTTCGACTTCAAGTCACGGGTCGATTTCGTTCGGGTTCCAGGTGTCATCAAGCTCAAGAACGGCGACTACACCTCGCTTAAGCTGAACCTCAATCTGAGCAAGACACTGGAGATTCGGCAATCGATCATCACCCATACGGCCAGCACCTTCGACCCCGACATGTTCCTGGTCGACAAGGAGCCGTTGGGACTGCGTGGTGAGGTCGAGGAAACGCTGGAGCTGTTGACGAAACGGGGGCGCCAATGCGTGCTCGGCTTGCGAGACGTCATGGACGAGCCCCGTGCGCTTTTTCTCGAGTGGCAGCGAAAGGGCGTCTTTCCGGCGCTCGAACGCTACTTTCGCGACATCTGGGTCTACGGCCTGCCGGAAATTTTCGATCCGATCAGCGAGATCCCGGGCATGCGCCGGCTGGCCGATCGCATCAGCTTCACGGGCTACATCGAGCGGAAAGCGACGGAGGCCGACCGCGTCCCGCCGGGCCTTCAGCTCCCCGACCGTCCATACGTTCTGGTGACCGCCGGCGGCGGTGGTGACGGTGCGGTGCTGATCGACTGGGTTCTCAGCGCCTACGAGAGCGATCCGACCATTCCGCACCCTGCCCTCGTCATCTTCGGGCCCTTCATGAACCTGGACCAGCGCCGTCGCTTCCAGGACCGGGCTGATCGCCTTCCGAATGTCTACGCCAATACCTTCGAGGCGAACCTCGAGGCCCTCTACCAGCCGGCCATCGGCGTGGTCGCGATGGGCGGGTACAACACGTTCTGCGAGATCCTCTCGTTCGACAAGCCGGCCCTGATCGTGCCGCGCAACGAACCTCGGCGGGAGCAGCTCATCCGCGCCGAGCGGGCGGCCCGGCTGGGGCTCGTACGCGTGTTGCTCGAAGAAGGCGCCAACGACCCTTCGGCGATGGCGCGCTGCCTGCACGAGATCGCCGGTTGGCCGCCGCCGAGCGGCGACCACAGTCGGCGGCTGCTCGGCGGGCTCGGTCGCATCGCCGCACTCTGCGCCCCCGCCTTCGACATGCAGGCGCCGGCCGCGCGCTCCGCCTGATCCTACATGGCGTGCCGCGTTGCCGTCATCGTCAAGGGCTATCCGCGGCTGTCGGAGACGTTCATTGCCCAGGAGCTGCTGGGTCTGGAGCAGGCCGGCCTCGACCTGTTGATCGTCTCGCTACGCCGACCGACGGATGTCGCCCGCCACCCGATCCATGCCGAGATCCGCGCTCCGGTGGTCTACCTTCCCGAGTATCTCCACGAGGAGCCGATACGTGTCTGGCAGGGCTTCCGGGCGGCGCTCCGCAATGGCTCGCTCCGACAGGTTCTCGGCATCTTCTGGCGCGATCTGCGCCGTGACCGCACCCGCAATCGGCTGCGCCGCCTGGGCCAAGCTCTGGTGTTGGCACGCGAGCTGCCGGATGCGATCGACAGGCTCTACGTGCACTATCTCCACACGCCTGCCTCGGTAGCGCGCTATACGGCTCTGTTGCGCGGCCTGCCCTTTGCCGTGTCGGCGCATGCGAAGGATATCTGGACGATCCCCGACTGGGAGATCCGCGAGAAGCTTGCCGATGCGGCCTGGCTGACCACCTGCACCGGCCTGGGCTTTCAACACCTTCGCGCCCTGGCACCGGCCGCGCGCGTGCTCTGCCTGCCGCACGGCATCGATCTCGAGCGCCTGCCGCCGCCCAGGGCCCATGCTAATGGCGTGAATTCGTCGTCCGGCGGGCCGATCGAATTGCTGACGGTGGCGCGCGCCGTGGAGAAGAAAGGCCTGGACGTGCTGCTCGCGGCACTGGCCCTGCTGCCCCGGGACATCGACTGGCGCTGGCGACACATCGGCGGCGGGCCGCTCCTGCCGTCCCTGAAGGCCGCCGCCGTGCGCCTTGACATTGCCGATCGAATCGACTGGCTGGGTGCCCTCGCCTTCGACGACGTGGTGACGGCCTTGCGTCGCGCCGACATTTTCTGCTTCGCCCCGCGCGTGGCGACGGACGGCGATCGCGATGGCATTCCCAATGTCGTCGCCGAAGCGATGTCGCAGGGTCTGCCGGTCGTCTCGGCCCGCGCTGGTGCCATCGACGAAATCGTGGAGCAGGGGCGGACCGGCATCCTGGTCGAGCCTGACGATCCAGGAGCACTGGCCGCCGCGATCGCGACGCTGGTTCGCGATCGCGAACGGGCGGCGGCGATGGGTCGCGCCGGTCGGGCCGTCGTGGAGGCGCGGTTCGCGGCGGGGCCAGGCATCGAGCGGATCGCCCGCGAGCTCGAGCACCTGACAAAGCCGGGCGTGGAGCGCTGATGCGGATCGCCTTCTATGCCCCGCTCAAGCCGGTCGACCACCCGGTGCCATCGGGCGACCGGCTCATGGCGCGCGCCTTCAAGGCCCTGCTGGAAGGCCTGGGCCACGAGGTCGAGATCGCCTCGACGTTGCGCAGCTACGATCGCGTCGGCGACAGGGAGCTTCAACTGGCCTCGAGGGAGCGCGCGCGCCTCGAAGTGCAAAGAATACTGGCCGGTGTCGCGTGCGGCCCGGCACCGGAGCTCTGGTTCACCTATCATGCCTACCACAAAGCACCGGATTGGCTTGGCCCCGAGGTGAGCAGGGCACTGGCCATTCCCTATGTGATCGCCGAGGCCTCCATTGCCGGCAAACAGTCAGGTGGCCGCTGGGATCTCGGCCACCGGGCCACGATCACCGCCGTCGACCGGGCGGATGCGGTGCTGGCCCTCACTCGGATCGATGCACGCAACCTCGCGCGCCATATGACAGACCCAGCGAAGCTGATCCTCTTCCCACCATTCCTCGAGACGTTGCCGGACGCTGCTGCGGGGCGTGACGTCGCCCGGCGACGTCTGGCCGCGGCGTTGGCCTTGTCGCCGGAGACCGTCTGGCTCGTCACGGTCGCGATGATGCGTCGCGACATCAAGCTCGATTCCTACCGCCTGCTCGCGGAGGCGCTGCGCGGGGTCGCGGTGCCGCACTGGCACCTTATCGTGCTCGGGGACGGCGACGCCGGGGCCGAGGTGCGCCGGCTCATCGAGCAGGTGGCGGGCAACCGGGTGCGTTTTCTGGGCGAGCGGTCGCGCGCCGAGGTTGCCGAGGTCTGCCGGGCCGGCGACATTTTCGTCTGGCCGGCGCTCCAGGAGGCCTATGGCATGGCGATCCTCGAAGCGCTCGCTGCCGGCCTGCCCGTTGTCGCCTGCGACGAGGGTGGCGTCGCCGACCTCGTCGAGCAGGGTTGCAACGGCCTCTTGGCGCCGGACCGCTCGGCGGCGGCACTCGCCGCGCATCTCCACCGTTTGATCGGGGACGAGACGTTGCGCCGCCAGATGGGTCGGCGCGCGGCGGCACGCGTTGCCGGACGGCACAGCCGCGCGGCGGCTGAGGATCGGCTTCGAGCCGTGCTCGCCGGTCTCGCCGATCGTGCGCCGCGACCATCATGCACCTGATCGTGCTGCGCCACGGCGCCACCACGTGGAACGACACGGCGCGCCTGCAGGGCCGGGCCGATCCGCCGCTCAGTGATGCCGGGCGCCGCGACCTCGGTCGGCTGGAGTTGCCACCGACGTGGCGCCTTCTGCCGTGCTGGGTCAGTCCGCTCCGCCGGGCGCGGGAGACGGCCGTCGCGCTGGGCTGGCCCGATCCGGCCGTCGTCCCGGAGCTCGTCGAAATGGACTGGGGCGGGTTCGAGGGGCGCAGGCTGGTGGAGCTCAGAGCCGAGCTCGGCGATGCGCTCGCCCGCAACGAGG
>CAYWSB010000094.1:0-20811 GCA_964460465.1 uncultured Geminicoccaceae bacterium | reverse complement strand
TCGGCAAGGCCGACATGGACCGTGACGCCAAGAAGGCGCTCATGGAGACCAAGGGCATCCCGACCACCCGCTGGTTCGACGCGACGCTGGCGGATCCGGCCGAGGTCGACCAGCCCGACCGGCTCCGCGGCATGGTCGTGTTCGGCCATGGCGGCAACACCGTGCCGCGCATGCCGGAGATGCGCGCCGGGCTCGAGAAGCTCGACCTGCTGGTCGTGGCCGATCCGCATCCCACCACCTTCGCGGCCGTCTCGGACCGCCGCGACGGCACCTATCTGCTGCCGATCTGCACCCAGTTCGAGACGCGCGGCTCGCGCACGGCGTCCAACCGGTCGCTGCAGTGGGGTCACCAGATCGTCGATCCGATCTTCGAATCGAAGGACGACTACGAGGCGATGTACCTCCTCGCGCGCAAGCTCGGCATCGCCGAGGAGATGTTCAAGCACATCGCGGTCGAGGGCAGCGTACCCTCGGCCGAGGACATCCTGCGCGAGATCAACCGCGGCACCTGGTCGATCGGCTACACGGGCCAGTCGCCGGAGCGCCTCAAGCTGCATCTCGAGCACCAGGGCGACTTCGACACGGTGACCCTGCGCGGCAAGCCGGGCACACCGGTCGAGAACGAGTTCTACGGCCTGCCCTGGCCGTGCTGGGGCACGCCCGAGTTGAAGCACCCGGGCAGCCACGTGCTCTACAACACCCACGAGCACGTGATGAACGGCGGCGGCACCTTCCGCGCCCGGTTCGGCGTCGAGCGCGACGGCGAGACGCTGCTCGCCGAGGGCAGCTGGTCGGTGGGCTCGGAGATCGAGGACGGCTACCCGGAGTTCACCTACGGCATCCTCAAGACGCTGGGCTGGGACGCCGACCTGACGCCGGCGGAGCGGGCGGTGATCGAGCGGATCGGTGGGGAGAACGCCGACAACGTCTCCTGGGCGACCGACCTCTCCGGCGGGATCCAGCGGGTCGTCCTGGCGCACGGCTGCAGCCCCTACGGCAACGCCAAGGCGCGGGCGGTGGCCTGGAACCTGCCGGACCCGGTGCCGGTGCACCGCGAGCCGATCTACAGCCCGCGGCCGGATCTGGTGGCCGAGTTCCCGACGCTCGAGGACAAGCGCGACTTCCGGGTGATGAACATCGGCCACACCCTGCAGCAGCAGGCGGTGGCGGACGGCGTGGCGCAGAGCTACCCGATCATCCTCACCTCCGGCCGGCTGGTCGAGTACGAGGGCGGTGGCGAGGAGACGCGTTCGAACAAGTGGCTGGCCGAGCTGCAGCAGGACATGTTCGTCGAGGTCAACACCCAGGACGCGGCACGGCTCGGCGTGCGCGACGGCGGCATGGTCTGGGTGCACGGCCCGGCCAACGGCAAGGTGCGGGTCAAGGCGCTGGTCACCAATCGCGTGGGCGAGGGGGTGGCCTTCATGCCGTTCCACTTCTCCGGCTTCTGGGAGGGCGAAAGCCAGCGGGACAACTACCCGCCCGGCACCGACCCGATCGTCCTCGGCGACAGCGCGAACGCGGTCACCACCTACGGCTACGACCCGGTGACGGCGATGCACGAGGGCAAGGCGACGCTCTGTCGGATCGAGGCGGCCTGAGCGGCAGGGTAAGGAGACGGACCAATGGCACGAATGAAGTTCCTCTGCGACGCCGAGCGCTGCATCGAGTGCAATGCCTGCGTCACCGCCTGCAAGAACGAGCATGAGGTACCCTGGGGCATCAACCGGCGGCGGGTGGTCACGATCAACGACGGCGAGATCGGCCAGGAGCGGTCGATCTCGATGGCCTGCATGCACTGCACCGACGCGCCCTGTGCGGCGGTCTGCCCGGTCGACTGCTTCTACACCACCGAGGACGGCGTCGTGCTGCACTCGAAGGACTTGTGCATCGGCTGCGGCTACTGCTTCTACGCCTGCCCGTTCGGTGCCCCGCAGTTCCCGCAGCTCGGCAATTTCGGCGGCCGCGGCAAGATGGACAAGTGCACCTTCTGCGCCGGCGGCCCCGAGGCCGACAGCACGCCCGCCGAGTTCGCCCAGTACGGCACCAACCGGCTGGCCGAGGGCAAGCTGCCGCTCTGTGCCGAGATGTGCTCGACCAAGGCGCTCCTGGCCGGCGACGGCGAGATTATCGCCGCCATCTACAAGGAGCGTGTGGTGACCCGCGGCTATGGCTCCGGCGCTTGGGGGTGGTCCACCGCCTATCCCGACAGCCAGGGCGTGTGAATGAGAAGGTGAGGGCTTGTCGATGACCACCAGGATCTGGCGCCTCGTGGCGCTCGCCTTGCTCGTTCTGCCGCTCCTGGCGGTCGAGCTGGCCGCGGCCCAGCAGTCGACGCCGCAGGAGGCGGCACCGCTGTCGGCCG
The DNA here is from genome assembly GCA_964460465.1 of uncultured Geminicoccaceae bacterium. Lineage (GTDB taxonomy): Bacteria > Pseudomonadota > Alphaproteobacteria > Geminicoccales > Geminicoccaceae > SLRI01. The sequence continues at coordinate 18,446 of CAYWSB010000094.1, read as the reverse complement.
ACGAGGTGCAGCTCTTCCAGCAGCTTCAGGGCAACGTCGCCGGCCGGGTGAGCATTCCGGACCAGCGGGCGGCGACGCTGATCCAGCCGGCGGGCAAGGAATGGCGCGACTTCATTCGCGATACCCTGCCCTGGGTGGGCGGCGTGCTGATCGGCGGGATGGTGGTGCTCCTGGCGCTCTTCTACCTGATTCGCGGCCGGGTGCCGATCGAGGGGGGTCGCTCGGGCGAGACCGTCACCCGGTTCAGCGGCGTCGACCGCTTCGCCCACTGGCTCACCGCCACGAGCTTCATCGTGCTGGCGATCACCGGGCTCAACATCGCCTTCGGCCGGGCGCTGCTGCTGCCGCTGATCGGACCCGAGGCGTTCACCGCCTTCTCCGAGGCCGGCAAGATCGCCCACAACTTCCTGTCCTTTCCGTTCGTCGCCGGGATCGTCCTGATGTTCGTCCTCTGGGTCAGGGACAACATCCCGAGCCGGCTCGACGTCGACTGGTTCCTCGCCGGCGGCGGCGTCGTCGGCCACGGCCATGCCCATTCGCGGCGCTTCAACGGCGGGCAGAAGTTCATCTTCTGGTCGGTGGCCATCCTCGGCACGGTCATCTCGGTGACCGGCTACATCCTGATGTTCCCGTTCACCGTGACCGACCTCGCCGGCATGCAGCTGGCGCAGGTGCTGCACGCCGTGCTCTCGATGGTGATGATCGCCGTCATCCTGGCGCACATCTACATCGGCTCGCTCGGCATGGAAGGCGCCTTCGAGGCGATGGGCTCGGGCGAGGTCGACCTCAATTGGGCCGAGGCGCACCACGACCTCTGGGCCGAGGAGATGCGGGCCAAGGGTGCGGTGAGCGGCAGCGGCGGGCGTCAGGCCGTTCCGGCCGAATAGCCGATCCATCATCGTCCAGCGTGCGAACGGGCCGACCCTGGAGGGACGGCCCGTTTTGCGTTGCCGGTTGGCGGACGGTGTCTAGAGGCGCGCGCCCTGGCTCGAGAAGGCCTCGTCGCTCGTCTGCTGGAACTCACCGACCACCATATAGCCGCCGATCGCGAGCGCGATCGCGACGATGACACTGAGCAGGAACGCTTTCATCCGGGCATCTCCAGCTTGTCTCCCCCGTGGTCGCCGACGGCGTCCGTCGTGTCCGCCATCGTAGCACCTGCGTGGTGCCGTTCAAACGCTTCGCTGCCTGCCGCGACAGTGGCCGCGGGGCGGGCTAGACTGCGCCGCATGCTGCACATCACCAAAACGCTCGCGATCGACGAGGCCGAGCTCGAGGAGAGCTTCATCCGCTCGCCCGGCCCCGGCGGACAGAACGTCAACAAGGTCGAGACCGCGGTCCAGCTCCGCTTTCCCGCCATGGCCTCGTCGTCCCTGCCGGACGCGGTCAAGGAGCGCCTGGCCGCGCTCGCCGGGCGGCGGCTGAGCCAGGCGGGCGAGATCGTCATCACCGCCCGGCGCTTTCGGACGCGCGAGCTCAACCGCCAGGACGCCCGCAACCGCCTCGTCGAGCTCCTCCGCGACGCCGCCATCGAGCCCACCCGCCGCCGCGCCACCCGCCCGACCCGGGCGAGCAAGGAGCGCAAGCTCGAGGCGAAGAAGCAGCGGTCGCGGGTGAAGGGGCTCAGGCGGCGGGTGGAGGAGGGCTGAGGGCAGGGCTCTGCCCCCCATGTGGCAGCGCCTTTTGTCCCAGTGCGATCGCTGGTAACCAGGCGACGTGATCCTGGAGCAGAAGGGCCCATGACGACGTCGCGACGGATCTTTCTCGCTCATGCCAGCGAGGACAAGCCGGCGGTGCGGCAGCTCTACCGCGAGCTTCGGGCGCGCGGCTTCGAGCCGTGGCTGGATGTCGAGGACCTGCTGCCGGGGCAGGTCTGGAAGACCGAGATCCCCAAGGCCATTCGCGACGCCGGCGTCTTTCTCGCCTGCCTGTCCAGCCGTTCGGTCGCCAAGGTCGGCTATGTGAACACCGAGTTCCGCCTGGCCCTCGCCGCCTTCGGCCAGCGGCCGCCCGGGTCGATCTACCTCATTCCGGTGCGTCTCGACGCCTGCGACGTGCCGGATCTGCAGATCCCCGATCTCGGCCTCGGTCTGCGCGACGTGCATTGGGTCGACCTCTTCGCGGAGGACGGGCTGGACCGGCTCGTGCGCGCATTGAAAGACGGCGCCGGTATCGCACCCGCATCGAGCGCGTCGACGGCGGCGTTCGTGCCGCTTCAGGTCTTCCGCGACGTCGACGCCCCATGGTGCCCGGAGATGGTGGTGATTCCGGCCGGCCGGTTCCTCATGGGCTCGTCGTCGGCCGAGGCAGAGCGATCCAACGACGAGGGCCCGCAGCACTACGTGAGCATCGCCGAGCCGTTCGCGCTCGGTCGCTATCCGGTGACGTTCGACGAGTACGACGAGTTCGCCGCGACGACGGGGCGCGAGCCGCCGGGCGACGAAGGTTGGGGCCGCGGGCGGCGGCCGGTGATCAACGTGTCGTGGAACGATGCCCAGGCCTATGTGGCTTGGCTGAGCGAGCGGACAGGTGCTGCCTATCGCCTGCCGTCGGAGGCCGAATGGGAGCATGCCTGCCGAGGCGGGACGACCACGACGTTTCATTTCGGCCCGACAATCTCGACCGATCAGGGGAACCATAACGGCAACTACACGGATGGCTCAGGACGAAAGGGCGTCCATCGGCATCAGACGATCCCGGTGGGGTCGTTCCCGGCCAACCCCTTCGGCCTGCACGACATGCACGGCAATGTGTGGGAATGGTGTGCCGACGTCTGGCACAACGATTATAGGGGTGCGCCGACTGATGGCCGTGCCTGGGTCGAGGGTGGCGAGCAAGGTCAGCGGGTTTTGCGCGGCGGTTCCTGGGTCAACCTTCCGATCTACCTCCGCGCCGCCGCGCGCGACAGGAGCGTGCCCGGCGGCTGGGACTATGACGTCGGTTTCCGGGTTGCCAGGACGCTCCGCTGAAGGCGGAGCTTACCCCTTGCCTCTTTGGGGGTCTGGGGGCGGAGCCCCCAGCGGTACGGTTCAGGTGGCCTTTTCAAGCGCCTCGAGCCGACGGGCGAGGTCGTCGAGTTGCGCCTTGATCTCGTCGAGCCGGCTCTCGGCGATCAGTCGCTGGCCGCTGTTCATGAACCGAGCTTCGTCCTCGGCTGCCTGGAGGAGCTCGAGGCGGAGATTGTCCAGGCGCAGCAGGAGCTCCGTTCTGGCGTGATCGAGCTTGCTGCCCTGGGCGTCGATGACGGCGCCATGCTTCAGGAGGCGGCTTTCGACGCCGTCGATCCGGCTTTCGAGCGACGCGAAGCGGCTCGAATGACTGGAGACCATCTCGACGAGCCGATCCAGCTTCGCCTCGATGCGCTCGAGTGTCCGTTCTTGACGCTCGTCGCCGTTGCCCGTCATCGTCCGTTTCTCGATAGCCCAAGGCGATATTAGCCGAGAAATCTTGCCGGCAACACCGCAATGGCTCGGGGGCGCCCCGGCGGGACGCCCCCTGGACGCGTCAGAGCTGCGCCAGTGCTCTTTGGCGGAGCTGGAGGATCGCCGAGTCGAAGCTTTGGGCGTAGCGGTCGCACTGCTTGAGGAAGTCCATGAAGCTCGTGTGGACGCGGCGGGCGTGGTCGTCGGTGGCGGCCAGGTCCTCGAGGACGGCCCAGGTCTCGCGCGCCATGGCGTCGATCACGTCGTCGGGCCAGGGCAGCGACTGGACCCCCTCCTCCTCGAGCAGCGGCAGGTAGCTGATCGTGTTGTGGTAGGTGAAGTCGGCCAGCGTCTCGAAGGCGGTGGCGGCGGCCGCGGCCTTGATGATCGCCTGCAGGTCCGGGGTGAGCGCCGCCCAGCTGTCCTTGTTGACGATGATCTCGAGGCCGGGGCCGGGCTCGTGGAAGGATGGGTTGTAGTAGTACTTGGCCAGCCGCTGCAGGCCGAAGGCGCGGTCGTTCCAGGGGCCGATCCACTCCACCGCATCGACCGTGCCCGCCATCATGGCGGGGCCGATCTCGCCCGGCGGCAGGATGACGGTGTTCACCCCCAGCCGGCGCATCACCTCGCCGCCGAGGCCGGCGATGCGGAACTTGAGGCCCTGGAGGTCGGCGAGGCCGTTGATGGGATTGCGGAACCAGCCGCCGGCCTGGACGCCCGAGGAGCCGGCATAGAAGGGGATGACGTTGAACGCGTCATAGACCTCCTGCCAGAGCTCGAGCGCCCCGCCGAACTGGAACCAGGCGGCGAGCTCGTTGGCGGTGAGGCCGAACGGGATGCCGGTGAAGTAGTTGAGCACGGGCGCCTTGCCGACCCAGAAATAGGGGGGCGCGTGGCCGCAGTCGGCGGTGCCCGAGGAGACGGCATCGAGGCCCTCGAAGGGCGGCACCAGCTCGCCCGCGGCGAAAAGCTTGATGGTCAGGCGGCCGCCGGACATCTCGGTGACGCGCTGGGCGAAGCGCTCGGCATTGACGCCCACGCCCGGCGTGTTGCGCGGCCAGGGCATCACCATGTTCCACTCGGTGATCCCCTGGGCGATGGCCGGGGCGGCGATGCTGGCGGTCGCCGCGGCGGCGGCGCTGGCGGCGAGGATGTCGCGGCGTTTCATCGAAGGACCTCCCTCTCGGATTGCCGCACCCTCATAGCCGCAGCCGCCTGCGCTCGCTAGCCGAATGGCGGGTGGCGGTCGATCAGGTGGAGGAAGGAGCCGGCAACCTTGCCGGAGACGCAGCCGGCATCGCCGAGGGCGTCGCCGCTCGCGTCCGCCACGGCGAAGAGGGCCTGGCCGTGACGCTCGGTCTCGCACGCATAGTGGAACTCGTGGCCGCGCCAGGGGACGTTGCGATGGCCGAGCGGGCCGCTCTCCAGGAGCCGGAGGCGGCGATAGCCGAGGTGCAACCCTGGCTCGGCGAAGCTCGTGCTCACGGGCAAGAGCCCGGCCATGGCGTGACGGGCGCCGTCGCGGTCGGTCAGGCTGCGGCCCAGCACCATGTAGCCGCCGCACTCGCCATAGACGAAGGCCCCACGCCCGGCGGCCGACCGCAGGCCCTCGAGGAAGGTCCGGTTGCCGGCGAGCCGGCCGGCGTGGAGCTCGGGATAGCCGCCGGGCAGGTAGACGGCATCGGCCGCGGCGTCGGGCGCCTCGTCGGCGAGCGGCGAGAAGGGATGGACGCTGGCGCCCTGGTCGTGCCAGGCCTCGAGCACGGCGGGATAGGCGAAGGCGAAGGCGGCGTCGCGCGCTACCGCGATGTGCTGGCCGATGGCGGGCCAGAGGCCGAGCCCGCCGGCCATGAGGTCGAGTGTCGGCCGGCGGGCGAGCCGGAGGAGGCGGTCGAGGTCGAGATGCTCGGCCACGAGGCCGGCCGCGCGGCCGATGAAGGCTTCGAGGTCCGGGTGCTCGGCCGCCTGGACGAGGCCGAGATGCCGGGCGGGGAGCTCGAGGTCGGCGAGCCTGGGCAGGCAGCCGAGGACGGGCGTGGAGAAGCGGTCGTCGCAGGCCTTGAGGAGCGTGCGGCGGTGCCGGTCGGAGCCCGTGGCGTTGAGGACGATGGCGTCGATCGCGACGTCGCTCCTGAAGCGGAGGAAGCCCTCGATCAGCGGGGCCACGCTCTGCGCCATCCGCCGGGCGTCGACGACGAGGAGCACCGGCAGACCGAGCAGGGCGGCGAGATCGGCGGTCGAGCCGGTGCCGTCCGGGGCCCCGTCGAAGAGGCCCATCACCCCCTCGCCGATGACGATGTCGGCCTCCCGGCCGGCGGCGGCGAAGAGCGCCACGAGGCTGTCGAGGCGCATCGCCCAGCTGTCGAGGTTGCGGCAGGGCCGGCCCGAGGCTCGCGCGTGGAAGGCGGGGTCGATATAGTCGGGCCCGGTCTTGAAGCTGCCGACCCCGAGGCCGCGATCCTTGAGCGCCCGGATCAGGCCGAGCGTCACCAGCGTCTTGCCGGAGCCCGATTGCGGGGCGGCGACGATGATGGCGGGGGCGGTCACGGGGTCTCGTTCGGGCGCAGGATCATGCGCCGCTGATAGGGAAATCGAGGGGCGATGCCCAGCCGTTCCGTGGGCCTGCACACACCATGAGCCGCCAGCCGGATAACCGGACGGCGCTGCGTCGCGGCTGGACCACCGGCGCCTGCGCCACGGCGGCGGCGAAGGCGGCGTTCCTGGCGCTGGCTGGCGAGGGCTTCCCCGATCCCGTGACCATCCGGCTGCCCAGAGGCCAGACCCCGTCGTTCCCCCTGGCCCGGCGCGAGGCGGGCCCCGGCTGGGCCAGGGCCGGCGTGATCAAGGATGCCGGCGACGATCCGGACGTCACCGACAAGGCGCTGGTGATCGCCACGCTGCGCGACCGCGGCGACGGCCGGGGCATCCGCTTCCGGGCCGGCGAGGGCGTCGGCACGGTGACCCGCCCCGGCCTGCCGATCCCGCCGGGGGAGCCGGCCATCAACCCCGTGCCCCGGCGGATGATCACCGAGGTCTTGGAGGAGGGGGCGATCCGCACCGGGCAGGGGCTCGACCTCGACGTCGAGATCGCCATTCCGGGCGGGGCCGAGCTGGCGCTAAGGACGCTCAACCCCCGGCTCGGCATCGTGGGCGGGCTCTCGATCCTGGGGACCACCGGCATCGTCATCCCCTACAGCTGCTCGTCCTGGATCCACTCGATCCATCGCGGCGTCGACGTGGCGAGGGCCGCCGGGCTCGACCACATCGCCGCCTGCACCGGCAGCACCTCCGAGCGCACCGTCCAGGCGCTCTACCACCTCCCCGACATGGCGCTGCTCGACATGGGCGACTTCGCCGGCGGCACGCTCAAATACCTCAAGCGCAGGCCCGTGCCGCGGGTGACCCTGGCCGGCGGGTTCGCCAAGCTGGCCAAGCTGGCGCAGGGCCATCTCGACCTGCACTCCAGCCGGTCGGCGGTCGACATCGCCGATCTCGCGGCCGAGCTCGACGCCATCGATTCCGCGGCCGGCGCGGCGGCGCGCCACGCCGTCTCGGCGGGCGAGGTGCTGGCCGTGGCCGGCCCGCATCGGGCGGCGCTCGCGGCCCGCATCGCCGCACGGGCAAGGGACCAGGCGCTGGCCGCCGCCGGCGACCGGCTGGCGATCGAGGCCATTGTCGTCGACCGCGCCGGTGACGTGCTCGCCCATGCCCCCGGCTGGTGAGCCGCCGCACGTCCTGATCCTGGGCGGCACCGGTGAGGGCTATGCCCTGGCCGCGGCGCTCGCCGAGCGGCCGGGCGTCCGGGCGACCTCCTCGCTCGCCGGGGTGACCAGCGCCCCGCGGCTGCCGGCCGGCGTGCATCGGATCGGCGGGTTCGGCGGCGTCGCGGGCCTGCAGAGCTGGCTCGAGACCGAGCGCGTCGGCCTCGTCGTCGACGCCAGCCATCCCTTCGCCACGCGGATCAGCGCGACGGCGGTGGCCGCCGCCGAAGCCGCCGGCTGCCGGTATCTCAGGCTCGAGCGTCCGGGCTGGCGGGCAGGCCCGGGCGACCGCTGGCAGCGTGTGGGCGACCTCGCCGCGGCGCTGCGAGCGCTCGCCGGTCTCGACGCCCGGCGGGTCTTCGCCGCCGTCGGGGCCCGGGCCGTGCCGGCGCTCGCCGATGCACCATTCGCGTTTGTGGTGCGCGGCATCGAGGCGCCGGCCGCGCTGCCGGCCAACGTCACCTGGCTTTCCGGCCGCGGGCCGTTCACACCCGAGGCCGAGCGGGCGCTCCTGGTCGAGCAGCGCATCGACGTCGTGCTCTCACGCGACAGCGGCGGCGATGGCGCCCGGGCGAAGCTGGATGCCGCGCGGGCGCTGGGCCTGCCCGTCGTGCTGCTCGAGCGGCCGCCGCGCGGGACGGGTGAGGCCGTGGCCGATGTCGCCGGTGCCGTGGCTGTGGTCGACCGGCTGGTTTCCGGGTAGTCAGGGGCCGGCTGGACAACGAGACGGGGAGGCGGGGTGATGGCCGACGATCGCTACGAGGTCTTTGCGGTGCGCTACGGGACGGTGGCGAACCGCCGGCGGCGGGAGAACTTCATGCAGCTCGACCCGCACGAGACCGCACCCATGCCACTCGACTTCTATGTCTGGGTGATCCGCAACGCGACGCGGACCATCGTCGTCGACACCGGTTTCGAGCACGAGGAGGCGGCGCGGCGCGGGCGCAAGCTCGACCAGCTGCCGCGCGAGGCGCTGGCGATGCTCGGCGTCGATGCCGGTGCGATCGAGGACGTGATCATCACCCACCTGCACAACGACCACGCCGGCACGCTGGACGATTTCCCGAACGCGCGGTTCCACCTCCAGGAGGCGGAGATGGGCTACGTGACCGGCGCCTGCATGTGCCACGAGGCGCTGAGAGCGCCCTACAGCGTGGAGCATGTCTGCCAGATGGTCCGGCGGGTCTATTCCGGCCGGGTGGTGTTCAAGGACGGCGACGGGGCGGTGGCGCCGGGTGTGACCGTGCACATGCTGGGCGGGCACTCGAAAGGCATCCAGTGCGTGCGGGTCGAGACGGCAGCGGGGCCGCTGGTCCTGGCCTCGGACACCGCGCACTTCTACGAGAACATGGAGCAGGGCCGGCCGTTCATCATCACGCACGACGTCGAGAAGACGCTGCGCGGCTACGACCGTCTGCGGGCGCTGGCGGCGAACCCGGAGCGGATCGTGCCAGGGCACGACCCGCTCGTGATGGCGCGCTACCCGGTGCCGGACGCGCGGCTGGCGGGCGTCGTCTGTCGGCTGGACGGCGCGCGGACGGGCTGAACATGCGGCCGGCTTCGCTCAGGCGATTTCCGCAGGGTCGAGCGGGACGAGGGACTCGATGCCGATGGCATCCAGCGTCGTCGGCTTGACCGCGACGCCGTCCCTGGTGAGCAGGTTGTCGTCGAGCAGCCTGTCGAGGTCGACCGCCCTCGCCCGGTGCGGAGGTGTCGAAGCCGCGCACGAGGTCGACGCCCATGCCGATGTCGTCCTCGAGGATCAGCACCAGGTCCGTGGTGGCATCCGCCATGAGGACGATGGTGTCGTCGCCGGTGCGGTCCTCGATCCGGTCGGCACCCGGGCCGTCGATGAGCACGTCGTCGTTGCCGCCGACGATCCGGTCGTTGCCGTCGCCCCCGTCCAGCCAGTCGTCGCCTTCGCCGCCGCGGAGCAGATCCTTGTTGATACCGCCGAGCACGATGTCCTGTCCGCGGCCGCTCTGCACGTCGTCGTTGCCGGGCCGGCTGTCTGGCTGACGTGGTTGCCCTCGCCGCCGTCGACCACGTCGTCGCCGCCGCCGTCGTCCTGCACCGGTGGATCGGCCAGGATGACGTCGCTGCTGTTGCTGCCGACGAGATAGTCGTTGCCGGGCGTGCCGAAGATGGGCTTGTCGCTGCCGAGGCTCTTGGCGAGGTCCTTGACGTCGCCCGGGATCGCGTCGGCAATGCTCCTTGCGGCGTCGCTGCCGCGGTCGACGACGGCGTTGCGGACATTATCGATGCGAATGGCCATGAAGTATCGCTCCCCCCGACTGGAACAGACCACCCGCCACGCTTCGATAGCCGGCGGCCTCTTGCCGATGCTCCTTTTCGTCGCGGCCCTGCCGACCGGAGCAGCCCCGCCGGTCCCGGCTGCCGAGGCGCCGGATCCGGCGGCGACGCTCGAGAAGGTCGAGACGCTCGAGGCGCAGGCGGCCGGTGCGCCGGTGTCGCCCGAGTCGGTCGAGCCGATCACCGAGGTGGAGGCGGAGGTGATCGATCCCGAAGGGCAGCAGCCGCTCGAGGACGCGCTCACCTGCCTTGCGCGGACGATCTACTGGGAGGCCAAGGGCGAGGGCGAGGAGGGCATGATCGCGGTGGCCAACGTGGTCATGAACCGGCTCGCCGACGACCGCTTCCCGAACCGCATCTGCGCCGTCGTCACCGAGGGCCAGCCGGACGGTCCCTGCCAGTTCTCCTGGTGGTGCGACGGCAACCCGCTCGAGGTGGAAGAGCCGGACCGCTACGCCCTGACCACGGAGATCGCCCGGCAGGCGCTCAACGGCGATCTCGCGGACCTGACCCTGGGCGCGCTTTTCTTCCACCATCTCGACGTTGCGCCCGACTGGGCGCAGGACTTCGAGCCCACGGCGACCATCGGACCGCACCGCTTCTACCGTCCGGTCGAGGAGCCGCCGCGGGAGTAGGGCGCTGCCGCCGGCTCAGGTCGCCGGTGCCAAGCCGCGCTTCCTCAGGAGGGCCGCCGGCTCCGGATCGTGGCCGCGGAAGGCGCGGTAGGCGGTGGCCGGGTCCATGGCGTTGCCGGCGGCATAGACGAAGTCGCGCAGGCGCTGCGCCAGTGCGGTATCGAAGGGATCGCCGGCCTCCTCGAAGGCGCCGAAGCCGTCGGCATCGAGCACCTCCGACCACATGTAGCTGTAGTAGCCTGACGCGTAGCCGCCGCCGGAAAAGAGATGCGCGAACTGCGGCAGGCGATGCCGCATCACGATGGCCTCGGGCATGCCGATCCGGGCGAGGCTCTCCTGCTCGAAGCTGCCGATGTCGAGGTCCTCCGTGCCCTCCTCGAGGTGCAGGTCGAGATCGACCAGCGCGCAGGCGGTGTACTCGACCGTGGCAAAGCCCTGGTCGGCGTTGCGCGCCGCCTTCAGGCGCTCAATCAGGCTGTCCGGCATCGGCTCGCCGGTGGCGTGGTGGCGGGCGAAGCGGGTCAGCACCTCGGGCACCTCCAGCCAGTGCTCGAAGACCTGGCTCGGGAACTCGACGAAGTCGCGATCGACGGCGGTGCCGGCGATGAAGGGGTAGGTGACGTCGGACAGGAGGCCGTGCAGCGCGTGGCCGAGCTCGTGGAAGAGGGTGCGGGCGTCGTCGAAGCCGAGCAGGGCAGGCGCACCGTCAGCGGGTTTCGAGAAGCTCATGACGTTGACGATGATCGGGCGGATGTCGCCCGCGAGCTTTTCCTGGGAGCGGAAGCCGCTCATCCAGGCCCCGCTGCGCTTGGCGGGCCTGGCGAAGTAGTCGCCGAGGAAGAGTCCGAGGTGGCGGCCGTCCGGGCCCGCGACCTCCCAGGCGCGGACGTCCGGGTGGTAGAGCTCGAGGTCGGGCCGCTCGGTGAAGGTGAGGCCGAACAGGCGGTTGGCGGAGAAGAAGGCGGCCTCGATCAGGCCGTCGAGCGGCAGGTAGGGCTCGACCTCGCCCGGGGCGATGGCGAAGGCGGCCCGGCGGCGTTGCTCCGCATAGAAGCGCCAGTCCCAGGGGGCCAGCCGATCGTCGATTCCATCGGCCTGCATGAGCGCCTGCAGTCCCGCGGCGTCGGCAAGGGCCTTCGCACGGGCGGGTGCCCAGACCGAGTGCAGCAGGGCCCGGGCGGCGTCGGGGTGTCCGGCCATGCTGTCGGCGAGACGGTAGTGGGCGAAGGTGGGGTAGCCCAGCAGGCGCGCCCGCTCGGCGCGAAGCGCGACGGTCTCCGCGATGATCGCCCGGTTGTCGGTGTCGCCGCCGTTCTCGCCGCGGGCGATCCAGGCCTCGAACGCCAGCCGGCGGAGATCGCGGCGGGTCGAGAAGGTGAGGAAGGGCTCGACGCTGGAACGGGCGAGGGTGACGACGTGCTTGCCGGGCAGGCCGCGCGCCTCGGCGGCGGCAGCCGCGGCGTCGCGCAGGAAGGGCGGCAGGCCGGCGAGGTCGGCCTCGCTCTGCAGGACCAGCTGCCAGGCCTGCTCGTCGGCCAGCAGGTTCTGGGCGAAGCGGGTGCCGAGCGTGGCCAGCCGTTCGGCGATGGCGGCGAGCCGCTCGCGTGCGGCGGGCTCCAGACCGGCACCGCTGCGCACGAAGGCCGTGTGGTACCGTTCGAGCACGCGCCGCTGCTCGGGCGACAGGTCGAACTCGGCCTCGCGTTCCACCAATGCGGCGATGCGGGCGAACAGACGCTCGTCCTGGTAGACGGCGTTGTGGTGCCGGGCGAGGACGGGGGTGATGTCCCGCTCGATCGCCTGCAGCTCTGGCGTGGAGTCGGTGGCGGCGAGGTTGAAGAAGGTGGCCGAGACGCGACGCAGGGCCCGGCCACTGCGCTCCAGCGCGTCGATCGTGTCGGCGAGGGTCGGTGCGCCGGAGCGGGTGGCGATGGCCTCCAGCTCTTCCCGATGCTCGGCCAGGGCCGTCTCGAAGGCCGCACGGAAGTGGTCGGGGACGATGGCCCGGAAGGGCGGCACGCCGAACGGGGTGGCCCAGGCGGCGAGGAGCGGGTTGGGAGCAGGGTGCATCAGGTGGCCTTCAGCTCGTGACGAACGGTGCCGGTGCCAGGCCGGCGGCTGTGGCGGAAATGGTGTGCGCGGCCAGACCCGTCCAGGCGCCGGTCCGGCCGGAGGCCCGGCCGTGGCGATCGGTCAGCGCCGCCGCTTGCGGAGCACGTGGGTGTGGTCGGCGGCGTAGAGGCGGCTTTCGGCGAAGCCTTCGGATTCCAGCACCTTGCCGATCAGGACGAGGGCGGTGCGGGTGATGCCGGCGGCCTTGACCAGGTCGCGGATGGTCGCGAGCGTGCCCTTGATGATCTGCTGGTCGGGCCAGGTGGCCCGGTAGACGACGGTGACCGGGGCATCGGCGCCGAGGATGGGCTCGAGCCGGCGGCGGATGTCGGTGAGGTTGTTGACGGCGAGGTGGATGGCGAGCGTGGCCCCGGTCCTGGCGAAGGCCTCGAGCGTCTCGCCTTCGGGCATGGCCGAGGCGCGCACCGCGGTGCGGGTGACGACGACGCTCTGGGCGATGCCCGGCAGCGTGAGCTCCTGGCCGAGGGCGGCGGCGGCGGCGGCGAAGGCGGGCACGCCCGGGGTGATCGTCCAGGGAATGCCGCAGGCGTCGAGGCGGCGGATCTGTTCCGAGATGGCACCGTAGAGCGAGGGATCGCCCGAATGCACCCGGGCGACGTCCCGGCCGTCGTCCTGCGCCCGGCACATCAGGTCGACGATGGCGTCGAGGTCGAGCGGGGCGGTGTCGACGACCAGGGGCTCTGAACCGCTTTCGGCGCCGGCCTCGGCGACCACGGCCGCGGGCACCAGCGAGCCGGCATAGAGGACCACGGGGCAGCGGCGGATCAGGTTCAGGCCGCGGACGGTGATGAGGTCGGGGGCACCGGGGCCGGCGCCAATGAAGTGGACGGTCATGCGACTTCGTAGCCGCGGGGGGTGAAGGTGACCCGGCTGCCGTCGACGCGGGTGAAGCTGCGGGTGCGGCTCGAGCCGACGAGCACGATGGAGAGCATGTCGACCTCGTCGACCGAGAGGGCGGCCAGGGTCGTGGTGGTGACCGCCTCGCTTTCGCGGCCGAGATTGCGGGCGACGACGACGGGCGTCTCGGGCGGTCGGTGCTCGAGCAGGATGGCGCGGGCGGTGGCGAGTGCGGTGCGGCGGCGCTGCGAGACCGGGTTGTAGAGGGCGAGCGCGAAGTCGCCGGCGGCAGCGGCCCGGAGGCGCTGCTCGATGGTCGCCATCGGCGTCAGGAGATCGGAGAGCGAGACGACGGCGAAGTCGTGGCCGAGCGGGGCCCCGGCGCGGGCCGCCGCCACCTGCAATGCCGAAACGCCGGGCAGGACGGTGACGGCGATGCGCGCGGCCGCCTCGTCCGTGGTCTTCTCCAGGATCTCCATGACCAGGGCCGCCATGGCGAAGATGCCGGGATCGCCGGAGCAGACGAGCACCACGTCGCGGCCCGCGGCCGCGGCGTCGATCGCGGCGACGCAGCGGTCGCGTTCCTCGCCCAGGGGATAGCGGCGGGCCTCCGCACGGCCGATCAGGTCGGCCACGAGATCGAGGTAGAGGCTGTAGCCGATGACGAGATCGGCACGGACCAGGGCCTCGACGACGGCGGCCGTGCGCGTGGCGGCGTCGCCGGGGCCGAAGCCCAGCACGGTGAGGCTGCCTTGTGCCCGGCCGACCTGCCCCGCGTCGATGGGTGTGGGGGCCAGGGCCACGGCCACGGTGCAGCGGCGGCTCTTGCGTTTGGTGACCAGGAGCCTGCCATTGGGCCCGGCGGCGGCGAGGGCGGCGGCCTCGGCCACGCCCGGGACACCGATCTCGGCCTCGACCGCGGCCGAGGGGGTGGCGAGCCGGTGGCGCTCCGCGGCCACGGCCTCCCGCTCGAGGAAGCGGGCCGGCACGCCCAGCTCGTGCGCCACGGCATGGATCGCCGGCTCGGCTGCCTTCAGCGCCACCGACGCCACGCAGGCGACGGCCTCGCGGGCGAGCCCGGCGTCCGCGAGCGTGCGATCGACCAGCTCGCGCAGCTCGGCTGCCGGCGCGCCGCGCTCGGAGCCCACGCCGAGGGCGAGGGTCGCCGGGTGGAAGGTGAGCCGACCGGGGGCGGCAGGACGTTGTTCGTGGGTGACGTCGATGGCGAGCGGGGCGCCGGCGGCGAGCGGCAGGCGGCCCTCGCGGAGCCAGCCGGCGAGGCCGGCAGGATCGTTCAGGCGACAGGCGGCGCCCTCCAGGAGGGCCGCCATGAATGGCTTGGCGGCCTCGGGATGGGCCAAGCGGAAGCCGGCGGGCGGTCGGTCGAGAGCGAGATCGAAGCGGGCATCGCCGGCGGTGGTGACGACGGCCGCGGCGCCGAGCGCCGCGGCCAGCCGACGGGCGAGGTCGTTGGCCCCCTGGTGGCCGCCCAGGAGCGGGATCGCGAAGCGACCGGCCTCGTCGACGACGACGACCGGCGGCTCGGCCCGCTTGTCGGCGAGGTGCGGGGCCAGGACGCGGACGACGATGCCGGTGGCGGCGATCGCGACGATCGGCCGGCCGGCGGCGAAGGCGGCGGCGAGCTCGGCGGTGGCCGGGCCGGCCAGCGAGGTATCGCCGAGCGCAGCCGCGACGCGCCCGGCCAGCGTCCGGGAGCGCTGGCCCAGGTGCCAGACGACGGGTGTCGGGCCGCCGCGGGCGCCGGGGCGCCGGTCGGGCACGCTCACGGCGCGCTCCGGGGGCCGGCGAGGATCAGAGAGAAGTAGGGGGCGGGCTCGTCGTCCGGCCAGTCTGCGACGGCGACGATCCGCTCCTCGGGCCAGCCGACCCAGGTGACGAGCATGGCGGTTTCGAGCAGGCCCTGGCGGCCGAGAAGTGTCTTGAGCCGCGGCAGGCGCTGGCCGACCTTGAGGATGGTCACCGCGTCGCTGGCCCGGATCAGGGCCTCGAGCCGGTCCTCGGGCAGCAGCGAGGAGAGGATGGTGTAGGCGTCGCGCCGGCGGGCGAGCACGCGGCCGAGCCGGGCGGCGGCGGCACCGAACGACATGATGCCGGGGACCACCGCGAAGGCGAAGCGGTCGCGCAGCCGGTCGAGGAGGTAGACGAAGCTGCCGTAGAGGAGAGGGTCGCCGAGACAGAGCAGGGCGACGTCGCGGCCCGCCTCGAGGTCGCGGGCGATGGCGGCTGCGGCGTCGTCGTAGAACGCGCCCACGATCTCGGGCTCGGCGCGCATCGGCGCCTCGAGCAGGCGCTCCTCGTGATCGGGGCGGAGATGCGCGGCGACGATGGACCGCGCCAGGCTGGCGGCCCCCTCGGCCGAGAGATAGGCGACGACGGGGGCAGCGCGGATCGCGGCCACGGCGTTGAGCGTCAGGAGGCCGGGATCGCCCGGCCCGACGCCGATGCCGACGAGCCTGCCCGGTGCGCTCATGCGAGCCGGTCCCCGGTGCCCTTGACCAGGGTCCACTGGGTGACCGGCACCATGGCCTTCCAGCCGACGGTCCGACCCATCGGCTCGGCCCGGCTGATGGCGATGCGCGCGAGCTCGCCGCCATGCCGGCGCTGCAGGTCGAGCAGCCGCGCCTCGCCGGCCAGGGTGACGGCGTTGACCACGAGGCGGCCCCGCGGCTTGAGCCGGGCGAGGCAGGCCTCGATCAGCATCGGGGTGGCGACGCCGCCACCGATGAAGACCGCATCGGGGTCGGGATCGCCCGGCAGCACCGCCGGGGCGGTGCCCTGGATCACCTCGAGCTCCGGCACGCCCAGGTTGTGGGCGTTCTCGATGATCACCGCCACCCGGTCGGCCGAGGTCTCGACGGCGCTCGCGCTGGTCGGCAGATCCGGCGTGGCGCGGCCGGCCAGCAGCCACTCGATCGCGATCGAGCCGGCGCCGGCGCCGATGTCCCATAGATGCTGGCCCGGGCGGGGCGCGAGCTTCGCCAGGCTGACGGCGCGGACCTCCTGCTTGGTCAGTTGGCCGTCATTGAGGAAGGCGGCGTCGGGCAGGCCCTGGCTGAAGCTCCAGCGGGCGGCCGCAGGCTCCGGATCATCGGCCTCGAGCAGCGCCGCCAGCGTGTTGAGGTCGCCGAAGCGACGGTGCGTCGCCTCGCTCGCCTTGAAGCTGACGATCGCTTCGTCCGCCGCCCCGAGGTTCTCCATGACCGTGACGGTGGTGCGGCCGAACCCGGCGCGCTGCAGCCGCTCGCCGATCAGCGCCGGGGCGGCGCCGTCATTGGTCAGGAGCAGGAGCCGGCGGCCGGCCGCCAGATGACGGTTGAGGCGGTCGACGGCGCGGCCGTGCAGGCTGAGGCAGACGGTCTCCGCCAGCGGCCAGGCGAGGCGTGCCGCGGCGAGCTGGAAGGCGGAGGGATGCGGGTGAAAGGCGAGTTCGCGGCCGCCGAAATGCTCGAGCAGCAGGCGGCCGACGCCGAACCACAAGGGATCGCCGGAAGCCAGCACGACGGCGGGCGGGCGGCCACGCTGCGCCTTCAGCCGGTCCATGGTGGCGGCGATCGGGGTCGACCACGGCACCGCCTCGCCGGTGACGAGATCCGCCACCATGGCGAGGTGCCGCCTGCCGCCGACCACGAGATGCGCCTCGGCGACCAGCCGGCGCAGCGCCGGGGCGAGGCTGGCCGACCCCTCGGCACCGATGCCGACGACGTCCAGCCAGTGGCTGCTCACGTCGCGTCGTCCCAGAGCGCGTTGACGGCGGCTGCGGCCATGGCGCTGCCGCCGCGCCGGCCGCGCAGCGTGAGAAAGGGGACGGCGAGGTCCGCGGTGATCAGCGCTTCCTTGGATTCGACGGCACCGACGAACCCAACGGGAAAGGCCAAGATGGCGGCCGGGCGCTCGGGCCAGACGGCGAGGCGATCGAGCAGGTGGAAGAGAGCCGTCGGCGCGTTGCCGATGACGACCACGGCATCCTCCAGGTGCGGTCGCCAGAGCTCGACCGCGGCGGCGCTGCGGGTGGTGGCGAGGCTGCGCGCGAGCTCGGGGACGGCCGGATCACCCAACATGCATAGGGGCACCGAACCTGCCGGCAGGCGGGCGTCGATGATGCCGGCCTTGACCATCTGGACGTCGCAGAGGACCGACCGACCGGTCTGGAGCGCCCGGCGAGCCCGCTCGGCCACCGGACCGCCCCAGGCGAGATCGGTGACGATGTCGGTCATGCCCGAAGCGTGGATCAGCCGCCGGGCGACCGGTCGCAGGGCCTCGGGCAGGCGACGCAAGTCGGCGCCCACCTCGGCCTCGATGATCGCGAACGACCGCGCGTAGATCTCGCTCGGCAGGCGCAAATGGTCGCTCGCGGTTCGGGTCATGGGTCTCGGCAGCGGTTGCAAGGCGAACCGGCTCGTCCGGGTCGGCATCGAGCGGATTCGGTACCAGCCGGCACCGACGGTTACAAGCGGCACCGTGCGGCGCAGCACGGGTGGCCGTGACGTGGCGGCTGCTGCACGTCGCGGCCGCCGCGTGGTATGGCTGGGGCATGCTCACGTCCCTGCTCGTCCTGCCGGCGCTGCTCGTCGCCCTGCTGATCGATCGCCTGTTCGGCGATCCGGACCGGCTGTGGCGCCGGCTGCCGCATCCGGTGGTCTTGCTCGGGTGGGCGATCACCTGGCTCGAGCGGCGGCTGCGCCCGCCGGAGGAGGAGGCGGAATGGGCCCCCGACCACGCCGCACGGCTGCGGCAGCGTGGCCAGCAGCTGGTCACGGTCCTGGTCGGCGGGGCGCTCGCGCTCGGCCTCGCCCTGCAGCTGGCGCTCCTGGCCCTGCCCTGGGGCTGGCTCTGGCTCGGGCTGGTGATGAGCACGCTGCTCGCGCAGAAGAGCCTGATCGATCACGTCCGGGCGGTAGCGACCGGGCTGGCCATCGACGTCGAGACGGGGCGCGCCGCGGTGACGCACATCGTCGGCCGCGACGCCTCCGTCCTGGATGCCGCCGGGATCGGGCGGGCGGCCACGGAATCCCTGGCCGAGAACCTGTCCGACGGGGTGATCGCCCCGCTCTTCTGGGGCGTGCTGCTCGGCCTGCCGGGGCTCCTGGCCTACAAGGCGGTCAATACCGCCGACAGCATGATCGGCTACCAGAACGAGCGCTACATCGACTTCGGCCGCGCGGCGGCCCGGCTCGACGACGCGGTGAACCTGGTGCCCGCACGGCTGACGGCACTCCTCTGCGTGCTCGCCGCACCGGGGCTGGGCGCGCCCTGGCGGGGACTCAAGACCATCTGGCGCGACAGCCGCAAGCATCGCTCGCCCAATGCCGGCTGGCCGGAGGCCG